>JAFAMM010000461.1 GCA_019233375.1 Acidobacteriaceae bacterium
GGCTCGAAGGAGGCGGTACGTTGGACGGCAAACCCAATCGTGACCGGCTTCACGCTGCCGAAATTGTTGTGGGTGCGTGATAACGAGCCCAAACGCTTCGACGAATTGCGCCACTTGCTGCTGCCCAAGGACTACGTTCGTTTTCAATTGACCGGCGAGCACGCGACCGATGTTTCCGATGCAAGCGGCACCGGCTTGTTCGACGTGGTGCAGCGCCGCTGGTCGAGCGAGATGATATCGAGCCTCGATCTGAACGCAAATGTTTTGCCTACGTCTTATGAATCAAGCGCTGTGAGCGGGAAGGTCTCCGCGGATGGGGCTGCGGCGACCGGTCTTGTTGCAGGTACGCCCGTCGTCGCAGGTGCGGGCGATCAGGCCGCGAGCGCCATCGGCAACGGCATCGTCGAGCCTGGCACGGTCTCCTGCACCATCGGAACATCTGGCGTCGTGTTTGCTTACCTCCCAGAACCTGCCTACGACCCTGCTGGACGCGTGCACACGTTTTGCCACGCCATTCCCAACGCTTGGCACGTCATGGGCGTCACGCAGGGAGCGGGTCTCAGCTTGCAGTGGTACCGCAACCGGTTTACGCCCGGTACCGCCTACGACGATCTCACCGCCGATGCCACGCGGTCTCCCGCCGGCTCTCATGGCTTGTTCTGGTTGCCTTATCTGATGGGTGAGCGAACGCCGCATCTCGATGCGCATGCCCGCGGCGCCTGGATCGGGCTGACCGCCCGGCATCAGTGCTCGGATTTTGTGCGCTCGATTTTAGAGGGAGTCTGCTACAGCCAGAAGGACGGCCTGGAGATCATCGCGACACTCGGCGCTCCTCCTAAAACCGTGAGATTGTCGGGTGGCGGCGCGCGCAGTCCATTCTGGCATCAACTGTTCGCCGATATCTTCAATTTGCCTGTGGCCACACTCGCAACCCAGGAGGGCTCCGCATATGGCGCTGCCTTGTTGGCTCTCATCGGAACGGGCGAATATGCCAGCGCGGCGGATATCGCCGCGCGCGCCGTGAAGGAGATTGAGATCAAGACGCCCAACCCCGCTGCCGCTGACTCGTATCGCAAACGGTACGAAATCTATACGCGTCTCTACCCGGCTTTGCAGAAGACGTTTCACGCGATTGCCGAACTGGATGCCTGAAGCCGCTGCCTATTGCGATGTGGCGCTCCCGGTGCCCGTCGACCGTCTGTTCACCTATCAGCTATCATTGCCGCTTCGCGGACGCGTTAAAACAGGCTGCCGCGTGCTGGTTCCCTTCGGCGGCCGCAAGCTGGCCGGCGTCGTTGTGCACCTGCACGGCGAGGCTGCCGCCGAGGAGACCCGGCCGGTGATGGCTCTGATTGATGATGAGCCCGTCCTCGACCGGGAATTGCTGAGTCTCGGGAACTGGATAGCGGAATATTACTGCGCGCCCATCGGGGAAGTAATAAAGTCTATGCTGCCATTGGCTGGAGAGACGCGCCGGGGCACTCGCTATTCGCTTACAGAAGGTGGTCGGAGCATCGCTCGTCAGCTCGTCATAGACACCGCTACGGACGCGTCCGTGCAACTCCTGGGCATGCTGGAGCGGCAGCCTCGCTCGGCCGAGTATCTCTCGGCTAAAGTCGCCGGCGCAAAGCCGGTTTTGCAGCAGCTTATTAAGCGCGGATGGGTGGTGGCCGAGAAAACGGAAGAGGAACGTGATCCGCTGCGCGCCGCAGCAGGGCGGCTGCAGGCTGAGTTCCTGCGCCGGTCTGCTCCTGAACTCAAACTCAACAAGACTGAAAGAGAGCTGCTCGCTTTCCTCGAATTACACCCCGGACCGCACAACTTGGCGGAGCTGGCCGGCAAACTCAAGCGGGCGAGCGAGGCCGGTCGCTCCCTCGCGCGGCGCGAGCTGATCCGGCTCGCGCCCGAGGGCTGGCGCGCCCCGGCGGGCTACGAACGTCCTGTACCGGTGCTGAATGCACATCAGCAGCAGGCGTTCACAGAAATTAAGCAGGCGCTCGAAGCTGGCCAGTTTAAGGCTTTTCTGCTGCAAGGCGTAACGGGATCGGGCAAGACGGAGGTGTATCTTCGCTGCATTGAGGCGGCGCTTGCGATGGGTAAAAATGCGCTGCTGCTCGTTCCCGAAATCGCCTTGACACCCGCCGTTGCAGGCCAGTTCTTCCACCGCTTCGGTGGCCAGGTCGCCATTCTTCACTCCGCTTTCGGCGATACCGAGCGCGCCGAGCAATGGCGCAGGATCCGCAACGCCCAGACGCGCGTCGTCATCGGAACGCGTTCGGCCGTCTTTGCTCCGGTGGCGGATCTGGGCCTCATCATCGTCGACGAGGAGCACGAAGGCGGCTACAAACAGCAAGAGACGCCTCGCTATCACGGACGCGATGTCGCGCTGGTGCGCGCCCGCGAGCGGCAGGCGGTGGCCGTTCTCGGGTCTGCCACCCCCAGCATCGAAAGCCGGTGGAATGCCGAGCAGGGCAAATACACTCGCCTGCTTCTGCCCGAGCGCATCGCACAGCGGCCCATGCCGCAAGTCCGCATCGTGGATATGCGGGTGGAGTTCCTCGAAACGAAGCGGCAGGCGACGTTCTCGCGCGCCTTGCTCGAAGATATGGAGCTGCGGCTGCAACGCGGCGAACAAACCATGCTGCTGCTCAACCGGCGCGGCTTTTCGAGTTTCATGATCTGCCGCGCCTGCGGCGAGCGGATGCTTTGCGCCAACTGTTCAGTCGTGCTGACCCATCACCGGCGCGATCGCCGCATGCTGTGCCATTACTGCGGATATGCCGAAAAGATTCCGTCCAGTTGTCCAAAGTGCGGCAGTGATTACATCCAGTTTCTCGGTACAGGCTCGGAGCGCGTGGAAGACGAGATACACCAGCACGTGCCTGTTGCGCGCGTGGCCCGGCTTGACCGCGACACCGCAACCGCGAAAGGCGCGTTTGAAAACATTTTGCACGCCTTTCGCGATGGGGACGTCGACATTCTCGTCGGGACGCAAATGATCGCCAAGGGCCACGATATCCCGAACGTCACATTGGTTGGCGTCGTCCTGGCCGATATTGGTCTCAGCATTCCCGATTTTCGCTCCGCCGAACGCACGTTCCAGCTTTTGACTCAGGCCGCGGGCCGCGCCGGCCGTGGCGACACTCCCGGCCACGTCGTTATTCAGACGCTGAATCCGGAGCACTACGCCGTCCGGTACGCGGCCGAGCAGGATTACGAGGCTTTCTATAAGAAAGAGGTCGAATTCCGTAAGTGGCTGCGTTATCCGCCATTCGCCGCATGCGCGAACGTGCTGCTGCGAGCCGGCAAGCAGGAAAACGCGTTGCGGATCGCCTCCGAGATCGGTTTCATATTAAATCCGCCGCCGGAAGGCGTACGCGTAATCGGCCCGGCTGAGGCGCCCGTATTGCGCTTGAAAAATGAATTCCGGTATCAGATTTTGTTGAAAGCGGCCAAACGGTCAGCGCTGCGGGATGTGGTGCGGAAACTTCGCAAGTATTCAGCGGACGAGGGCTGGAAACCGGCCGCGATGACGATTGACATCGATCCGATCAGCCTGATGTAAAGCGCGCAAATCGAACATGGATGTTAAACTTCGAGAGGAACCCTCCTCACGGCGGCTGTAGCTCAGTTGGTAGTAGCGCCAGATTGTGGTTCTGGATGTCGTGGGTTCGAATCCCACCAGCCGCCCCAAAATCTTGTTGTCCATCCCGGACGCATAGTCAACCCATCGTTCCGAAGACATAGGTAACAGTTCGCTGCTACGAGATAAGTGAACTTCTCTGCTCCAGATCGACGAGGCCGAGCGCTTGCCCAGTTCTATTTAGGCGCGCCGGAACCACGGAACACGCTGGCGAAAACGGACAGGAACCAGTACCGTTTCCGTCTCGTCGGCGTCGGCCGTCCCACTCAGTTCGTTGCGGTTCTTCAACTCATCCTGGTGCGTCGCTTCGAACCATGCCGCCCATTGCTCCTGTGCCCATTGCGCTAACTGGCAGCACGTGTAAACGCCGCTTTGAAACTCTTGCTGCAACCCGAGGGTTTTCGCGTCGGCTATTGCCTGCGACTCCGTGGATCCGCAGTTCTTACATGTGCCGATCATAATGTCTCCTTTTCCAGAACCGCCATACTCAATGGCCGAACTCGAGCAAAAGAAAAGCACTTGATTTGCCATTGTCCGTGCCACGCGGCACTCGAGTCATGTGACCGTGTTTTGTGCGACTTCAGGGCACTCGAATGCCCGATGCCAGGCGTCCCGCTCAGCTAAATGTCGAAATCTCGTCACAACAACTTCGACGCTTTCTCGCACTCGGACCGCCGGCCCAAAGCTCTGTATAGCGCTGTTAGGGTCTTTGCCGCGTTTATAAAGCGCGCGAAAAGAGTTCCCTACCCGGCGAGTTATTGATACCGGAGCGTGACCATCGGGTCTACTTGCGTTGCGCGGCGAGCCGGGAAGTAGCACGCAAATAGCGCGATCACAAGGAGACCCAAAACCACGCCCGCGATGGTTGCCGGATCGGACGTGCTAACGGCGAAGAGGTCGGCGACAAGACGTGTCAGGCCCAGCGCCATTGCCAGCCCGATCACGATTCCCAAACATGTCAGCTTCAGGCCGAGTTGCGCGATCATTCCGAGGACGCTCCTGCCCTGAGCGCCCAAAGCGATCCTGATGCCGATTTCCCGGGTGCGTTCACGGACAAAGTAAGCCATCACGCCGTAAATCCCGATGGCCGCCAGCAGCACTGCCATGGCCGCAAAAGTCGCCAGCAATTGCAGATAGAATCGCGAGTCTTCGATCGACGACGCAAGGAGCCGGTCCGCGGTGGTGATATCGGTGACGGGTTGGTCGGGATCGAGTTTGGCGACGGCCTTCTTGATCGCTGCTGAAAACTCGGCTTCGCGACCGGCCAGCGGCGATGCCGTTCGTATCACCAGATCCTGATGCAGATGCGGCATTACAGTTCCGCCAGGATATGCCGCCGGCTGCTGGAAATAAGCCGCGTAGATCATCTCCGGTGTTGTTCTTGCTAGCCCGACATGCCTCACGTCTCCTACAACTCCGACAATCTGGCGCGGCTGGGGCTCGTCAACGCCATAACCTCTGTATCTAAGAAGCAGCCGCTTACCGATAGGATCTTCGTGCGGAATGTAGCGCTTCGCGAAGGCTTCGTTGACCACTACGACCCAGGGGGAGCTACTAGTATCATGAGAGTCCAGAAAACGGCCTTTCTTCAGCGGAATTCGCAAGGTATGAAAGAGCGATGGACTGACCTCGTTGTACATGGCCCCCGGCATTTTCTCAGGCGGCGGAGACGGCTGCCCCAAAATATAGAAATCTCTAAAGTCGCCACCGAGCAGAAAGCTGATGGTTCCGACAGATTCAACGCCCGGCAAGGCGGCCAGATTCGCCGCGAGTTGCTGATAAAACGCGTTGACCAGGGGAGATGTTTTCTCCATGCTGCCGCCGGGCACGCGGTCGAGATATTTGCCGCCTTCGGGCACAGATGTTGCAGCGGTGATGAGGTTATGCGGATCGAAGCCAGGATTCACCTGCATTAAGCGCAGCACGCTGTGAATCATGAGACCGGCGCCCGCCAGAAGCACAACCGCCAGCGCCGTCTCGACGACCGCTAAAGCCTGGCGGATGCGGCCGCGGCCGCCAGAGGTCATGCGATGCTCGCCTTCCCGGAGCGCGAGGTTCAGATCGGGACGAGAGGCCAGTAAGGCCGGGAGCGATCCGGAGAGGACCGTCGTCAGCAAGCACGCTGCAAGCGTAAAGAGCAGGACGTTCCGATCGACACCGAGACTGGCAGAGTTTGGAAAATCTCCGGCGAGGAGACGGAACAGCCAGATGCCGCCGAAGGTGAGGACGACTCCGAGAGCGGCGCCTAAGAAAGCCAGAAGACCGCTTTCGGCCAGTACCTGCTGCATCAATCGACGCCGGCCAGCGCCGAGCGAAGCGCGCACCGCGTGCTCTTTTCGACGCGTTTCCGTACGCGACAGCAACAGATTCGCGACATTGGCACAGGCGATTAGCAAAACGAAGCCGACGGCTGCGGCGAGGGGATAGAGAACGCGGCCAGCCCAATTGTAGAGCGCCTCGTGCAGAGGCTCAACAATGACACCGATTCCTTTATTGGTTTTGGGATACGTTTGCTCCAGCCGGCGTGCGATGATCGCCATTTCCGCCTCTGCCTGATCGCGCGTCACGCCGGGTTTGAGCCGGCCAAACGCGAACAGCCAGCCGCGATCGTCGCGCTTCGAATAGCGATCTCCGGCGGGATTGATGGGATACCACAAATCGATCTTGTCGCCATAAAATGGCGCAAAACCCCGCGGCATCACCCCGACCACGGTGGACAGCACCCCCGAGACGGTGAACGTTTTTCCAAGCACGTTTGGATCACCGCCAAAGCGGCGCATCCAGAAAGCATGGCTGATTACAACGGTTTGGGTCTGGTCATGGATTTCGCTGGTTAGAAAAATGCGGCCCAGGAGCGGCCTCACGCGCAGCACGTTGAAGAAATTCGGACTCACAAATTGAGTTTGGATAAGCTCCGGCAATCCTCCTCCACCGCCAAGCGGCTCCGCTTCGGTACGGCTACTTGAAGCGATGTCTTCGAAGACATTGTTCTGGCGGTTCCAGTCGATGATCTCGGCCACGGGAGGCTGCGTCTTGTGTCCGTATTCGGTTTCCCAGATCATCATCAGCCGGTCAGGCTGGTCAAAAGGCAGGGGGCGGTACAGGACTGCGTTAAGCACACTGAAGATGGTGCTGTTCGCTCCGATACCGAGGGCCAGCGAGAAAACCACCACCGCCGCAAAGCCGGGATTTTTTCTCAGACCTCGGGCCGAATAGCAGACGTCCTGCCAGAGCGTCTCGATCCAGTTGAATGTCCACATGTCGCGTGTTTGTTCGCGCAGCAGAGTATCGTTGCCGAACTTGCGGCGAGTGGCGTGGCGCGCAGTTTCTGGCGGCAGACCCTCGCTGCGATACTTCTGCTCCCGCTGGGCCAGGTGGAAGCTGACTTCGTCTTCCAGATCGCGATCGAGCCTGCGGCGGTGAATCAGCGCCTTAACTCGAAGCCACAGATTTCTTTGCCACTCGGACAACATAAGATATGGGCGACTAAGGCCGGGCCAGGCCCGGACATCATTTCAAGCTGACCTGCCAAATTAAGCTGTTTCCATAACGCGGCCGATTGCGGACGTCATCTTCGTCCAATGAGCTGATTCCTCGCCAAGCCATTTACGCCCAGCTGCGGTCAGGCGATAGTATTTGGCTCGGCGTTTGTTTTCGGATGTGCCCCATTCAGCAGAGAGCAATCCGCGGAGTTCGAGCCGGTGCAGAGCAGGGTAGAGCGCACCCTCGCCCACGCGCAGCACATCCTCGGAGGTTTCCTCTATGTGCTCCGCGATGGCGTAACCGTGCATGGCGCCGCGGCTGACGGTTTTGAGGATCAGCATGTCGAGCGTGTCGCGCAGCAGTTCACCCGGGGGCTGAGGTTTGTCGCTCATTGGAAATTACGATGCCGGATTCCCTTCCATCAGAACCTGATGGCAGCAGTATGGTTCATTTCCTGTTGCAAGGCAAGAACTTTGTGACATGGGCTTTCGCGCGATGCGGCGCAGGGGCGCGCGAACCCGCAAGGACGGAGCGCCGTGATCGCCGACTTCTCGCAAACCCAATTCCAATTGCGCCATTCTAATTGCTCTCCCAGGTGTGGCGCGTACTGCCAAGACCTTGACGATCTTCGGCCGACGCATCCAATTGGTCCTGCTGATCGGCAAAGGAGCGCTCGACGGTGAATCGTAATCTCTCCCGCCATTCGCGAAGCGCAGGGTGGCGTTCTTCAGGCAAGATGGAAATCAGCTCGCTCACAAGTGCTTTCATGCGGCGCATGACTTGAATGCTGTTAGCGCCATAGAACCGGATTTCATCGAAGGCAAGGCGAAGAAAATCATCCCAGGTTGGAAAACTGATCAAGAGCCGGAGAGTGCCGGCCGCATCGCAATAGCACCCGATTTCCAATCGACGGCGGCCGAGACGGATCAACAGATCTTCGATCTGATCGAGTGCTTGCACGGCGGTGGTGGGATCATTGATTGCCGGCGACAGAGCCTTGATCCCAATGTCCACAAGTAAACGAATTGCATACTTTGGGTCTTGTTCGAAGGTACGCTCCGCTCCAATCTTGATCGCACGTCTCAAACTGCCCTCGGGAAGAGACCTACCCACACCCAAGACCCTCAGCATCGGCGTACCCTCCATGGCGGCATCACCGATGGACTGGACCATTTCGATTGTGCACCCGTTGCTGGTAGCGATCTCTACCAAGGCGGGAATGTTCACCGCCTGGATAATGCGTGGAGGTCCGTCGTGGAGAATGGTCTGAATGCATGGGAACCCGCTAATCCCGGGTGAAACCTCAGACGCAGGTGCGTCAAGTGGCGGGTAAAGACTTTCTATAATCGCCCGTCCCTGATCAGCGGTGAAGATAAGCATGCGGTTTACCTGGAGCGTGCCCACGCGCTGAATCAGGAAAATGAACATGACCACACTAACAATGAGAAGTGCAGTGACGAGTACTGTTCCGGCAAGCGGAACCCGGCCAGAACCGCTCCTGTCGACCCAAGCTAATGAGGCAAGTGCATATAGAAATGTCGCCGTAAACACGCCGATGGAATGAGACATCACCGGGTCTCGCGCAATCCAGAGAACCAGTCGAGGGGAATAGGCAGTAGCGCTAAATTGCACCATCACAAAGGTGAGGGAGAAAACGATGCCGGTAAGCGCGATCATCCCCGATGCAACTGCGGAGTAAATGCCGATTGCCGCGTTTACGCTGATTGAGGAAACAAAGCCGGGGAGGACGTTGTATGCGAGTCGTGGAATGGTAAAACCCACTAGGAGAGCTCCCGCTGCGTACAACAGCGGGATCAGCCAATTGCTAACACTGTAATGGTGCGAATTCAGGGCCACTTTGCCTCCCGATTTTGGCTGCCGCCGGATTACTGCCGGTCAGCTAGCGGCGGCGTCTCGTTGGCGGCTTTCCTCAGACCTTCGGGATTACCCGGCTGCGACCCATACCTTTTGCCGAATGTCCTCGTAAACTCCGCTCCCAGAAAGAAAATCTGCCCGGAATAGTAGACCCAAGCCACCAGCGCGACAATCGATGCGAATGCTCCGTAGGTCGATGCAAAACTGACCTTACCCAAGAAGATTGCAAGCAAAACCTTGCCGGCTGTAAATAGCAGAGAAGTTACTGCGGCACCGAGCACGACGTCATGCCATTGAAGGTGTACATCGGGCATGACCTTATAGATGGCAGCAAAAAGAAACGTGATGAGTATAAAGGACACACAAAGGTCCAGTATGTGCAAGACCGCCTCATGAGCGGGAAGAAGGGAAGCAGACATCGCTCCCGCGGCCGTAATCCAAGTCGTAACCGTCAGTAAAACAATAAGGAGAACGCCAATCCACAGCACAATAACGAGTGAAAAAAACTGAGCCTTTATAAAGGCCAAAGCTTTACTCTTGAGGCCAGCTACTTCGCGGGTCGGTACTTCCCAGATCGTATTCAGCGCGTCTCGTAGCTCGATCATCACGCCGGACGCGCCAAATAGCAGTGCGATGAGGCCAACGGTCGTAGCGATAATGCCGTGCTTCGTGTTTCGCGAGCCTTCAAGGAGGGCCTCCACCCCTGCGCCTCCATTCTTGCCAACAAGCATCCGCACCCGTTCGACGATGTCGTGCTCCGCTGCCGTGTGTCCGAAAACCAGACCGAGGATGGCCACGAAGACGAGCAGTAGAGGGGCGAGAGACAGAAGCGCGTAACAGGCCATGGAGGCACCGAGCCGCCGGCCCTTATGTTTACTCCAGCCCTCCAAGCTGTCACTGATCAGCATCTTTATGTCGCGCCACCGGAGAGCTCTTAGTGGTGTCTGGTAGTGTCGCGCGCCTCCTCCAGCCGTGCCAACCTCGCGACCGCTAGGGGATCGCACTTTTCCCTTCAGTCCCAGATCCATATACCCGGTCGACGCGCGTTGAGTGTCTGATTCCGCACCCAAAAACAGTCAGCGGTAACAGCAACGATGGGACCATCAGGAATCGGCGCAACTGGATACCCTCAGAGAACGATGCCAAACGAGTCGGATGGATTTCTTTTTGCCGGTAGATGTGGGCTTTCGCGAATCGAGAGACGAAAATAATCACGAGCAGAAGTGCTCTGAAGACAAGACCTGCGGCAGGGGCGGGAGAAGGCGAAGAAACGCTCTAAAACAGGCTGTCCCGTGTGTTATCCTCATGGGCGCGGACAGGTGGGTGAGTGGTTAAAGCCAACAGACTGTAAATCTGTCCCTTCTTGCGAGGTACGAAGCTTCGAATCCTTCCCTGTCCACCATTCGCGGCCGTGTGTAAGCCGTTGTAGCTCAGTTGGTAGAGCGCGTCCTTGGTAAGGACGAGGTCACCGGTTCAATCCCGGTCAACGGCTCCAGATTTCAACTGAGCTTGCAGTTTTCGAGATTACTGGGCCTGCTCACGCTGGCTACGCTTTCGGCAAGTCCCAGAGCGCGGGCTTTTCTCAGAGATAAAATGTCGTTGGATTAGACCGCTAACGCGGCCTTGATCATTTCGTACTCGGCTGCCATTCCGGTGTGAGTTTCAAACGTGCGATGT
>JAFAMM010000298.1 GCA_019233375.1 Acidobacteriaceae bacterium
CGCCGCTCAGGACTGTAGAGACAGCCGTGCAATCCGAGTTCAGCCGGGCTTCTTCAGCAGCGCTTAAAACGTTGTTATCGAACAGCTCGATTTCCGACGTGCCTTTTGCCCGAAACGCCTTCAGGCTAGCAGCGGTTGCGCCGAGAGCAGTCGGGTCGCAGACATTCGCGGTGTACTGGGTGAAAACGACCTTCACAACACCGGTGGCGGGCACAACGCCAGTAACCGGAGCGCTGAGCAGATTCGCGTGCAAGTCTTCTTCCAGGGAGCCGTTTGGGCTAACGTAGCATGAGCCGCAAGCCACTATATCCTCAAAGGAATAGACGTAGATGTTGGCGCAGGCATAGCCTGCAGCTAGATACGGACTGGCGCCCGTTGCTCCGTTATTGACAAACGTATATAGTTGGTCGGCAGCGGTGTAATGGTCGACCACGAAATTCTGCGCGGTACTCGTGGCGGGTGCCACGCAAAGAGCTGCAGCCAACACGGCTGCAACTATCGAACCTCTCAACATAAAGGTCTCCTCTTGATTAACCGGCATTTCGAGCGTTGAATGGTACACGGGAACAAGCCCACTTCCTGTGCAGAAAGGGTCCGAAGGTAACATGCGACGTAGCGAAATCTGCTACATCTGGCAGATTTGTTTTACTCTATTCCCGTGAGGAAGGTAAGACGGCATTTAGGCGAATAGTACTAGCTTTTTGGCTAATAGTACCGGAGTAATATTAGTGGCGGGACATGCCATATGGTGGCAGCAAACAATATGGCGGCGCAGATGATGGTGCGATAAATTTACCGAATTGGGTTGTGGATTAGCTCGGTCAAAGAAATACTTCAGGTGCCATTTGCGCTAACAACGCTCTCGCCACAAACGGCGTGCACGCGGCGTCCCGGAGTAACGCGCGTCCCGGAACCGCTCTTTATTGGCAGCACGGTTCTTGATGTATCAACCGGTAAACCGATTGTGCTCGAGAATTTTCACTAACATTTGAGCACGTGTACTGACACCCATCTTTACCATGATCAGCCGCAGATAGGCTTTTACGGTATTCGGGCTAATGTCCATCGCCTCAGCCAACTGATGACTATTAAGGCCGAGCGAGATGTCTTTGAGGACCTCCTCTTCCCGCTCGCTGAGGCCGAACTCAATGGCGACGTCGTGGATCGCTTCGAGAGCTGAACTATCCCTTAGCAGCAGGACCGCCACAATCGGTTCCGAGGCGGATTCGGTGAAGGATTTCATCGCGAAAGCCTGACTGATGTACTTTCTTTTGCCGGCCTGGAAATGACTCACCACGGGGCCTCCGAGCAGAGGGCGGCGCACACGGATGTCGTCGAGAATCTCATCGGGAATCTGCAATTTGGTTGAGTTGGCGGGAGCGGGGCGCTCGGAATAGGTAAGAATGGATACCGCTTCGGCGCTGACCGCGATGGGGGTGAGCGAGGCGTCGAGGAGAACGAGACCTGGCGTCGCTTTCGTCCACGTGCGCGTCACGGTCTCGCTCGATCTCGATCTCGGCTTTTGTCTTCGTGAAGGTTGCATTGCAACGCTTTGGTGATGCTTTTCAGTGGGGATAACGGAGCCACACAAGCGCGCAGTTTCCAGCCTTCAAAGACCTACCGGGAAGCTCGGGTGTTTGCGCCAGCTGCTTTATCGGCTGCCGCGAGCTGCTGTTGAATCAAGTCGCGCAGCGTGGCATAGGGGAGTGCGCCCAGGAAGAAATGGCCGTTAACAAAGAACCCGGGTGTCTGAGTTATTCCGAGCGCCGTACCTTCGGCAACGTCCTTTTCGACTCCCGCGGCCTCTTTACCGGACGCCAGGCACGAATCAAAGCGCGCCTGATCCAGTTTTAGCTCACGGGCGTTCTGGTCCAGCTGCTCCTTATCGAGTTCTTTATTCTCGAACAGAAGGTCATGATATTCCCAGTATTTGCCCTGGTCGCGAGCACAGCGCGAGGCCTCGGCGGCCTTGGCGGCATGGTTATGGATCGGAAGTGGGAAATCCTTAAAAACGAATGCGATTTTGCCTGGAAAGTCCTGATCAAGCCTTTTTAGATCGGGGTTGATCTTCTGGCAATACGGACACTGGTAATCTGCGAATTCGATCACCGTAACGGGGGCATTTCGAGGCCCGCGTACCGGCGCGTCGCCCACCTGCACGTTCATGCGGGGAGGCGCCAAGAGGATCTGAGCCGAGTCCTGTTCGCGAAGGCTTTTGATGTAAGCGGTCTCTGCTCTATCGGTGCGCACGTGGAGCAGAGATTCGCGAATCTGATCCTTGACGGCTTCGTAGGGCTGGTCCGTCTTCATGCCCTCATAAAAGACCCGGAGTTGCTCGTCAGTAGGCACGGCCACGACGCGCCGCACGTGATTTTCGAGTAGCTGATCGACGCTGACGTGCTCACGGTCGGCTTGCTGCTTCAGCACCTCATCGTCGATCATGTCGTCCAAGGCCTGACGCTCGGACTGATAATATTTGTAACGGGCCGAGAGCAATTTGGCGCTCTCCTTCTGCTCGAATTCGGCGCGGGTAATTTTCTTTCCGCCGATTTCAGCTACAACCTCCGACGGGTCTTCACTCGCCCAGGCGCAAACACCCGAAGCGCCTATGATCAAAGCACATGTTGTGAACGCAATAAGTGGTTTTGATAATGACATTTTTTCCCCCGATTTAAGACAAAGTTAACGCCAAGCGATTGCAGTCAGGCCGACGAATCGCTTGGCGCCAAGAGTTAATCAAAATACAGCAAGTGGTGCTCTAGAGCACCGGTCACATTATTCGTGCAACGCCTGACTAATGCCCGCGATACCCGGGGGGATTGTTGCCCTTGTATCCCTTGGGCGGTGCGTCCGTGGGTCCGCAGGTCACGTTGAAGGCGCCGCTCAGGACTGTAAAGACAGCAGTACAGTCTGAGTTCAACCGGGCCTCTTCAGCAGCGCTCAGCACGTTGTTATCGAATAGCTCGAGCTCAGAGGTGCCTTTGGCGCGGAAGGCTTTCAGGTTCGCGCTGGTCGCACCGAGAGCGGTCGGGTCACAGAAGTTTTGGGTCCATGAAGTGAAAACGACTTTAACGACACCTGTGGGGGGCCTGACGCCTGTAACCGGGTGGTTGATTAAATCGGCGTCCAAATCCTCTTCCAGCGAGCCGTTTGGGCTGACGAGACAGGACCCGCAAGCTACTATGTCCTGAAAGGAGTAGACGTAGATGTTGGCACACGCGAAGCTTGTAATGTTAAATTCATTGGCACCGGTTGCTCCGTTTTCGACAAAGGTATAGAGCTGGTCGGCAGAAGTGTAATGGTCGACCACGAAGTTCTGCGCCATACTCTTGCCGGGTACCAGTAAAAGAGCTGCAGCGAAGACAGCTGCAACTATCGAGCCTCTCAGCATAAAGGATCTCCTATTGATCAATCGGAAATTCGAACGTTGAATCGTACACAGGAACAGGGCGCGTTTCCTGTGCAGAAAGGTGTCCGAAGCCACCCTCCGACGTAGCCAAAATCCGCTACGATCTGGCAGATCTGTTTTACCCTATTCCGGTAAGGAAAGTAAGACGACGCTTAGGCGAATAGTACTAGCCTTTTTGGCTTATGGTACCAGGCTAACACTAGAAGCCGCAGAAGCACTATATATGCTTTGGGCTCTCAGCCGACTATATAAAAGATACGCATAGAGGAATGCGGCGGCGGCACTTATTCACTTCAGCGTGTTGGACGTGCAAGACCGTGCTTTGTACCGGCAGTCTGCCCGGCGGGGCGGCGGCAGGGAAAAAGGGTTCGCGGTGGCGGCTCGGCGATGTGCTCCAGGGGTGGGGCCGGGTCGAGCGGTGGGCCGGTGCCCGCGGTAGCTGGAAGCCGGCAGGGTAGAGTAGCGCCGAAGCAGTCATCAGCAATTATCAGTTCATCCGGTACCCCCTAATCCACGTAGCCTTGACAGGTTAGTTCGGCGACGCGTAGACTTGCAATCACTTACGAACGCAACCACGCCTTGTTACAGGCGTGGCGCGCGAATAGGACTCGGTCGGAGGATGCATGTTGAAGCTGCCCGCCTGGTTTGCGCTGGCCGGATTAGCACTTTACTGTACTTCAGGGGCGGACGGGCAAGTAAGCCCGCACGCTCCTGCGATGCTCACGCAGGGGATCAATGAAAAGGTTCTCGTCGCACTGCCTGGCAACGTGAGGCCAGAGGCGAGTTCGGCGAAGGATCAGGGACCTGTTGCAGACAGTCTCGAGTTAGAGCACATGTTTCTTCAGTTGAAGCGGCCGCCGGCGCAGGAGGCCGCGCTCTCCAGTTTCCTCGAGGACTTGCATGATCCTCTGTCACCCAATTTTCACCACTGGATAACGGCCCAGGAGTTCGGTGAACGGTTTGGGATCGCCAAGTCGGATCTTGACGCGGTAACCTCCTGGCTGCATTCGCACGGATTCACGGTCCACGGCGTGTATCCGAATCTTGCGATCGATTTCTCTGGTACGGCCGGCCAGGTGCGGTCGGCATTTCACACCCAGCTCCACGAACTCGTTGTGAACGGCGAGCGTCACTTCGGGAACGCCGCCGATCCGCAAATACCGGAGGCGCTCGCTCCGCTGGTAGCGGGAATTTCATCGCTGCACGACTTTATGCCGCGCTCGCTTGCGCATCGAGCGCGGCGCACGAGCGGTCCGGTGCCCGAATTTAGCGCCGGTGCAGGTTACCTGGAGGTGGTCCCAGAAGACCTGGCGACTATCTACAATCTCAAAGCCGCCTTCG
>JAFAMM010000430.1 GCA_019233375.1 Acidobacteriaceae bacterium
AACCGCATACCCTTCAATGGTGTCTTCTGCGCGTGCCCGACACTCGATTCCACCTTGCCCTTGCGATCGGGATCTCTGACCCGGCAAGGGAGAGTGACGACTCCGTAGTGCTGCAGCAGATCCTTATATAACGGGTTGAGCGCGGGATCGTAGATGTCTGGCGCCAGCACGCCTTCGCGCAAGTTATCCAGGATCACGACGCGCGTCGCTCCGCCCAGTCGGCGAAACGCTTTCTCGTGCAGCTCGGCCCAGATGCGGACGCTCGATTGGGACACCAAAAGCCGTACGCATTTCCGGCTATATCCAAGTGTCAAGACAAACAGCCGCGTACGCCGATACTTTCCCGTGTGCGGATCGCGCACCCATCGGGCCGGTCCCATAGTCAACCTGCGCCTCTTCACCGGGTGCGGTCTCAATGACCACTCTAGGTTCTGGCGCGACCTTTCGCAGGTTGTGCACAAACCGCCGGACGCTCTGATACCCGCCTTGGAATCCGTGCTCATCCACGAGGTCCTGCCAGATCGCCATAGCGTTCCGGCCACGGCACACCGCCACTTCGATCAGGTCACGGTACGGTTCGCAGGCACTGGCGGAAGGACTCCGCCTCGGCTGCGGGTCGGAGTCGGTGATCACCCCTGGATCCATAGCAGAGTCGGTGATCACCTCTATGGCCGGTTTTGCGGGCGTGAGCCGTCCCCATCCACCCGGCGGCCGTATCGGGATGCCGGCCGGAAATAGCCGCCGATCGTCTCCCGCCGGATGTGCACCGCCGCTTCGATGCGCCGCAGCGACCAGCCTAGCCGGCCCAAAATGCAATCACTTGCTGCTTCTTGTCTTCGCCCAAGACATTGCTCACGTCGTCGCAGCGTATTCCCTGCGACCGATTCAATGTCCCTGCAGCAACCCTATTGGCCGCTTTTCAGCTGATCACGTATGGCCGGTTTTGTGTGCTCACCGAGGTGTCCGGACCGGACACATGGTAAACAGATTGTTCCTAAGACATAGGTAACACTTTTGGCCCGAAGGGGTTTCCAGGGGCTGCAAAGTTTTCTCCTCCAGATCGACGTAACCGAGATCGTATTCCATGAAGCTGACGAGCCAGATGCCGTCCTCGACTTCCTTGATGCCGACAGCCTGACCCGCCAAACAGGTGCTTAAGTTGATCTTCTTGCGATAAAGACAGAGACGGCCACAGTTGGTGAGGGTAACCATTTTGTCGTGAAACGGATACTGTGGCTCGCCGATACCGCGGTACGGCTTCGGAGAAGCCGTATAGATTTCCGCCGGGCACTTCATGTCGAGTGCCTCATGTTGGCCGCTCGCTGTTGAACTCCTGCTGAAAGGCATCAAACTTGGCCTGTTGCTGCAGGATGTTGGCGCCAGCTGGACGTGTCGCTTCTTTCTTCAAGGTCAAGTGCATGCGCTCATGGCGGCCGTTCCTGCTGCGCATTTCCAGGTTGATGCGTCCGATGCTGATGCCCAGGCGCAGCCACCAGACCGAAAGGCGCGACAAGTTGAACAAGACGTTCGGCGAGGCGAAGGGAACGCCATTGTCGGAACGAATGGCTTGCGGAAGCCCGCGTTCTTTGAAAGCCGCTCGAAGGCAGTAAAGGCGAACTGTTCCTGATTAGACTCCAAAGCTTCGCACAGCAGCAGATAGCGCGAAGCGTGATCGGTGACCGTGAGTGGATAGCAATAGTTGTGATTGCCGAGCTTGAACTCGCCTTTGTAATCGGTGCACCAGGTTCGTTGGGAGTGAGGCCTGGCGACAGCGGCGTCCCGTTGCAAGCTGTGCGGGAGCGCTTCGCATGCCTCACCACCAGTGCCGGTCCAGGATGGCGTGAATGGTGCTGCAGGCTGGGACCTTCACCTCGTGGGGCAAGCGCCTGAGGAGCCGCTCCCGGATCTTGCGCGCGCCCCAACTTGGTTTCTCGCGCTTGGCGGCTACGATCGCCGCTTCCACCTGTACCGGTAATTGATTGGCGTAGCGGTGGGGCGCCGCGCCCGATCCGTGAGCCCCTCCAGCCCGCATTCTTCGTAGCGTTCGAAGATCTTATAGCAGGTCTTGCGCAAGATCCCGTATTCTCTGCACAGGGAAGCCATCGTCTCCCCGTCCTTCAACCGGATCACAAATCGTATGCGTTCGTCCACCACAGAACTTTCCTTCCATGGCATTCCCCTCTTGCCTCCTAAACGGCCAAAAGTGTATACCATGTCTCCGGAACGTTCTGTTACCTATGTCTCAGGTCGGACACATTGACAATCAGTATCTATCCCATTTTCCGCAACTGCCCGCCATGCCGTACACGTTCATGACATGTCTCTTCGGCTCGTCCGACGGGTAGTGGCATTCGCTCGTGTTTAAGACCGAAACGCCGACTGACCTGTGCTCGCCAGAACCGCTTCGCGAGCGTGATTTTCTTCGTTCCTTGCCTAAGCAAAGCATGGATCTGGCCGAGGTGAGCTTTCCGACCGTGGACAGCGGAAGGCTTTGGCTGCTCCGATATCGAAGCGATTCGCTATCTGGGCTGGAATCGCGATTAGAGCGGGCCAGGCGGGAAGTTCTCCATGTGCCGGAGTTGATGGCGTATGACCGACCGCTGCCCAGCTTTTGTAATTATTAGTATTTATCGGTGAGCCGGGCGCCCGCGAGACCCATCTTGCAACTCCGTTGTGTGTCGCAGCGCGCCGCCAAAGACGGCGTGCACGCTTCACCACGGCAACGGCTATGGTGAGTAGAAGCCAAGCACAGGAAGCAGCTCATCTGTGCTCCGGACCGATCGGATACACTATTCTGCGCGTATATCTGGACGGTCGCGTGCTGCGGTTGGCGCGCGGCACCGGTAGCATTTGGGCAAGTGCTTCGCCCGATGGCAAGTATGCGGATAGGCCCGAGCCGGAATCGGAGCGCAACGCCTGCATGATTGACAATTACTGAGCAGGAACAGATGGATGGAATTTCCTGGCGGGCGATGGAAAGCAGCCCTGTGGAGAGTCGTTGCCGGGCTTGTGTTGTTCAGCGCTTCTTTTGGCTACGCTGAAGCGGCTGTGGTTATCTATCTGCGGTCGATCTACAATCCCTTACGGGCACATGTTTATCCCGCAAGCTATGGGGATCTATTTCCACTGCTTACCGTGCAGCAGCTGCAAGCTCTTGGACCGGACCATATAGTTCGGCTAAAGACAGAACTGGGGCGAGAATTGGCAACTCTGCTGATGCTTGCAGGTGCCGCACTCGCGGTCGCCCGCAAGGCTCGCGAGTGGGTTGCAGCGTTTCTCGTCTGCTTCGGGGTCTGGGATGTGACGTTCTATGTCTTTCTGAAGCTGCTGGTTGGGTGGCCCGCCTCGTTGCTCACCTGGGACATTCTTTTTCTCGTGCCAGTACCATGGACCGGGCCGGTACTCGCGCCCCTTGTTGTTTCGTGTTCAATGATTGGCTGCGGCCTCGTGCTGCTGTCGCGTGAGTACAACAACCCAGTTCATCTCACGTGGCGGCAATGGTCCCTCATCACAATCGGCGGAGTGCTCATAGTGGCAGCGTTTATGTGGGATTTCCGAAACACCGCAAATGGCGGAAATCCGAACCCTTTCAATTGGTTTCTCTTTATTGCGGGAGAGGCGATCGGAGTAGGGACTTTCGTCAGCAGCCTAAGGCATGCGAGCAGGCCGACATAATCGCCGGTGAGTTGCGAGTCTACGTATGAAGCGGCTGCAATCTCGCGGTGAAATGGCGGAGCACGGGCGCCTCGTAGATCAATTCGAGACCGCGAATCTTGTCTCTTCGTTTCCACACGTCGAGAATCACTTCGACAACGTAATCGATATGCGACTGCGTGTAGACGCGTCGAGGAATTGCCAGCCGCAGCAGGTCCATTGCTGCACAGCGTTCGACGCCTGTCTCGTCGCGCTTACCGAACATGAGCGTCCCGATCTCAACCGAGCGTATTCCGCCCTCCAGATAGAGTTCAGCAGCGAGTGCCACGCCCGGAAAGTGATGTGGAGAAAGGTGCGGCAAAAATGCACGCGCATCAATGTACACGGCGTGGCCCCCAGGAGGCTGGATGATCGGCACACCCTCTGCGGATATGTGACTCCCGAGGTAAGTTGTGGAGGTAATTCGATAATTCAGATATTCCTCCGAGAGCGCCTCGTTCAACCCGACGGCAATCGCTTCGAGATCTCGTCCCGCTAATCCTCCGTATGTCGGAAACCCCTCGGTCAGAATGAGCAGGTTTTCTTCCTGTCGAGCGAGAGCGTCGTCATTGGTGCACAAAAATCCGCCGATATTTGCGAGGCCATCCTTCTTGGCCGACATGGTGCAGCCATCGCAGTTGTGAAACATCTCCTGAGCAATTTCGCGAGGCGTTCTGTTCGCGTACCCCGGTTCGCGCAGTTTGATGAAGTAGGCGTTTTCGGCAAAGCGGCAAGCGTCGAGGTACAGCGGTATCCCGTGCCGCGCACAAACGGCTTTCACGGCCTTCAGATTGGCCATCGAAACGGGTTGGCCGCCACCTGAATTATTTGTCACCGTAAGCATCACCAGCGGCACGCGGTCGACTCCAACACGGTCGATCAGCAATTTGAGCGCTGTGGTGTCCATGTTGCCTTTGAAGGGATGCAAGATGCTTGGCTGCAATGCCTCGGGCACTGGCAAGTCGACCGCCTCTGCGCCCGCGAACTCACAGTTCGCCCGTGTGGTATCGAAATGGGTGTTGTTCGGCACGACGTCACCCTGCTTGCACATGGTCGCGAACAGAATTCGTTCCGCGGCGCGGCCTTGATGTGTCGGGATTACGTGCTTGAATCCCATGATTGCCTGAACGGATGCCTGTAACCGTTCGAAGCTGGGCGAGCCGGCGTAAGATTCGTCGCCTCGCATCATAGCCGCCCACTGCCCGGTCGACATAGCATTGGTGCCAGAGTCGGTAAGCAAATCGATGAGAATGAACTCGGCGGGAATCAGGAACAGGTTATAGCCAGCCGATTCGAGCAGTTGCTGCCGCTGAGCCTGCGTAGTTCGGCTAATTGGTTCGACAGATTTGATCCGAAACGGTTCGATGACGGTACGAGTTGGCACGTAGCCATTGTCCCGAATGGGACGTCCCCGGCCTGGAGTGGCGTTCTCACCTGGGCCTGAAAATATACGTTGACAAGTATATGCGCTATCAGGTATATAACAGGTGTGGAATCTGTGTTCGAAATTATTGCGGAGCCGAACCGCCGCGCGATCTTGAGTCTTCTGGTTTCGTCCCAACAGTCCGTTGGAGAGATCGAGCGCCAACTTCGTATGCCGCAGCCGGCCGTATCAAAGCACCTACGAGTGCTGCGCGACGCCGGTTTCGTAGAATCCACGGTGGACGCACAGCGCCGTCTGTACCGGCTAAGACCTGAGCCACTTCAGGAGATCGACGCCTGGCTGGCTCCGTTCCGCCGCTTCTGGTCGGCTCACGTAGATGCTCTCGAGCGCCACCTAGACCGCATGGATCAATTTGACTCGCGCACAACGGGCGCCAAACGCCCTATGCGCTCGTTAACCCTAACGAAAAGAAAGATAAGGAGAAGACGACGCGGCCCAAACCGCGAACGTGATAAAGGAGAAACCAAGTGAAAATCAAAGTGACCAGCATATACGTGGATAACCAGGACAACGCGCTGCGCTTTTATACGGAGGTACTGGGGTTTGCCAAGAAGACCGATTTCAGTCAGGGGCCCTATCGCTGGCTGACTGTGGCCTCGCCCGAGGAGCCGGATGGCACGGAACTGCAGCTTTCGCTGAACAATAACCCAACCGCTAAAGCGCATCAGCAGGCGATGTTTGAACAGGGCCAGCCCGCGATTATGCTCTTTACGGACGACCTCAAGGGTGATTTCGAGCGGATCAAGGCTCGCGGCGCTGAGTTCACGATGCCGCCTACTGACGTGACCGGTTCGACGATCGCGAAGCTCAACGACACTTGCGGCAACCTGATTCAGCTCACCCAACTAAAGCGCTATTAGGGCGCATTCGGCACAAGGGAGAAGAAGATGATGATGACCGATCGCGAGCAGTACACCCCGGGTCCGGCCAGCGGAGCGCAGGTGCGCAAGGACGGAGAAAAGTGGACACTCATTCTCGTTAGAGAACTGCGCCACGCGCCGGAAAAGGTCTGGCAGGCGCTAACCGACCCGGCGCATGTGCGCGAGTGGGCGCCCTTCGAAGTTGATGGGAGCCTGGGTACGGTGGGAACTACCGTGAATCTCACCTGGGCGGGAACGCCCAAGCCGCTCGAAACAAAAGTGACTCGCGCCGACGCTCCCAAGGTGCTTCAATACGGTGATATCCGGTGGGAACTCGAAGCCCTCGGCGGCGGCACTCGTTTGACGCTGTGGCACAACATCGATCGCCGCTTCATCTGTTGGGGCGCGGCGGGCTGGCACATTTCTCTCGACGTTCTGGATCGACTCCTTAGCGGAAATCCCATTGGCCGCATCGTCGGCGTCGACGCCATGAAGTTCGCGGGCTGGCAGCGGCTGAACGCCGAGTACGCTAAGCAGTTCGGCATTGAAACGCCCAACTGGCCACGTCAGGCCACTCGAAAACAGTGAATCGAGGGTAACAAAACAATGCACCTGCCACGCTCGCGGACGATCTTTCGCTGGATTCACATTCTCTTTGCCATTCCGATAATCGGCTACATTTATAGCCCATTTGGTCAGATTCCTAACTACGCCCCCATCACTCGTTTTGTTTTCGTTCCCGTAATCGTCCTTTCAGGGCTCTGGATGTGGAAAGGTCATGTCGTTCGACGACTTCTTTCGAAAACACCGCCTCAGAAGGCGGTGCGACGGGACAGCTACGATGCCGGAGGTATTAATAAATGAACAGAATGAATCATGAGGCGGGATCCGCCTCTGCATTGATCGATGAGAAGATCAAAGAACTTGGGGACTGGCGCGGAAAGACGCTCGCTAAAGTGCGCGCAATCATACGCGAAGCGGACCCTGAAATCGTCGAGGAGTGGAAGTGGAGGGGGACTCCCGTCTGGTCGCACAGCGGCATCGTGTGCACGGGCGAGACATACAAGAACCACGTTAAGATGACATTTGCCAAGGGTGCTGCGTTGAAGGACGCTGCCGGTCTATTCAACGCCAGCCTTGATGGCAATGCCTGGCGCGCCATCGACATTCACGAAGGCGACAAGCTGAATGAGGCGGCCTTGAAGGATCTCATCCGCGCGGCAGTGGCGCTCAATCTTGTGGTCAAGAAGAAGCCGAAGTTCCGGCGCACGGGCAACAAGTGAACGGGTAGCCTACCTTCTATCGCGATCGTAAAGGACCTTCGTGGCGGGAGACGAATGGCCGTAACGGCGTGGGCGTCCAGCCTCGCGGCGATCTCTCCGATCCCGTCAACCTCATTTTTGAAGCCACTGGTTATGATTTTTCTGAAAATCGTGAATCCGCTCTGCGTCAGCGGCGAGAACTTGCCGGTCTCGCGGACCCAGGCGATCATCATTCGCCGACTTGCGTAAAGAGTCGATAACGTCATTCAC
>JAFAMM010000101.1 GCA_019233375.1 Acidobacteriaceae bacterium
AAGATGCCACGGGCGAGATTTCTGGCCGCTGATCTAGCGGGGTGCTCTATTTGGGCCTGTTGCTACCTGTTGCTGGGCCGGATTTTCTATCGTCAGGTCGATTTTGTAATTCTGTGGCTCGGCCTTTTTGGGCGGCGTGCCGGTACGATTGTGGTTGCCCTGCTGGCGCTCTATGCGGCGATCAAATACGCACAGCGTTGGTGGTTTCTTCGCAATCTGCGGATCAACCGGGTGAGCCCGCAGCAGGTCCTGAACTGGCTCGCGGCAGGCGAGCGCATTACGATTATTGATCTGCGGCATCCCGGCGATATCGACGACGACGGCATGAAGATTCAGGGTGCGCTCGTTCTTCGGCCCGAAGAGATCCGGTCTCGCTCAGGCGAAATTCCACCCGATCAGGAGATCATTCTCTACTGCAGCTGACCCAACGAAGCCACGAGTGCCCGTGTGGCGCTGCAACTTCGACGAGCAGGCTTTTCGAGAGTCCGCCCCTTGGAAGGCGGCGTGGAAGCCTGGCGCGAACTCGGCTTCCCCATGGAGCCCGCTGTACAGGAAATTGCAGAACGGTAACAGCTTATCCGCACGAATCCTTTCCGGGAATACGGCATCACCATAGCGATAGCTATTGCTCAATTACCGATGACTTCAATACCAACGCTTGACCTATCCCGGCTGTTGCTGCCAATTCAAGACGATGATCATGTACGTCCGATGAGTGAATTACCCGTCACTCTGGTCGAGTATGGCGATTACCAGTGCCCGGACTGCGGGCGGCTCTTTGTGGAGCTGGAGAAACTGCAGTCCGAGCTCAACATAGCGTTTCGGCTTGCGTTTCGGCACTATCCGTTATCTGGCATTCATCCACAGGCTCAGATCGCGGCCGAGGCGGCCGAAGCGGCTTCGGCTCAGGACCGCTTCTGGGAGATGCATGATTTGCTGTTTCGTAATCAATCCGCCCTGCGCAAGAAAGATCTTGCCCGCTACGGCGAGCAGCTCGGTCTCGATATGAATCGCTTCAATGACGAAATGAAGCACCACGTACATGCGGAGCGCGTTCGCAAACAGTTCAAACTCGGAGTTCAGAATGGGGTTTACACAACACCCGGCCTGTTCGTGAACGGCGTGCGCTTTTCCAAGCCAGTCGATGCTATAACCCCACACGTGAAAGCGCTAATTAGTAATCTTGCAGACGAGCCGCGGCCCGAATCACTGGCCACTGCCCAGTAGTGTTATTCACAATTCACTCATGCCAAGACCGGCGATTCTCACTGTTGACGACGACCCCGATGTTTTGAGCGCAATCGAACGCGATCTGCGGCGCCGTTACGCGGAACGCTATCGAGTTCTTAAGGCCAGCTCGGGAAGGGAAGCGATCGATACTCTGCGGCGCTTGAAGCAACAGGACGCGCCCGTTTCGCTGCTGCTTGTCGATCACCGCATGCCCCAGATGAACGGGATTGAAACACTGCTGGAAGCTATTCGCATTTTTCCCGATGCGAAGCGCGTATTGTTGACGGCTTACGCCGATACTGACGCGGCGATCCGAGCGATCAACCAGGTGCAACTGAACCATTACCTGCTCAAGCCATGGGATCCGCCGGCCGAGCATCTTTACCCGGTCATCGACGATCTTCTGGAAGACTGGCAAGCCAATCATCCTCCTGCCTTCGAGGGCGTTCATCTCCTGGGCAGTCGCTGGTCCCCGCATTCCTATGAGCTCCGCGATTTCCTTGCGAGAAACCAGATCCCGTATCTGTGGCACGACATTGAGAACGCGGCTCAGGACCCCCAGTCCCGTTCTTTGCGCGAGAGGCTTCCAAGCGCATACAAACTCCCCGTTGCCGTTTTGACAGGCGGTGAGATTGTCGAGGAGGCAAGCACGAATCTGCTGGCTCAGAAGCTCGGTCTGCAAACTCACGCCGGCCTGGATTTCTACGACGTGGCCATTGTGGGCGGAGGTCCGGCGGGTCTTGCGGCGGCGGTATACGGCGCATCTGAAGGCTTGCGAACGGTCATGATAGAACGCGAAGCTCCTGGCGGCCAGGCGGGCTGCAGCTCAAGAATCGAGAACTATCTCGGGTTTCCCAGCGGCTTAACCGGGTCGGATCTCGCCCGCAGAGCCGTGACGCAAGCCCGGCGCTTCGGAGTTGAAATCGTCTCGCCACAGGAGGCGAGCGGCATTCGCATTGATGGCCCTTACCGCCGTCTCACGTTGCGCGACGGAAGCGAGATCTCCTGCCATGCCCTGATCCTGGCGATGGGTGTGCAATGGCGCAGACTTGATATCCCTGGCGTCGACCGCCTGCAAGGTGCGGGCGTTTACTACGGCGCTGCTCAGTCGGAGGCGCCTTCCTGTCGTGACGAAGACATTTACATTGTCGGCGGCGCAAACTCGGCGGGGCAGGCGGCCATGTTTTTCTCCCGATTTGCAAGCAGAGTCTTCATACTCGTGCGCGGCCCTTCTCTTGCCGACAGCATGTCGCAGTATCTTATCGAGCAGATCGAGCAAACCGAAAACATCCATGTGGAAGTGCGGACGCGTGTTCTGGAGGCACACGGAGAACACCGGCTCCAGTCTCTGACGCTGGCCTGCGACACCTCCGGCGATACATACCAGGTTCCCGCTACATCGCTTTTCATTTTTATCGGAGCGGAGCCGCGCACTGCCTGGCTCGACGGCGTCATTCAGCGCGACGAGCGCGGTTTCATCTTGACCGGCAACGATCTTCTCAGCAATGGCAAACGCCCGTCGCAATGGACCCTGAACCGCGATCCTGGTCTCTTGGAGACCAGTGTTCCGGGAGTGTTTGCGGTTGGTGATGTGCGGCACGGGTCAGTGAAGCGCGTCGCCTCCGGTGTCGGCGAGGGGTCGGTGGCGATCCAGTTTGTACATCAGTATCTGAGCAAGGTGTGACGTGAATGCAGCCGAACAGCCGTTAATTGGCGGCTTGCATCCCGGCGTCTCCGATCTGAGGTCCATCCCGGTTTTCGGAGATCTCCCGGAAGAACATCTCCAATGGCTCGCCGAGCGTATGGTGCTGGTGGAAGCGGCGCCCGGCAACGTTCTTTTCACCAGCGGTTCTCCAGCCGACCGGATGTTGGTTCTTTTCGAAGGGGAACTGAGCGGCGAATCTGACAGTGCAGGCGCGGACAACCGGTATTACGTTGTTCGCGGAGGCAGGGTGACCGGCATGCTTCCGTTCTCCCGGCTTACCACGTTCCCGCTCACGGTCAGAGCGACGGTGCCTAGCCGCGTTTCATGGCTGCACAAGGACTATTTCCCGGAGATGCTATCGCGCATGCCGGTGCTGCAGGAGCGCCTTGTCGCCGTGCTTGCTGATCGCATACGCGAAGCGACGAAAGCAGATCAGGAACGTGAAAAACTCGTTGCCTTAGGCAGGTTATCGGCGGGCCTCGCGCATGAGCTCAATAACCCGGCCGCCGCGGCTCAGCGTGCTGCCAGCGCGCTCGGCGAAGCGATGGACGCTTTTCGCACGGCAAATCTTCGCCTCGGCAAACTTGATTTGTCCTCAGAGACACGCCAATTCCTTGCAGATTTCGAGTACAGGTGGGCAAAGCAGGCCGGTGCTCAACCTGTTCTGGATACTCTTGAACGCAGCGAGCGCGAAGAAGAGCTTGGCACCTGGCTCGACAGGCGGAATGTGAAGGACGCCTGGAACCTCGCCGCCACGCTGGTTGATGCCGGATGTACGCTGTCGACGCTTGAAACCGTTGCACGAGAAATTAAGCCGGAATTTCTGAGCGAGGCCTTCACTCGTCTCTCGGTCTCTGTAACAATCAGCCGCCTCGTCGAGCAGATCCAGAGCGCCACGTCTCGTATTTCGGAGCTCGTCAAGTCTGTCAAACAATATTCGTACATGGATCAGACCCCGGTGCAGGAGGTCGACATACATGAAGGCATCGATAATACGCTGATCATGCTCAAACACCAGCTAAAGAGCGGCATCGAAGTGGTGCGCCAGTACGACCGCAGCCTGCCGAAGCTGACTGTTCGCGGCAGCGAACTGAATCAGGTTTGGACCAATCTCATCACGAACGCCATTGACGCGATGAAGGGTAAAGGCAGGCTGGAGATTCGAACCTGCCGTAACGGCCAAAATGCCGCTGTTGATGTCATCGACAACGGACCGGGCATTCCGCCCGAAATCCGCGACCGCATCTTCGAACCCTTCTTCACGACCAAAGCGGTGAACGAGGGAACAGGATTAGGACTTGACACCGTGTTTCGCGTCGTTTCACGCCACCACGGAAACATTAGGGTGGAATCGAGACCGGGCGAAACCTGCTTTACTGTCGCTCTCCCGCTTCAGGCCAAATTCGTCTGACACAATGCTGTAGTCAGCGGAGATGAACATTTTTGTCTGCTTGCGTCGCGTCGTGCTTTCGTGTGCCGCCGCCAGTCTGTTACAGGGCGCTTCGGACTTCGATTTCGTGAATTCCCGTTGGCCGGCGTCGTGGATTCGAGTGCCCGGGAGTGACCCCCAGGGATACGGCGTATACCATTTCCGCAAGGCGTTTTCTCTCAATGCCCAGCCGGATAAGTTCGTGGTGTTTGTATCGGGCGATAACCGGTATCAGCTGTACGTGAATGGCATGCTGGTCTCCTGGGGACCGGCGCGCAGCGATCTTTATCACTGGCGTTACGAAGTTGTGGATGTGGCCGTGAAGCTTCATCCAGGCACAAACGTCTTCGCGGCAGTTGTCTGGAACGACGGTCCCTTTCGCGCAGTTGCCCAGAACACGAATGAGACGGCATTTCTTCTGCAGGCCGAGGACCGGGGCCAGTGGTTTGTCGATACCGGCAAAACATGGAAATGCACGGCGGACAAAGCCTACTCGCCGCTGCATCTGCCGCCGAATCAGATGATCGGGTATCAGGCGGTCGGTGCGAACGAGGTGCTCGACGCGAAATTGTACCCGTGGGGTTGGGAGCGCCCCGGCTACGATGACGCGCTTTGGGCGCAGGCTGAAGAACTCAGCAATGCTTCCGGACGCGATTCGCAGGATGCTCCCAATCGCTGGATGCTGGTGCCTCGCTACTTCCCGCTCGAGGAGATGACGCCCGAGCGCATTCCGGCAATTCGGCGCGCAGACAGTGTTACTGCTCCTCGCGGATTTCCGCAGAGCACGCAGCCGTTTAGCATTACTCCGCACTCGCATGCGTCGTTATTGCTCGATCAAAGCTACCTGACAACGGCATATCCGGAGTTGACGGTAAGCGGGGGGCAAGGAGCGACCATCACGTTGCGGTACGCCGAGTCTCTCTACGAATCGCGTCCTGCCGGATCGCATCAGCCACCGTTGAAAGGCAACCGCAATCAGATCGCTGGAAAGGTTCTCT
>JAFAMM010000275.1 GCA_019233375.1 Acidobacteriaceae bacterium
TGTGGATGTCCCGGGTTGCTGCGCTGGTGGCGGCGCATAGTACTGCGCTGTAGCAACGGTCGTCCTAGTCAATGTGAAAGCCCCGGCGCGGCTAGTGTTTAACTCCCACTGAGTTATCGCGTTCGCGCCGTTCGTTCCTGGCGTGTGCGAATTGAGGAGGTAAGTGATGGAGCTGTTGCTGTTAGCTGGAACCAAAGAACTGGCGACCGTTCCGTCCCCATTCTTCAATCCCCACCAGTAGTAGTATTGAATGGAAGCCGGGCAATTCTGGTACTCGACGTTGTAGAGGCTGCTCTTCGGGATGACCCACATTTTCGAGTACTGAAAGCTGCCATCAACAAAAGAACGCATGTCCGCGGCGATCACAAGCGCCTGCTCCGTCATTCCGATTTGCGGTTGATCGACATAAAGGCTTGTGCGAGAACCTGGCAGTACATTGGCGTCAAGTGCAAACGTGCAGTCTGAGCGGCCTAGGGTTCCCTCCGGAAGATAAGTAGTTCCGATGGTTACCCAGGACTGGCGTTGGCTCGGAAGGTTGGCGCCCGCCACTATAACGAATCGGCCGCCCGACACGTCGTAAGTATATTCGGGCGAGCCGATCCTGAAGTTAGCTGGGAGAAGTCCGTTGCCGAAGAAATCAGCCAGACTTTCCTGGAACCAGGATTCGTTAGACCCCTCCTGGTAAAAGCCTACATTCCAGTTCACGGCAGCCCTGAGTTCACCAGAGCCTGCGGCCAGCGAGGCGGCAGCCCAGGGTGCATGCGCCGGGGGTGATGCGCTCCAGCCGCTGCCGGTATCAAGCTGTCCATCAAGAAAATTTATGAGCTGAAGACTCTCGGTTGATGCTTTATTGTTAGTGCCCTCGGCGCCTGTTCTCCAATGAGCTTCAGTGGTTGGCTGATCGGGCTCGACGACGACCTGATCGGGCGCCGGCAAATCCTGGGCGATACACACGGCTGAAACCAGCAGTGCCAATACAATACTTCTCATTTCTGCTCCTCTCCGAATTCCGAAAATCAGCGCCGGTGCATTGTCAGTCGGCAGCGGCGAGTTTCCGTTTTCTGCTTAGTACGCGGAATCGGAAGGCAAACGGGACCAGCGGAAATGTATTTTCTGTTTGGATTTGTTACCGGGGGTGGGCCCGCGACGCGAGCGCCGGGTTGGGGAACTGCAGCTGTTCCTGCCAGATAGCCACCTTGTCCGGCTTTCCCCAATTCTCATAAAGGGTGAGAATCCACTCTGCTCGATTCTTAAGAGCGGACTGTCGCTCCCACGGAATCGTGGCTTTCCGTTTGAGCAAGCCTTTATAGCCAGACAACAACAGCGGTTCGGCCTCCGCATACTTCTCCTGACCGGCGAGGCTTATCCCCAGCAAGCTTTCAGAATTGTATCGGACCCACGTGTGCCGGTTGTCCTTCTCCTGGCTGTTCAGTGCTTCACGCAAGAACGGCTCAGCAGCGGCATATTTGCGTTGTTTCAGGTAAAGCTCTCCCAAGTCATTGAGGCTTGCGATCCTACGAGGATGCTCACCGCCCAGCACACGCCTCTGCAGCTCGATCACATTGATGTAAGCCGGCTCAGCGATTGCATATTTTCCTTCGTAGACATAAAGCATCGCCATGTTATTTAGGCTGATCAACGTATCAGGATGCTGCTCGCCCAGTACACGCCGCCGTGCCTCGAGTGTTTTGGTGAACAGTAACTCGGCTGAAGCGTGTCTCCCTTCATAAAGATAAAGTAACGCCAGATTATTCATGCTGATTAACGTGTCAGGGCGATCAGGACCCAGAACACGCCTCCGCGCTTCCACAACTCTGGTAAACAGCGGCTCGGCTTGCCCGTACTTACCTTCGTCTCGGTAGAGCCCTGCCAGATTGTTGATCGTGCTTAGCGTTTCCGGGTGTTCCTCGCCCAGTACGCGCGTCTTGATATCCAGAACCTGAGCTAACAAACGTTCGGCTTGGGAATATTCTCCTTCATCCCAGTAAACGACCGCCAGGTTATTCATGCTGAGCAGAGTATTAGGGTGCTCTTGCCCCAAAACGCGCTGCCGTACTTCGACGAGCTGCCGGAACAAAGTCTCAGCCCCCCCGTAATCACCTTCGTGTACGTATAACCCGGCGAGATCGTTCATGGTGCTCAATGTGCTCGGATGCTCCTGACCGAGCACGCGACGCCGCAGTTCAAGAGTTTTGGTGAAAAGTGGCTTGGCTCGCGCATACTCGCCGCGGTACCAGTTGACGAGCGCCAGGTCATTCATCGCGCCCAGCGTGTCGGCGTGCTCTTCTCCCAGCACATGTTCACGAACCTCCAGCACCTTAGTGAACAACGTATCGGCCCGCGCGTAATCGCCGCGATACCACTCGATGAGAGCTACACTATGCATGCTGGCTAGCGTGTCCGGGTGCTCACCGCCCAACACGCGACGGCGGAGATCTAAAGCGCGCTCCGCTTGTTCCTGCGCCTGCGAATACAGGCCCAGGTCGAGATACGTATCCGCGATGGTCTGCCGGATCGCAGCCTCCACAAGAGGCTGGCCATTGAATTTACCGGCGATACGCACAGCCGCCCGATCCAGGGCAGTACGCACCTTGAGGTCCGAATCGGGCTTCCTCTCCGGCTGAGCTTGGACGCTGGCGCTTGCTTGTGCCAACAGATCATTTCGCAGAAAGTTGTTGACGGCTCTGGCGGTGGCCGCTTCGCTGTCAGCGCGTGCCCGTTCGCTGTTTGCACGTTGCAAGTTCGATTCGGCCCGCGCGCGTTCTACTTCCGCCCGCCGCGCCTGCTGGTAGGTCGTAACGATTCCACCAACCAGACTCAACAGCAGCAGACTCATCGCTAAAACAGCATTCCGGTGTCGTTTTAAGAATTTGGTCGAACGGTACCGGAAACTAGGCGGGTGAGCAGTAACGGCCTCACCCTCCAGGTACCGCCGCAAATCTTCATTGAACGCTTCGGCCGAAGTGTACCGCTGCAAAGGTTCCTTGCTAATGGCCTTTAAGACGATGTTGTCCAAATCGCCCCGGAGTTGACGGATGATTATCCGCGGCCGAAGCTTGCGCGTGCTCGCACTCGCAATTCCGTTTCCGGACGTTGTAAGGGGGATCAAACAGCCGTTATGAACGATTACGGCACTCGGCTTCGGAGGATCTTCGTGGCATATGATCCGCTCGATATCCCAGGGTAAGCGGCTCTTCAGCTCAAACGGGTACCGGCCGGTCAACAACTGATAAAGGATAATGCCCAACGAGTAAACGTCACTGACCGTCGTGACACCCTCGGCGCGGATCTGCTCTGGGCTTGCGTATTCAGGTGTCATCAGCGGCATCCAGGTTCTAATCGAAGATCCGCTTGCGTCCTGCTCATCGCGAAGCAGCTTCGCGATACCAAAATCGAGCAGCTTCACTTGCCCTTCGGCTGTCACTAAAACATTGCTCGGCTTCAGATCGCGATGAACGACAAGGTTCCGGTGAGCGTATTGCACTGCCGCGCAGACTTCTCGGAAAAGAGCGACTCGCTCACGAACTCCGAGCTGGTGCGCCCGGCAAAACTGATCGATCGGCTGGCCTTCGACATACTCCATTACGAGATATGGCTGGCCGTCTGAAGTCGCTCCTGCATCCATCAGGCGTGCGATATTGGCGTGTTCCAGGCTGGCGAGGATCTGCCGCTCCTCGCGGAACCGCTCAATAACGAGATCGGACTCCATACCCTTGCGGATAACCTTGATGGCGACGTCCTTTCGGAACTCGGCGTCCGCGCGCCTGGCGAGGTAGACGGTTCCCATTCCGCCCGAGCCAAGCTCGCGAATCAGTTCGTACGCCCCGACGCGCCTCCCGATCTCCACAACTGTTGACGGGTCTTCCTGTGAGAGTAATCGACTCAGGTCCGCCGGCGGCTGCTCAATGAAATCGCCCGCCGCAGAGTCGGATTCGAGCAACGACGCGACCTCTGAACGTAGTTCGGCATCGTCACCACACGCGGACGCGAGGAACCCCTCACGCTCGCCAGGGTCACACTCGAGCGCTGACGCGAAAATCAACTTCACTCGCTCCCAATGCTCGATGGCGGCTACCTCATTTTTGCTTCGTGATCTCGCGATGCAGCCACGCTTTCGCCAGGCGCCATTCACGTTTCACTGTGGTGGGCGAAATACGCATGACCTCGGCTGTTTCCTCCACGGTCAAGCCGGCAAAATACCGCAGTTCGACCACCCGTGCCTGCTTTGAATCGAGCTTCGACAACTCGTTCAGGCAGTCATCGAGCGTAACCAGATCCAGATTCTGCTCATTTGAGGATTCCGCCGATTCTTGAAATTGAAGCTTGACAGCGGATCCGCCGCGCTTTACTGCTTTGCGAGCTCGCGCGTAGTCAACTAAAATGCGCCGGATCAGTTGTGCGCTGATACCAAAAAAATGCGCCCGATTCTGCCATCGAACGTTACGCTGGTCGACCAATCGAAGATACGCTTCGTGAACCAGTGCTGTGCTTTGAAGCGTGTGGTTCAGAGGCTCGCAGCGTAGGTAGCGCTCCGCCACGCGGTGCAGATCTCGGTAAACCAACGGAGTGAGTTTTGCCAGGGCTTCAGTGTCACCGTTGCTCCAATCAACCAGCAGTTCCGTTAGATTGTCTGAATAGACGTCGTCTGACACGGCTCACCCCAGCTCTCCAGACCCGTCGCCAAATATTGACCAGGATACGTCTAGTGCCCTAAAGGTGGCCGCACCACAGTGGACCAGACATACCTACGTACGTTGATCTGCGAATCGGTCAATGCGCAAAATCACGTTTCTAACGTTTAAGTACCACGCTTTTCACTCTTTGTCGGGATATTCAATCTCCGCATGGCTGTGTAAAGCGTCGAGGATTTCATCCCCAGAATCGCGGCAGCGCCATTCGGGCCTTTGATCCGCCATCCGGTTTTCTCCAGAGTGGAGCAGATGTGCTCGTGTTCTGCCTCCCTCAGCGTTCCTGCCCTCGCCACATTCTTTATTTTGGGCAGTTCAACATTCAGCTTTTCGCCGCTGGTAAGAATGACGGCATTTTCGATAACATTCCTCAGTTCCCGAACGTTGCCCGGCCAGGGATAGCGCTTCAGTTCATCCATCGTCTTGCTCGCGATGACGCGAATTCTCTTGTCCATCTTCTTTTCGAATTCCCGAATGAACGCTGTCACGAGCAGAGGAATGTCCTCTGGCCGCTCGCGCAAGGGCGGCACGTGAATCGAAAACACATTCACGCGATAGAAGAGGTCTTCGCGGAACCTCGCGTGATTCACCTCCTCGGCCAGATCGCGATGGGTAGCAGCGATTAATCGCACATTAATCCGGCTTGTTCTTGCACTCCCCAATCGTTCGAATTCGCCGTCCTGTATAATCCGAAGCAGTCTGGCTTGCACGTCCATTCCCAACTCACCGATCTCATCCAGGAACAAAGTGGAACCATCCGCAGTCTCGAATCGACCGATCTGCCTCGATGTAGCGCCTGTGTAGGCGCCTTTCTCCCGGCCAAACAGCTCGCTCTCAATCAGCGTCGGCGGCAACGCCGAACAATCCACCTTCACCATAGCCCGGTCCTTGCGCTGACTTAGAGCATGAATGGCTCGGGCGATGAGTTCCTTTCCAGTGCCCGTTTCGCCCGTGATCAGCACGACCGAGTCTGTCGGGGCGACCTGTTCTACCTTTTTGAGAACCTTTCGGAGGGCATCACTTCGCCCCACAATCTCGTCGAACCTTCCGATGTCCCTTATTTCTTCCTGAAGATACTGACTTTCGGCCTGAAGCCGCTCCCTAAGCCGTTTGATTTCGGAATACGACTTCTGCAACTCCTCGTGAGCGCGCTTCGATTCAGTGATATCTCGCGCGATTTTTGAATAGCCGATTACCCGCCCGTCGGAATCTCGTATTGCGGAGAGTGTTAACGCAACGTCTACCCTCCGTCCGTCTTTTCTTACCCGAACCGTTTCAAAGTGTTCGACACGCTCACCGGCTGTTATACGCTCCAGGAGCGTCGTTTCTTCATTCCGGCGCTCAGAAGGAATAGTCAACGAAATATGCCGGCCGAGCGCCTCTTCTTCTGTATATCCGTAGATCCTTTGGGCAGCAGCATTCCAATCCGTGATGATTCCGCGGAGGTCCATGGAAATGATCGCGTCCTCGCAAGACTGGACGATCGCAGAGTGCCGGATCCGGACCTCCTCAGCCTGCTTCCGGTCCGTGATATCTCTGGAGACACCCATCAACCGGTCAGGCTCTCCGGAACAGCGGCGTCCGCGGGCCGAGATCCAACGCATCTGTCCGTCAGGTCGAATAATCCGGTACTCCACGCCGCTATCGTCCCCTGACTTCATGGCTTGCTCGATGGTGCGATTTACTGCCTCGCGGTCCGCGGGATGAACCAGGCTCAGAAACTTCGCCACATCGACTTCTTCTGTGGGAAGAAGGCCAAACAGCTCCTTGGCCTCGTCAGTTGCCCAGATACACCCCGAGATAGGCTCCAGCATCCATAGGCCTGCACCTGCTGAAGCCGCCAGTTTGAGGCGTGTCTCGCTCTCGCGCATTGCTTGTTCGGCTCGTTTTCGGGCCAGAGCATTCGCAAAGATATGAGCCAGAAGCTGCAGCCTCTTGACAAGGGACGCAGGACATTTTCGCTCCTTTGTGGTTGCGTCGAATGACAGTACACCAAAAACGGGACCGTCCCCGATCCAAAGTGGTATGCCGAGCGTTGATTTGATGCCAAAAGCTTGCCAGGTCGCGTAGTCTGTGGGCGCTTCTGTTTGCACGTCCGCAGTCCTGGGTACGTACAAGATTTCCTTCTTCTTGAGCCTCCGCTGCGCCCAAGGGAAATAGGTATCTCCGTCCATCCGGCTTGGCCGCGGAGGAAGCTTCGGGTCACGGTAGAGATGTGTCAGCAGGAGTACCTGCGGTTCATCAGATGACGCCTGCCAAACTGACGAATGATCCAGTGCCAGGCATTGACAAATTCTTCGCTGCGCATCTTCTATTTCCTGGTCAACCAGGTCGGCGGGAAGGTTGACGAAGCGAGCGGACACATCAGCGAGGAGCATCTCAAACTTCAGTTGTTCGCGTAAGTCGGCATACGCTTCGGCCAACGGTTCATCCAAAACAAATGTATCGAGGGCGTCAGACACGCAGGCATCCTATTCCGATTTGATTTAAGTAGTAGATTACATCAAAACCAGTGAGGGGCGGGATGCCGCCCTCAAAGACGTGATACCGACCTCATCGAACGCGCTCACCGCGGCCTTCCAAGACATTCAGGCCGTCAACGTATTCAACTACCACGCTTTAGTGCCCCCAGGGTTTCCCCTTATGCGTGGCGAGAAACCTGCTCTTAGTGTTCATTCGCGCTCGCACACAGGAGAAAGCATGATCGGTACGGTCAATGAAAAGGTGAGGTGTGTAGATTTGGACGAACACGAAAGCTTTCCGGCAATTCTCATTGCCGTACAGGACGGACTACGCCAGCCGCTACTACGGGATCTTACGGCGAAAGGCTATCTCGTGTTTGAAGCAAGAAGTGAGGTAGAGGTGCTACATATTGTGGTAACTCAGTCCAGACCGATTTGCCTCTTGGTGGCGGAGGCGAATATGATTACGCACCAGTTCGCAAGGGCTCTGAAACCGTACCGGCGGGAGTTACAGGTCTTATTTGTTTCGAGAGATTCAAACAGCTCCTTTATTGTTCGCGATGCCGAGAAGACAGCGGCCAGAATCCAGCAAATGTTAAAGCCTCCCAAGAAAATAGCCGGTAAATCGCAGAAGAACTGGCTCATCAAATCTGATGTCGGTGCCGCACAGTTGGTCACATCTTCCGGCGAGTTGTGATTCCCGCTCTGTAGTTCATCATCCCGGAGCAAAAGTTCGCGAGCATTACAAATTACGATCGCTTACTACTCAGCGAGAGTTAGTTGCATTTACAGATAACAATTCGGGGATAAAACCCCGCACGGCCTGCAGGCCACACGCCTAGCTTGTAATTAGTTCCTTCCTCAGTACGTGTCCAGTTAGTTCGCCGGCTGTGATTTTTTCTTGAACCGTGCCTGGTCATCGTTCATCGTACCCAGCGAAGCCGGTTCCCTGAGTCCCCGCATTTCCCTCTCGAGGGCGGACCGGCAAGGAGGATGGACATGCGAAGCAGAAGTTCGCGCCTGGTTCGGGTCTTGCGCATCAGGCCTCTCGCGGTCGCACTGGCAACCGCGGGCTTCAGCATACACATTGCAGCCGCACAGCAGGTGACCGGAACGCCAGGTTCGCCGACCACAACCACAACCATTGACGGCAGATATATACCGGCTCCCCCGCAAAAGTTCGAAGGCGAAATCGGGCTGAACGCCTTAGAGTCGAAGCCTGCATGGCCGGCCCGTGTTGTGCCGCCCAAGGGCGCGCCCAATATCCTGCTTATCATGACGGATGACGTCGGCTTCGGTGCGCCCAGTACTTTCGGGGGCGTGATCCCGACCCCGACGCTAGACCAAGTTGCGGCAACGGGGCTTCGCTATACGAACTTCCACTCCACCGCACTTTGCTCACCGACGCGCGCGGCCCTCATCACCGGGCGCAACCATCACTCAGTCGGTTTCGGTGTCGTCTCTGAGCAATCCACCGGATTCCCGGGGTACAACAGCATCATTGGCAACGACAGCGCGACGATCGGGCGAATTCTCCTGGAAAATGGCTATCGCACATCGTGGTTCGGCAAAGACCACAACACGCCGGTCTACACCGCGAGCCAAGCCGGACCGTTCGATCAGTGGCCGGCGGGAATGGGCTTTGAATACTTCTACGGCTTTGTCGGTGGCGATACCAGCCAGTGGGAACCTGGAATGCTTTTCCGTAACACAACGGCTATCCATCCCTATGTTGGTCATCCGGGTTGGAACCTGATTACAGCAATGGCTGACGACGCCATCCACTGGCTGAACCAGTTGAACGATCTTGACCCCTCCATGCCGTTCTTCTGCTACTACGTCCCCGGTGGCACGCACGCGCCGCACCATGCCACACCGGAGTGGATTCAAAAGGCGCATGACCTGCACCTGTTCGATAACGGCTGGAACGCCCTGCGCGACCAGATTTATGCGAACCAGAAGAAGCTCGGCGTGATACCTGCTGACGCGCAACTCACGCCATGGCCTGACCAGTTACTCAAAAAATGGGACACGCTCGGTCCGGATGAGAAGAAGCTCTTTATCCGTCAGGCGGAAGTGTACGCGGCTTATTTGATGTACACCGATCATGAGATCGGGCGTGTGATCTCGGAGGTTGAGCGTGAGGGCAAGCTCGACAATACGCTGATCATCTACATCAGCGGCGACAACGGCGCCAGCGCGGAGGGTACACTGAACGGCACGCCCAGCGAGTTGCTGGCATTCAACGGCGTAGACTTGCCGGTCGCGGAGCAACTGAAATTCTATGACGTGTGGGGAAGCGATAAAACCTATAACCACTTCGCGGTCCCCTGGGCGTGGGCATTCGACACACCCTACAAGTGGACCAAGCAGATTCCGTCCTTTTTCGGTGGAACACGGCAAGGCATGGCGATTGCTTGGCCAGGACACATCACGGATAAGGGCGGCGTCCGCTGGCAGTTTCACCACGTGATTGACATTCTTCCCACCATTCTGGAGGCCACCGGCATACCCGCCCCGGTTATGGTGGATGGCGTCGGCCAAAAGCCGATTGAAGGAGTCAGCATGGCTTACACCTTCGATAAGACTAACGCCGAGGCTCCAACCCGGCATAAAACGCAGTACTTCGAAATGTTCGGCGTGCAGGGACTGTACAACGACGGCTGGATGCTGAGCGCCGTGCCGATTCGCCCTCCGTGGTCCCTCTTCGGGGCAGCGGTAGCCGACCCGGCGACTGCCTACAAGTTCGAGCTTTACGATGTCCAGCATGACTGGACGCAGTACACCGATGTCGCCGCGAAGTACCCCGAAAAGGTGCGGACTATGAGAGACCTGATGTTTGGCGAGTTCGCGAAGTATCAGGTGCTGCCGCTGGATGCGTCCGTGGCAACTCGTGTGGTCGCACCACGCCCGAGCATGGCAGCCGGTCGTGACGTCTTCAACTACTCCGGCGATCCCGTCACCGGAATTCCAACCGCTGCCGCGCCGAACTTACTTAGCACCTCGTTCACCATCACAGCTAGCATTGACGTGCCGCAAGCCGGCGCCGAGGGCGTGATTGTCACGGAAGGCGGACGCTTTGGCGGCTATGGCCTTTATCTGCTGAAGAGCAAGCCGGTCTTCACCTGGAACCTGCTCGATCTCAAGCGTGTGAAGTGGCAGGGGCCGTCGGCACTTACGCCGGGCAAACACACCATTGAGTACGACTTCAAGTACGACGGACTGGGTTTCGCAACGTTGGCCTTCAACAGCATTAGCGGCCTCGGGCGGCCAGGAACCGGGACGCTGAAGATAGACGGTAACGTGGTCGCAACACAGACGATGGAGAAAACGATCCCGGTCATATTCACAATCGACGAGACCTTCGATATCGGAGCAGATACAGGTTCGCCGATTGATGACCAGGACTATCAAGTACCGTTCAAATTCACCGGAAAAATTGACAAGCTGAGTATCGCTGTCGATCGCCCTAAGCTTACGCCAGAGGACGTTCAGAAACTGAAATCGGCTGAGGTGGCGGCGGCTGACGGGAAGTAACCCGCCACGGCTGTCACAAAGCATCACCGATGAAAACTCATTCCAACGTTAAGAGGGCTGCCGGTGCGGCAGCTTGCATTGTCGTCGTGGCAGCGCTGTCGCTCCCGTTTGCCAGTTGCCGAAAAGCCGAACAGCAAGTTACCTACTTCCGTGCGATGGATGAGTACGTCTACGGCTTCCCGCTTGTCATCACCGATCTGACCAGACAGGTGGAGACAGCGGTCCCGACGGCCGGTCAACTCGCGGCTCCGATCAACCAGTTCTCTCGGGTACGGGGTTACATACCCTGGAACTTCGTCAATGTAGTGCGGGTCAGTTTCAACTCGCTCTGGTCGTGGGCCTTCGTAGACCTTAAGGATGAGCCAATGGTTGTCTCCTTTCCCGACGGCAAGGGAGTCCCGACCGCGTTTCGTGTATTGAACTTCTGGACCGATGTGATCTCCACAGGCGGCAGCCGGCAACCCGAACGAAATGCCGGCAATTACCTGATCGCCGGACCCGGGTGGAATGGAACGCCGCCGAAAGACAAGATCGGGGTCGAACCGGGCAAGGAATTCGATCCGAGCAAACTCGATGCGGCGGTTCGGAAGGGGATCAACGAGGCGCCGGCTGAGGTCTGGTACAAGTTTGCCACTGGCCCATTTTCTATGAATTCCCCTAACGACTGGGTGAATATGTTGAACATCGGCAGATTCGGCACAGATTACCAGACGCGCGGGTATGTGGGCTACATGGGGCTTGGCGCGGGAGTAAAAGATGACATTGTCTACCCGACAGCTTTTGTGGACGGGGATAACAACGCTCTGGACGGGGCGTAGTAACTATGTTGTCCATTTCGACAAAGATTTTATGTCGTTGCCCGCTAACGGAGTACGGTCCTTGTCTGCGTACCGAGAGAACTTCTACGTTCAAAATTCGATCGGACGCTACGGCCTTCCGCCTGGCAACCCCCAATACAATCCGGATGGTTCGCTGGACATATATCTCCAGGTGAAATCGCCCGGGCCGGACAAAGAATCCAACTGGCTTCCGATCCCTCCGAGCGGCATGTTCAATGTGACTATTCGGATCTATGACCCCAAGCCGCAAGCGCTTGATCCGTCCTGCAAGTTCCCACCCGTAAAGAAAGTGGGACTTGCGGCCACTTCATCCGGAGCCACAAGTTAAGCGCCGTGAAAGAAGTTCTTGTGGTAACCGGAACGACGCCGGAAGTAAAGCAGAATCCGAAAAAGATTTTTTACGTCGGTATCGCCTCACTGCTCCTGGTGGCCCTGGTCGCGGCGTGGCTTCTTGGCGTTGGAAGAAAAGCAAAGCAAGAGGTCGCCTAGGTGGTTGGGATGGACGAGTACGTCTACGGCTACCCGCTCGTCATGATGGATGTTACGCGACAGGTGACCACTGCGGCTGCGAACGCCGGCGAGTACAGCGCGCCCATGAACCAGTTTGCGCGCATCCGCGCCTACGTAAGCCCTGAGTTCAAGAACGTGGTGCGCATCAGCGTCAATTCTTTATAGTCGTTCGGCTTTGTCGATCTAGATGCCGAACCCATGATCGTTTCGCTGCCCGACATGGACGGCCGTTACATCGTCATGCAGGCGCTGAATATGTGGACTGACGATTTTGCGTCTGCTGGCACGCGCACGAACGGCGGGAAGGCCGGCAACTATCTGATTGCCGGGCCGAAATGGAACGGC
>JAFAMM010000410.1 GCA_019233375.1 Acidobacteriaceae bacterium
GTGCAATCGGCCATGAAAAAGAAGGGTTGTGGGATGCCCTCCCGCGCCGAATCCCCGAACATCCAGCCGTCCATGTTGATGCCGGCTCGTACGGACGGGTTCCGCAAGCACACCTCCGCGGCTACAGCTCCGCCGAAGCTGTGCCCGAGAATGCCGATCCGGGATAAGTCCACTCTGCCGGCTAGAGGATTCGCCGCGCGCGAAGATTGCCAGCGGCCCAGTTCAGCAATCACGAACTCCACATCCGCCGCGCGGACCGCGAGCTCCCCTTCGACCTCCCGCACGGAATCCGCCAGCGTTTCATCGGTTCGAAAATCCAGAAACACATTCTCTTTGCGTCTTCGAATGACTCGCCCGTCCGGAAACGTGACCCGATCGGACCCATAAGGATGATCGAGCCCCACGACGAGGAAGCCGTGACTCGCCAGCTCTTCTGTCTGGAACGTATTCTGAAAACGATGATTCGGCCCGGTAAAAATGAGAACCGGAAACTCTTTCTGCTCGCGTAAGACGGGAGCGTTTAGAAAAGAGCGCGTTTTTACCAGGGGCAAGTTCGATGTGCGGCGGCTGTCCCGGCGTCCGTCCCGATACCTCGCCCGTTTGCGGCCGCGGGCTCTTTCCGCCGGATACCAGAACTGCACCATAAGCTCCCGTCTAGCCGATGCGTCGCCCGCATACGGATCGCCGTGGCTCGAATCGATCAGGTGTAAGGCGAACGTACCCACCGCGTGCGGCCCGGTCAGAGGCACGAAGGCAAAGACCGGATACAGTATGCCGGCCAGAACACAGGTGCTGCCAACCAAGACAACGCCCACCGCCCACGCAAGCGCACTGTAGCTCAGCCGGATTCGAAAATCATGGGCCGAACACCACGGATAGAACAGTAAAATCAGCAACAGGAAGATGTAACCCGGCAACATGTGCCAGCGATAGCCCTCGAACCAAAGATGAGCAAGACCCAGCATGGCGGCAGCGAACGCCAACCAGTGAAACGGCGATTCCGGAAGTCCGGTGCCGCAACACAGCCAGAGTAGATAGGCAATCCCAACAAGCAGGAACAACAGTTCGAGAGGTCGCATCCTGGCCCTGTCTGAGTGTGCCTAGGTAATCGATTGGAGACGATTTGAAAGAGCGGCCGCCAGGAACTGCACCTGTGGCTCACGAAACATCCCGATGTGATCACCTGGTACTTCGACGGTTTCGAGTCCGCCAAGCGCCAGTTCCCTCCATCCGAGATCGGGATCCTGGTAGCGGTCCACGCGGGATCGCATGAGAAGAAGTGGTACCCCGGTTGGAAGCGGGGAATATCGATCTTCCGACAGATAAAGTAGCCGGCGAAACTCCTGGCGATCCGGATCGTTTTGCACAATCACCTGATCCTGTTCGACCTTGGTGCGGGAAGATTGCAGTGCCCGCTGCACTCTTTGCTTGATATCGATGAAGCCGTCGCGAAGATAGACCGCGGAATCCTTGCCGCCTACCTCGCGCGCTTCCCGGCACAGGTCGAATACGCGCCGGACAATTCGCACACTAGCCTGGCGTCTCGAGCGAAACCGGCGGCGATACAGCGGGCTGATGGCGTCCATGAGCGCCACGAGCCGCACTTCTCTTCCCATCCTGCTCAGATGCTGGGCAACCTCATAAGCGACACACCCGTCAACGCACCACCCGCCGAGTACGTACGGGCCGTCATGCTCGGCAGCCAGCAATTCGGCGAGATCCTGTCCGATCTCGCAGAACGGCGTTGGCTCGGTGAGCGCCTCATAGCGGCTCAACGAAATACCGAGAAATGGCTGATCGGATCCCAGCCTCTTGGCCAAAGGGCGAAACCAATGATCTCCGCCGATCATGAAAAACGGCAGGCGGGATCCGCCAGCCTGAATCGTCAGCACAGGCGAATGGGTATGGCTCTCCTCTCGCTCGAGAGCGCGGGCCATGGCCGCTATGGTTGGGTCCGCGAACAGTTGCGCGAGCGGAACCGACACTCCGAACTGCTCCTTGATGCGGACCAGAATCGGCACGGCAAGCAGGGAATGCCCACCCAAGTCGAAGAAATTCGTTTCGACGCCAATCGGACGGATCCCCATCACGTCCTCCCAGATTTCAGCGAGCTTGCGCTCGGCCGGAGTAGCCGGCGCGACGTAAGCGGGGCCATGGAGCGGCCTCGAGAACGTGCCCGCACGCGCCACCCGGGAGACCGGGATCGCCGAAATTCGCCGGAACGGATCGGCTGCCACCGATTCCAAAACTGCTTGAAACGCCCGCAGCATCCGGTCGCCGGTTTCCGGGCTGAAAACATCCCCGTTGACGTCTACCGAAGCGCGCCAACCGTCTTGGCGTTCGACCAGAAAGAAATTCAGATCGCAGAAAGTGCCGGCCGCCTTCGACGGTATCGGCATCATGGTCACGCCCGCCCGGCGCCAAGGTGTCACCAGGTCGCGCTGAAAGATGAAATTAACTTGAAAGGGAGGATGGCGGGGAAGGCTGTGCGCCGGCCGCAGAACCTCCATCAGGCTCTCGAACGGAATATCCTGGTAATCAAAGGTCTCCACCACCCGCTGTCGAACATCCTCGAGAAGCTCCCGAAAGCTCATGGAGCCCGACACCCGAGTGCGCAGCACGAGCGAATTCACGAACCAGCCGATCAGCGGCTCCAGTTCCAGCCGGTCGCGGCCGGCCGATTGCGTTCTGATCACGATCTCGGCCTGACTCGAATCCTTGTGCATGAGCACCACAAACGCGGAGAACATGGTGACAAACAGCGTGCACCCTTCGCGGTCACTCAACCGTTTCAGCCTGTCCGTCAGTTCGCGTGGCAGGACAAGGGAGCGAATTTGCCCGGCGCTGCCCGTCGCCGCGGGCCGCGGGAAGTCCGTGTCGAGGACGAGCGGCTCGAACCCATCGAGCCTCTCTCGAAGGCTCGAAAGTTGAGATTGGTACTCCGCGCTCGCCATCCAATCCCGCTGCCAGCAGGCATAATCGGCATACTGCACCGGCAGGGGCGGCAGCGAGTGTAGCCGTCCCTGGGCCAGCGACTCGTAGATCTCTCCCAACTCGGTCGTAACAATGCCGATGGACCAGCCGTCGGAAATCATGTGATGCATGGTCACGAGCAGAACGAATGACTCCGCTTCAGTCTGTATGAGCTTGGCCCGGAACAAAGGGCCTCGCTCGATATCAAAACCGACCTGAGCCTCTTCGCTCGCCAGCTGCTCCGCTGCCGCCTGACGCGTTTCCGGGGCAAGCCCGCACAGATCAACCAGCTCCAGATCGAAGCTGATTGCGGAGCTTACGATCTGGCGGGGAGTTCCCTCGAACTCATCAAAAGTAGTCCGGAGAATCTCGTGGCGCGCGACGATCTCGCGAAACGCTTGCTCGAGCAAGTCCGCTTGCACAGGTCCAAGGAGCAAAACACGCACGGCGATGTTCATCATCGGAGTGCCCGGCGACATCCGATCGAGGAACCACGCTATACGCTGAACGAGGCTGCAAGGGAATGCTTCAACACCCGCATCCAGGCTCGTCTCAAACAGATTTTCCTGAAGGGCGCTCATGTTCGTGAAAGGTTGGACTCCGGCCCGCGCGCGGTCAGCGGCCGGCGCTGGCGCGGCACCGGCATAATAGGGGATCGATGCGCTACCACAGTTCCGTTGCGCGCCGCCGAAATGCACGCGGACATGCCGGCGATGGTCGGCTTACCAAGTATTTGCCGCGCAGTGAGGGCCAGTCCTAATCGCTCGGCTCGCGCCACGATGCGAAAGATCTGGATGGAATCCGCTCCCAGTTCGAATAGGTTGTCATCGATTCCGATCTTGTCGATCATCAGTACTTCTGAACAAATCGCGGCCAGCTTCTCTTCCTGCTCGTTGCGCGGCGCGCAAAACGCGCGCTCCTCCTCAAGCCGGGCAAAGTCCGGCGCGGGCAACCGCTTGCGTTCGATTTTTCCGTTCGGAGTCCGGGGCATCTCCGAAAGATGCACGAAGAGGCTGGGGACCATGTAGGCGGGCAGCGAATTGGCCGCGAACGATTGCAGGTCTTCCTTTCGCAATGCCCTTGCAGCCGCGTAGTAGGCGACGAGGCTTTTCGCTTCCCCTTGCCCGACGACGGTCACGACCGCTTCCAGCACTTCCGGATAGCTGCGCAGCACCGATTCGATCTCACCAAGCTCGATCCGGAATCCACGTATTTTGACTTGGTGGTCGAGCCGGCCCAGAAACTCGATTTCGCCAACCGGAAGCAGACGGACCAGATCGCCCGTACGATACATCCGGGCAGCGGGATTACGCGAGAGGAGAAACGGGTCGGGCAGAAACTTCTCCGCCGTCAGTTGCGGCTTGGCGAAATATCCGCGTGCCACGCCGTCGCCCGCGATATAGAGTTCGCCAGGCACCCCCAGGGGTTGCACTTGCCGGTGTTGATCGAGCACATAGAACTGCGTATTGGCGATCGGAGGCCCGATCAGCACCGGTCCCGCCCCGCGCTCGACGCGGGACACAGCCGACCAGATCGTTGTCTCCGTGGGACCGTACATGTTCCAGAGCTCGCCGTTCCCGACGAGCAATTGATCCGCTAGCGGGCGGGGCAGTGCTTCGCCGCCACTCAGCATCTTCATCTGTGGTCCAGGCGTCCAGTCCGCCTCGAGCAGCAGCCGCCAGGTCGCGGGAGTCGCCTGCATCAGGGTGATGCCGCAATCCCGTATCAGGTCTCGCAGCATCCTGCCATCGGTGGTTGCGTCGCGGCTCGCGATCACCACCCGGGCACCGGCAATCAAAGGCAGAAACAGCTCCAGGCCCGCGATGTCGAACGACAGCGTCGTCACTGCCAGGAGCCGGTCCTCGCTCGTAATGCCTGGGCGCTCACGCATGGACCAGAGAAAGTTTACAACCGCACGGTGCGAAACCTCCACTCCCTTCGGCTTTCCCGTCGAACCGGAGGTGTAGATGATATAGGCCAGGTCTTCGGGGACCGCCGCTCCCGGCAGCGGCGCGACGCTCTCGGCCGCAATCCCGGCGGCATCCGTGTCGACGCAGATCAGCGCCGGAGATAGTCCGGCCAGCCGCGCGGCTTCGCTGCTCTCGGCGAGTAAGGCTTTCACCTCGGCCTCTTCGAGAATGTACTGCACGCGTTCCCGCGGCAGGGCGGGATCGAGCGGGACGTATGTTGCGCCGCAATGCAATACCGCGAGCAGCGCTTCGAGCATCTCTAAGGAACGGTTCAGGCAAATCGCTACCTTACTCTCGGGCCCTACACCGAAGCGCACCAGATACCGGGCCAACTGGTTCGAGCGCTCATCCAATTCCCGGTAGGTGAGCGAGCGCCGTTCGAACACTGCCGCGATCGAGTCCGGCGTGCGTAAGGCCTGCTGACGTACCAGGTCGTGCACACAGCAAGCCGGATACTCAGCTGCTGTCTGGTTCATTCCGTAAACCAGCAGGTCCCGCTCGTCTTCGCTCAGCAGCGGAAGCAGCGTCACGGCTTCGCCCATATTTTGCGCGGAGGCGCACAGCAGATTCTGGTAATACTGCAACCACCGTTCAATGGTTTCGGGTTCGAAAAGAACGGCGTTGTAGTCGCAATCGATCGTAAGCCCCTCAGCCGACTCGACCACATTAAAGAAGAGGTCGAAGTTCACGGCGCGCTTTGGATTCGGATCCACCTCCACCGCCAGTCCGTCGAAGACCGCACCGCTTGCCACCCGCTCCAGATTGAACTGGATCTCAATTAGAGGAAGCCGGCTCGGATCGCGCTTCAGCCCCAGTTTCCGAACCAGAGTTCCATACGTGTACTGCTGGTGATCATATGCATCGAGCACGCCTCGTTTGGTCTTTGACAGCAGTTCCTCGAAGCTCTCACCGGGAGTTGTTCTGCTGCGGATCGGCAGGAAATTCACGCAGTGCCCGACCAGCGTTTCTCCGTCCAATAGCGATTGAGCCGCCGCCGGAACCCCCACCACGATATCGTCCTGGCCGGTAAGCCGGAACAGTAGCACCTCGAAGCCGGTCAGCAACCTGGTGAACAGGGTTGCGCCGCGTTGCGCACCGGCCCGCTTTATGGCTTCATAGGCGGACCGGTCCATCTTCTTGCGTATCGTCGAGCCGCCGAAGCTCTTGACCGCGGGGCGCGCATGATCGACAGGCAGGTTCAAAAGCGGCGCCGGATCGGTAAACTGCTCGAGCCAGTATCGCTCCACTTCCGCGGCCCGCGGCGAGTTTAGCTCCGCCTTCTGCCGCCCGGCATAGGAACCGAAAGCGAGCGCCTTCGGCAGATCTGCGGCCCTCCCCCGGCACTTTGCGGAATAAATCTGTCCCAATT
>JAFAMM010000118.1 GCA_019233375.1 Acidobacteriaceae bacterium
GCGAGAACTCCGCCCGGCTTGAGCACGCGATAGAGTTCCGACAAGCCATTTCGATAATTTGAGAGATTCCGGAAGCCGAACGCGATTGTGACGGCGTCCAGAGTGTTGCAGGCAAGCGGAAGCTCTAAAGCGTCGGCTTCAAGCAACGGAACGCAAAAACCTTTCGCAAGGAGTTTCCGTTGCGCGGAAGCCAGCATGGGACGGCAGAAATCCGCGCCCATGACGCATGCGCGCGCCGCGGCCTGGAGATCGATGAGAACATCGCCGGTGCCGCAGCAGAGATCGAGTACTCTTGCGTCTGGGTTGTGCAGCACAGGCGCCAGGCGCCCGACCAGGACTCTCCGCCAGCTTTTATCGATGTTGAAAGACAGCAGGTGATTCGCCAGGTCATAACGGGGAGCGATACCGGCAAACATGCGCTCCACCCAGCGCGAAGCCTGCTGTTCGCCGGATGTGCCGGGCGGCGTGGTGCCGATCGCTGTTGTTTCCATGCTCATGGGCGAAGCGCCAGCGAGATGGCTTGGTGAATGAGTTCCCGCTCAACACCGGAGATGATACGAACGCAGCCAATCGCCGTAGGTAGTACGAAATGGACGCTGCCCTGGACGGTCTTTTTATCGCTGCCAAGGCGCGCCACCAGCCGGGCGGGATCGAGGTCAGCGGCCGGTGGTAGCGGGCCGTAGCGGCAGATACAGCGGCGGATGGCAAAGGCGTCGGCGTCCGGCAACAGATGCAGTAGTTCAGCCAATTTCGTGGCGGCGAGCATGCCCCAGGCAACCGCTTCACCGTGCAGAAAGCGGACATATGCGGTCTCCGCTTCGATAGCGTGTCCTACCGTGTGGCCGAAGTTCAAAATACGCCGAAGATCGCCTTCACGCTCGTCGGCCGAAACCACTTCCGCTTTGATGCGAACGGCGGCGGCAATCGAATCGAGCACAAGGCCGGGATCAAAGGAAAGGAGCGTTTCCGAGCAGGAGTCCAATAGATTGAAGAGAGCGCGATCGCGGATAATCCCGCATTTGATTACCTCAAAGAGGCCGGCACGGTACTCGCGAGGCGGCAGAGTGGCGAGCAGTTCCGGGTCGATCAATACGGCGAGCGGCTGATGAAAGCTGCCGATGAGGTTCTTGCCCTGGGCGAGATTCACCCCAGTCTTTCCGCCGACCGCGGCATCGACCTGCGCGAGCAGGGTAGTGGGGATCTGCAGCACCCGAACACCGCGCATGAAGGTTGCGGCGGCGAAGCCTGCCAGATCGGTCACGATCCCGCCACCGAACCCGATCACCACGCTGCTGCGGTCCGCGCCGCCCGCGAGCATCCCATCAGCTAAATTTTCCATTTCGGACAGGCGCTTGTTCGCTTCGCCGCCCGGAAAGAACAGAGTCTTGTACTCTGCGCCCGAGAGATGCTGCTCGAGCGCTGTGCCGTGCAGTTCCCAGACGTCGCGCGTTGTGACGATAAAAAGCTTGCCGGCGCGCTCCGGAATGTACTCGCGAACACGCCTAAGAATGCCGCGCTCGACAACTGCGGAGTAGTTGCGCTGAGCGGTTTTTACTTCAAAGACCGGCACACTAAGAATATAGCGGCTGCGGCCTTTACGCGCGGGCGCGGCAAAACGGAGTGTCCGCCTGAGTGTCGTACGATGTGGATATCACCGTCCCCCTTCAGCGAACAAAGACCCCGATTCAGCGAATTCACACGGATTTCATAGTTGTCGGCGCCGGTGTCGCGGGGTTGCGTGCTGCGATTGAACTTGCTCCGGCAGGTAGCGTCCTGGTGATTGCAAAAGATAGCCTGCGCGAATCCTCATCCGAGTACGCACAGGGCGGAATTGCAGCGGCACTCAGCGACGACGACGAGGTAAATCTGCATGAACAAGACACGATCATCGCGGGCGACGGATTGTGCAATGTGGAAGCGGTTCGCACGCTGGTAGAAGAAGGACCGGGAGCGATAGAGCAGCTCATTGCCTGGGGTACGGCATTCGACCGCGACGGCTCGCAGTTGCTGTTCGCGCGAGAAGGCGCGCACAGCCGCAATCGCGTGCTGCATGCGCATGGCGATTCCACCGGCCGCGAAATCGTGCGTACCTTGCGCCAGCATGCGGCCTTGCTCGAGAGCGTGACGTTTCGAAGCTTCGCGGCGGTGACGGACCTGCTCGTCAGTGAAGGCGCGGTAACGGGCGTCTGCGCGTTCGATGAAATTACACAATCGCTCGTGCTGATTAAAGCACGCGCTGTTCTACTGGCAACCGGGGGCCTGGGCCGCGTGTTTGAGAACACGACGAATCCCGACGTGGCGACGGGCGATGGAGTTGCTTGCGCTTACCGGGCCGGCGCGGTGATTAGCGATATCGAATTCGTTCAGTTCCACCCAACTGCGTTGTATGTCTCAAACACGCCCCGCTTCTTGCTGAGCGAAGCCTTGCGCGGCGAAGGGGCGTACCTGCGCAACGCCGGCGGTGAACGTTTCATGGGCCGTTATCACCCGCTGGAGGAACTGGCGCCGAGGGATGTCGTTTCGCGTTCGATCCTGATGGAGCTTCGCGCGACCGGAGACTCCAGCGCCTTCCTGGATCTCACGCATCTGCCGGCGGGGTTCGTACGCGAGCGGTTTCCGCGTATATACGAGACCTGCCGGCGCTACGGAGTCGACCTTGAAGTCACGCCTGCGCCTGTCAGACCCGCCGCTCATTACGCCATGGGCGGCGTAAAGACGGATCTGTTTGGGCGAGCCAGTCTCGCGCGATTGTTCGCCGCCGGAGAGGTGGCTTGCACCGGAGTTCACGGCGCGAACCGGCTGGCAAGCAACTCCCTTCTGGAGGGCGTCGTTTTTGGCGCACGAGCGGGCCGCGCCATGTCTTCGCTCACGGCAAGCGACGTGGGTGCTGCAGCAGAACGGCCGCCGCAGATGTTGTGTCCGCTGATCAAAGAGCGAGACATTCGCGCCATGGCATGGAATGCCTGCGGCGTGCTGCGCAACGGTCCCGAGCTCGATGCCGCGCTGAAAAGGCTGGAATCGCGGAATTTTGAACCGATGGACAACCCGGACCGAAGCGGCTTCGAGTTGCGCAACATTCATCAGGTTGCCTCACTGATTACGCGGGCGGCATTGGCGCGCCAGGAGAGCCGGGGAGGGCATTATCGCACCGATTTCCCGTGTAAATCAGCGGCGTTTGAAAAACACTCACTCATCTCGCTCGACCCCAGCGACAGCGATGCGAAGGTTACCTTCGCCTGACCGGCCACGGCTGCAGTTCTTCTCTTGGCTGCCGCTGCTGCTCTTCACCACACCGCTGCGGGAATCGAGCGCCTGGGCAGCCCTGTGGACCACACCCTGCATTCTGCTTGCATCCATTGTCATTACCTGGGGGGCGGAGTCGGCTCAGTTCTTCATCGCGCAAGGTTTCGCGCTCGCGATGCTGGCATGGATGCAGACGCTGCCCGAGTTCGCCGTCGAAGGCGTTCTCGCATGGCATCAGCAAACAGCGCTGCTGATTGCAAATCTTACGGGGGCGCTGCGCCTTTTGACCGGTCTTGCGTGGCCGCTGATTTACTGCACGGCTGCTTTTGTGCACCGCAGGCGTACCGGACGGCCGCTAAGGTACATTGCACTCGACCGGGCGCACAGTATCGAAGTATTCGGGCTACTCGTTCCGCTGTTGTATGCACTTGTGATCTGGTACAAGGCATATCTCGATCTGGTCGATGCCGCGGTTCTTGTCGCGTTATATGCAGCGTATCTGCTGGTTCTGTCTAAATTGCCGCCCGAGACCCATGAGGGTGTACAAGAATTGGAAACGATCCCGCGCAGCATTGTGCTTGCACGCCGTCCCGTGAGGATCGCGGCGATTGCGGGATGTTTTCTCAGCGGAGGCGCGCTGATCTACTTCACCGCCGAGCCCTTCCTCGGAAGTCTGATTGCGGTAGCCACGGCTCTCGGCATTCCCAGCTTTTTCGTAATCCAGTGGTTTGCTCCGATCGTCTCTGAGTTTCCGGAACTCGCATCCACCTTCTATTTCGCGCGGCAGGAGGAGAACGCGCCGGTTGCGATCATGAACATCACCTCCAGCAACATCAATCAATGGACGCTGCTAATGGCCATGCTGCCTGTCGTGTTCTCAATGAGTAAACGAGTTCCCTCGAGCTTTGCCTTGAGCGCCCAGCAGGACGCGGAACTGCTTCTAACAATCGGGCAGAGTCTGGTGGCGGTGGTTTTTCTGCTCAATATGGAATTTGCCTGGTGGGAGGCGCTGGTGATGTTTTCACTGTTCACGGCGCAATTCCTGCTGCCTGCGTTCTGGGGAAATGGCGTCCGCGTCTGGATCACCTACATCTTCATCGCCTGGGCGCTGCTGGCATTTGCCCGAATCATTTTGCGGCGGCGAAAGCCGGCGGCACTCGAAAGCTTCCTTGAAACTTGGCGCCGGTACGTCGTGCGGTAAAAGGTCGTCCAGGGCCGTTCCGCGGGCCCGGCAGACTCCTCACGTTACAATGTCAGTTCCATGTCACAGTTGCTCGCCGGGAAGACCGCGTTGGTCTTGGGGGTTGCCAACCGCTGGAGCATTGCATACGCGATCTCTAACGCATTTGTGCGCGAAGGCGCTTCTCTCATCCTTACTTATCAAGGTGAACGCCAGCGCCAGACGGTTGAGGAGCTTGGCGGCGAACTGAAAGCCGCGAAGATTGTTGCGTGCGATGTGACGAAGCCTCACGAACTCGAGCACCTCGTTACTGAATTGCAGGGGTTTTCTCCGCGCATCGAGGCGGTGGTTCACAGCATAGCGTTTGCGAATCGCGAAGATCTCAGCCGGCCTTTTCTGGACACGAGCCGCGATGGCTATCTCCTCGCCCAGGAAGTCAGCGCGTATTCCTTAGTGGCGGTAGCTCGCGCCATTGCTCCGCTTATGACAGACGGCGGTTCAATCACCACACTGACTTACCTCGGCTCAACCCGCGTCGTTCAGAACTATAATGTAATGGGCGTTGCGAAGGCTGCACTGGAAGCGTGTGTCCGCTATCTCGCGAACGATCTTGGGCCCAAGCGAATCCGTGTGAATGCGATCTCCGCCGGTGCGATTAAGACCGCCTCGGCGCGCGGCGTGCGCGATTTTTCAAAAATGCTGGAAGCCGGACCTGCGCTCGCGCCCCTTCGCCGTAATACGGATCCCGCCGAAGTTGCCGATTCTGCTGTGTTTTTGGCGAGTGATCTAGGTCGAGGCGTTACTGGAAACGTATTATTTGTCGACGCGGGTTTCCAAATCATGGGGCTTGCTTTCGGTGAGTAACTTGCATCGCCGTCGACGTAAGACGTAGCTAACATTCGCGAGGTTTGATCGTCTCAATTGACAGCCATTTTTGATCTTATTTATCCTGGTGTTTCCAGGCGCAATTGCGCCGAGCGGGTTAAAACCCCGTGCCACACGGCTCCTCTTCTAGCGAGCCTAGTCTATATCGTTTAATCCTATGATTCAGGTTCAAGGTTTATCCAAGCGATACGCTCGCCATGTCGCCGTCAACAATATCTCGTTTTCCGTGGAGAAGGGCGACATAGTCGGCTTTCTGGGTCCGAATGGAGCCGGCAAGACCACCACAATGCGCATTCTGACGTGTTTTATGCCGCCGACCGAAGGCAAGGCGACAGTGGCGGGTTACGACGTCTTCGAAAAACCCCATGAGGTCAAGAAGCATATCGGCTATCTGCCTGAGGCGCCCCCGCTCTACCCGGAGATGAGCGTCGAGGATTACCTTACGTTTGTCGCCCGCCTCAAGAATGTGCCAGTCGCTGACGTGAAATCGCGCACGGAACAGGTGATGGAACGCTGCGCTTGCGCCGACGTTCGCAATAGGCTGATCTCAAAGCTCTCAAAAGGCTATAGGCAGCGAGTCGGTCTCGCCCAGGCCATCATTCACAATCCCGATGTGCTGATTCTTGACGAGCCTACCTCGGGTCTTGACCCAAAACAAATTAATGAGACTCGCGAGCTTATCAAGAGTCTCGCCGGTGAGCACACCATTATCCTGAGCACGCACATTCTGCCTGAAGTAGAAGCCGTCTGCCAGAAAGTAATCATTATCAATAAGGGCCGCCTGGTCGCAACCGATTCCGTCGAAAACCTAAAGACTCGCGCGGGCGTAGGCTCTGCCATTCAGGTCCAGATAGATACTGCCGGCGAGGCTGAGGCTTTCATCGTTCGCCAACGCCTTGAACAGGTGGCAGGTGTCAGCAAAGTGCTGGACAGGGGCGCCTCGGGCAGCCGTTTTGTTTTTGAAATCGAGAGCCTCGAAGGCCGCAACGCCCGTGCCGATATCGCTCGCGCCGTCGTGCATGCCGGGTGGAATCTTCTGGAACTCAAGTCCTCTACGCTAACTCTCGAAGAAGTCTTCCTTGAATTGACGGGCTCTCACACGCCGCCCCCGCCCGTCGCCACGCCCGCGGCCGCTACCGGAGTCGCGCAATGAGGAACGTCTGGACCATCTGCCGTCGCGAACTCTACGCGTACTTCGTTTCTCCTATTGCCTGGGTGCTGCTGACTATCTTTGCCGTACTGAGCGGAGTCTTCACCTACATCATCAGCGCCAGCTTCGTTCGTGCCTCGCTCGAAAGCCAGATGAGCGGTCAAAGTTTTCCGATGAATGTGAACGAGCAGGTAATCGCGCCGCTCTTCTCCAACATCGCGGTGGTCGGACTGTTTCTGATTCCGCTCATTAGTATGCGTCTCTTCGCCGAGGAGAAACGCCAAGGCACCATCGAGCTTTTGGTCACCTCGCCGGTACATGATCTCGAAATTGTGCTTGGCAAGTGGATGGCTGCCGTGCTGATGTATGCCGCTCTGCTGGCTGTGCTGGCCCTTGATTACTCGTTTCTGTTCATATACGGCAATCCTGATTGGAAGCCGGTCGCCACGGGATTCCTCGGCGCGATTCTGCAGGGCGCGTGCCTGCTCGCCTTCGGTACTTTCATCTCGACGCTCACGCGCAACCAGATTGTCGCCGGAGCGATCGGCTTCGCGCTTGCTCTCGTTCTTTGGATACTCAACTGGACTACTTCGTTCGGCAACTCCGACACCGTCCAGGTGCTCAATTACTTATCGATCGTCAGCCACATGGACAGTTTCTCGCGTGGCGTCATTGATACGAAAGACTTGATTTATTACGTCTCTATGATTTTTCTGGGCTTGTTTCTCACGGCTCGCTCGCTTGAATCGATGCGGTGGAAGGCATAAATGGCAGGAACTGCAACAACCGTCCATGAAAGCACGGTGGCCGCGCGCCAGGCTAGATATGGCGCGACCTCTGTCCTTTACACGCTTGTCGTCATCGCCATTCTTGTGCTGGTGAACTGGCTGGCAAATCGCTACAACAAAACTGTCGATACCACCAGCAACAAGCAATTTACGCTCTCTCAAGAGACACAGAAAGTAATCAACGGCCTGAAGCAGGATGCAACGATCACTTACATCGATAAGGCGAGCAACTTCCAACAAGCTCGCGGGATGCTGGACCGCTACAAGAATCTTTCGCCGAAGATTCACGTTCAATACATCGATTACCAGAAGCAGCCGACAGTAGCACACGCCTATGGTCTGCGATTTCCTGGAACAGCATACGTAGAGATCGGTCCACGGCGCGAAGAGGCTAAGTCGCTCACCGAAGAAGGAATTACCGGAGCCTTCCTCAAAGACTTGAAGGGCGTGCGCAAAGTGTGCGTTGTCAGCGGCGGCCAGGAGCACGCTCTCGACGGCACGGAGAGCAACGGCTTATCGCAATTCAAGACACTGCTCGAGCGCGATAATTATCAGGCGCAGTCAGTAACTCTGATCGACAAAACCGCGGTGCCGGATGATTGCAAGGTGCTCGCCGTTGCCGGTCCGAAGTCGGATTACACCGCTAATGAAGTGACTGCAATCAAGAACTATATAGAGAATGGCGGACGCGCGCTGTTTCTGCTCGATCCGCCGCTCGATTTCGGCCGGGAGCACATCGCGCAGAACAAAGGGCTGGTTGATCTGCTAACGAGTTGGGGTGTTACGCCGCAAAACGATCTGGTGCTGGAGGAGAATCCCATGGGGCAGCTCTTCGGCTTCGGTCCGGAGATCCCGCTCGTGAGCAACTACGGCAGCCAGCCGATTGTGAATGATTTGAAAAACAGCTTTACGGGTTTTCCTGTTGCTCGTTCGTTCGAGATCAAGAACACGGACAAAACCACCATCGACAAGCTGTTCTCCACATCTGACCGAGCCATCGCGACAACCAAGCTGAACACGAACGAAGTGAATCCGGCTGATCCGAGTAACAAGAAGGGCCCGTTTATTCTTGGCGTTGCGGGTACTTACAATACCGGCAAGCCCGGCAACCCTGGCCGCTTCGTCGTAATCGGCAGCTCCGGTTTCCTTGATAACTCGATGCTGCATTTTCAGGCAAATCAAGATCTGGCGCTGAACGCCGTTAACTGGTTATCTTCCGACGAAGATCTGATATCGATCCGTCCGAAGCAAGCCGAGGACCGCCGCCTGAATGTGAATCAGCGCCAGATGAACGTGTTCGCCTACACGGATCTGATTGCCATTCCGCTCTTCATCATTGTCGCCGGGGTCGCCGTCTTCTTGAAGAGAAGATAACGATGAAATCGCGGAATCTCCTGATCGCGGCCGTTTTGCTGGCCGCCCTCAGCGGTGCCGTATGGTGGGCCAAGAAGCATCCTGAGGCCAGTTCAACCGGCACCGCTACAAACAGCAGTCCTAAGCTGCTCGATATCACCGATGCTCAGCTTCAGTCGATTGACCTGACGAAGAGGAACGGCGATACCATTGCGCTGCAGCGTCAGAACGGGAAATGGGTCATTACCTCTCCTCAGCAGTTGCCTGCGGACCAGGATGCCATGACCAGCATGGCATCCGCTCTCAATCCGCTGACGGCCGATAGCGTCGTAGAGGACAAGGCCACGAACATGTCCACCTACGGGCTGTCCTCGCCATCGGTAACCGTTAGGGTTCATGAAAAGAACGGGAAATCAGACACGCTTGCCTTTGGCGACGACGTGCCCGCCGGGTCGCTCGTGTACGCACGGCTGAACAATGGCGCCAAGGTGTATGCCGTCTCCTCTTCCGCGAAAACCTCGTTCGATAAGACCATGAATGATCTGCGCGATAAGCACTTGCTCACCTTCAACCAGAACTCGGTATCGCGCATTGAACTCGCTTCCGCGAAGGGAACGGTCGAGTTCGGAAAGAACAACCAGAACGAGTGGCAGATCGTTAAGCCGCAGCCGTACCGCGCCGATAACTTCGAAGTCGAAGAGCTTCTGCGCAAGCTTTCCGAGGCCAAGATGGATCTTAGCGGTTCGGGCGATGACGTGAAAAAAGCCGCGGCGGATTTCGCCGCCGGGCAGCAGGTGTCTAGCGTAACGGTTACGGATGCGGGTGGAACCCAGACTCTGCAGGTTCGCAAGAACAAAGACGATTATTACGCCAAAAGCAGCGTGGTATCCGGCGTCTACAAAATATCCGCTGACCTTGGGAAGTCGCTCGAAAAGACGCCTGAGGATTTTCGTAATAAGAAGATCTTCGATTTCGGCTTTAGCGATCCTACAAAGATCGGCATCCAGCAAGCGTCCGGGGAGAAAGTTTTGGCCCGCTCGGGAACGGACTGGAAACTTAATGGGCAGACCATGGACGCCGGGTCCGTTCAGTCGGTCATCGATAAATTGCGTGATCTATCCGCCACGAAGTTCGCCGTAACCGGCTTTACAGCGACCTCGTTTACGATCTCCGTTACGTCGAACGATGGGAAACGCAGCGAGAGGGTGGATTTCGCAAAAACCCCGGATGGCTATATCGCTCGCCGGCAAAACGAGCCCGCGCTGTACGTGCTTGACGCGAAGCCGGTCAACGATATCCTGGAAGCTGCTAACGGCATCAAAGCTGCGGCTCCTGCGAAGAAAAAGTAAGGGGGCCTGAGGCCCCCAA
>JAFAMM010000248.1 GCA_019233375.1 Acidobacteriaceae bacterium
TGACTGCGCATGAACGCGGTTGCAGGGTGGCTGCCGCGCGCGACCAGCTTGCGGCCGCAGGAGCCCACTATGTGATCGAGAGCCTGGCTACAATCGACATGGTTTTAGACGATATCGAACTCTGGTTGCGCCAGAAATCAAACTGAAATGAAGAGTCCGGTACCAACAAGCGTGGACACCACAATCGATAGTGCTCGAACGTTGAAGCGCCGGCAACTCGCGACCATCGCACTGCTCTTCGCGGGATACGCGGCATATTACTTTTGCCGGTCAGATCTATCCGTCGCAATGCCGATGCTGGTCGAATACCTGCACACCCGCGGAATGACGGCGAGTGCTGCGTTGGTTCGGCTCGGCGCTATCTCCTCATTGGGCGTCATCGCGTATATGGCCGGCAAGCTATGCCTGACGGGGCTTGGCGATCTCTGGGGCGGCAGGCGAACATTTCTGACGGGAATGGCGGGCGCGCTCTTTTTTACGATTCTGTTCGGGCTGAGCGGAGGCATGCCGCTGTTTACGCTCGCATGGCTCGGCAACCGGCTCACTCAGTCGATTGGCTGGGCGGGGCTCGTGAAACTCTGCTCGAAGTGGTTCTCATATAAAGCGTACGGGACGGTTATCGGTATTCTGAGTCTCAGCTTTCTGGTGGGTGACGCGGTTGCGCGGCAGTCCATGGGAATGCTGATCCAACACGGGTACAGTTGGCGCGCTCTCTTCTATTTCGCCGCGATCGTGACGGCCGCCATCTTTGCAGCGAACTTCTTTTTTCTCCGCGAGTCGCGAACTGCGCTCGGGTTCAGCGAGCCGCAGGTGAATCCGCTTAGTGTATTCCAGGCAAATAGCTCTACCCGGACCATCGGATCCCTGCTGAAACCGTTGCTCTCGAATCAGGGTTTCTGGATCGTCTGTTTGCTTTCCCTCGGCTGTACCTTGATTCGCGAGACCTTCAATCTCTGGGCTCCGACCTACCTCAGCGATTCGTTCAGCTATTCGCACGCGTTCGCCGCAAAAGCCAGTGCGATCTTTCCGGCCGTGGGCGCGGTATCCGTCCTGCTGAGCGGCTGGGTTAGTGACAGGTTGGGTGAGACCGGACGAGCCATCGTTATGCTCTTTGGTCTTGTCGACACGGCACTCGCTCTCCTGGCGCTTACCTCGATTCGGGCGGGAACGCAAGGACCGATGCCGATCATCCTTCTAGGCCTTGTTGCATTCGGCTTATTGGGTCCTTATTCCTACTTGGGCGGCGCCCTGGCGCTGGATTTTGGCGGTAGTCAGGGAGGCGCCACGTCTTCCGGTATCATTGATGGCGTCGGCTATATAGGCGGAGTTTTCGCGGGAAGCGGCGTGGCACAGACTGCGATTGCATTCGGATGGCATGCTGTTTTCCTGGGACTCGCGATCGTGAGCTTGCTCTCTGCTGCTGCCGCCGCCCTGCTATTGCGGTACCAACGCAGAAGGCGGCAGTATCTTCTTTCGAACGATGGCCTTTAGGCCTGCGCGCGTCTTCAGCCGCGCTCTTGACAGGAAAAGGAGTTCTGACTCGGACGTATTAGAAATTAAGCCGAACAGCGAATTGCAGTTCTCGGGGCAAACCGCTTCCGGTATTGTCCACGACAAACTTATCGCTGTAACTGTTGAAGTTAACAATGGAGGTAATTTGCCCGAAGCCCGCGGGAACCGTAACATAGCCCTGGCTGTGCGTCGCATCGGGCGGGTTATAGGTCAGCGAGAGATTATTCGGATCGGCATACTGATCATGGTTGAAGATATTGAATGCCTGCGCCGTGAACTCCATGGCGAGCCGTTCGGTCAACTTGATAGTACGCGATAACGAGATATCCGTCTGCCACGTAATGGGCGCCCGGACCAGGCCGCGGCCGGCATTGCCGAAGCGAAGAAGATTGCCGTTTGCATCGGTTGGCGGCGCCATGAAAGCATCAGGGTTGACCCAGTTGTTTATGCCCTGATTGACTGGAACGACAGAGGCGCCCGGGACAACGTCGGGCCGTACGTTGTTTGCGTTCCCATCCGGCACGTAGCTGGAATCGATGTTAAGCGTGACATCGAGCGGGTGTCCAGTGTGCCACACATTCATGCCGCTGAGGGTCCAGCCCCCCAGGAGAGCAGCCGCGAAACCGGAGCTAGCAAACCGCTTCCCTTTACCAAATGGAAGCTCGTATACAGCGGCAGTCACTACGTTATTGCGAACGTCGTAAATGCTCGGACCCCAGTCGCACTTGCGGCAATTCACGTTCTGGGGCGCATTGGATTCGCCTCCGCCTACCGAGCCGTCATTTTCCGCATGCGAGTACATATATTGCAAGGTGAACGAAAATCCGGAAGTGAACTGGCGATTGACCGATACATTCAGCGCGTTGAAGCTGCTATTGCCGTCATTGCGCTTGAGATCGATAAGACCGTATCCAGGCAGCGGAGCAAGCCCGGTGGCGGGGTCAAGCGTATTGATGTAAGTTCGGGCAAATAGCCGGCGGCCCTGGACGCCCGTGTAACCGGTCTCCAAGACGAATTGAGCTGGCAGATTCCTTTCGACGGATAAACCGTACTCCATCGTATATAGGTCCTTCCGGTCACGCTGTAAGGCGCGCGGAGTGACACCGATTGCTTCCGCGGTCGTGATGAACGGCTCAATCGGATAGGAGAGATCAGGAACCTGCGCCGACGTCAACGAGAGCCGAACATTATCGCTTTCAAGCGCCGCGTTCCGGTCATCGTTCTGGCCAGGCCCATGGTAGATGCCAAAGCCGGAGCGGATAACGGTCTTCGGATTAATTCCGTACGCAATACCGAAACGGGGATCGAAGTTCGTATAGTTAGAGAACTCGAGCGCAGATCCAGCCGGGCAAATCCCCTGGCACCGATAGAAGTCGAAAACGCGAGTGCGGCCGAGAACCTCGGTCACGGGAGAGTAGTACTCCCATCTCAAACCGGCGTTGATCGTCAGATTCGGCCGAAGGCGCCACTCGTCCTGGAAGTAAGGCAGCACAAATGTATGACGGAGCCCGCGGCTCCACCATGAGGACTTAAGAGATAGCGAATCGAGCTGGTCATTGATGATGCTGTTGTTGTCCTTAAAAGTTATCGAGTTATCTTCCGTGATGCCCTGATTGAGCCAGATGCGGCGAATCTCGCCACCAAACTTTAGCGTGTGTTTACCCAGAACGACAGTTGCATTGTCGATATATCCCCAGGTGGTTCCCACTTCGTTATCCGTGTTGTTATTGTTCAAACCCTCAAAGTTAGCCAGATTCACGGCGAGCGGGAAGAGACTGTGCTGCGGGTTATGAAATGGCGCGCGGTTCACACCGAACTTGAATTCGTTAAAGACGGTCGGCGAAAACACATGCTGAAGAGATAGCACGTAGTTCTGCGGACGGTTCACAATGAGCTGCTGGTCGAGCAGATTTCCGAGTGGCGCGCTGGCGAATGAATCATCGATTGACATCCGGAAGTACATGAACGTTGCGTCAGTGAAGCGGTGATCGATACGTGCCAGCCCGCTGTCCTCATGCAGATTGATGGTGCCGAGGTGAGTATATTCATCCGTCTGCGGGTCCACTGAGAGCTGGCCGGTCGGGTAGTTGGCAAGGATAGGTGCAAGCTGCGGCGACGTCTGGAGAACCTGCTGTTTGAACGCAGTGCTGGGGACAAAAGCGTGAAGCGTCTGGCCGCGAAATTGCCGGAACCCCTCATACGAGAGGAAGAAGAATGTCTTATTCTTTTGTATCGGACCGCCGATGGTACCGCCGAATTGGTTCAGGCGGAAGGGAGGAACTTTTGTTTTAGCCGGGGCCGCCGGATCGAGGTCCAAGTCAAGAAACGATCGCGCATCGAACACGCTGTTTCGTAAATACTCGAACGCGGTGCCGTGAAACTCGTTTGTTCCGCTCTTCGTGACTATGTCAATCTGTCCGCCGTCGCCCGCTCCATACTGCGCATCATAAAGGGCGGAACTGACACGGTATTCCTGAATCGCATCCTCCGAGATCTGCAGCCTGGTGGTTGACTTCTGCGCCTGCTCCTGAATCCCGGTGGCATCGACGCCGTCCATCATGTAGTTGTTATCGTCCCGCGCTTGACCGGCAAAGCGGATTGAGCGCTGGTCGCCACCGCCATCGTCAATAGCCAGCGGCGCCAATACGAGCAGACTCGCCCAATTGCGGCCATTTGTAGGCAGGTTTGCGATCTGATTGGAATCAATGATGCCGGATACCGCGGGCGAGGTCTCGTTCAAGGGAGGTTCAGCGGCAACAACTTCCGTTTTCGTTTGCACGGTCGCAATCGGCAAGGCGGCGTTGAGCGTGACGACCGAACCGACCCTGCACTGAACCGAATCAAACTTCACGGTAGCGAAGCCTTGCTTCTGAAACGTCACTGTATAAATTCCTAGGGGCAGGTTCGGCACGGTAAATACGCCCGCGCCGTTACTAGTAGTAACTCGCTGTTTCCCGTTTTCTTGTGAGATCGCCTCTATCGTTGCGTCAGTGACCACGCCGCCGGATGTGTCCGTCACTGTCCCCGTGATCGAGGCCTGAGCGATCTGGCAGAAGCCAACTCGTGCCAAACCCAAAAATAGACAGAGAGTAAGAACGAGTTTTGAGAACGTCAAAATTTCCCCCCAAGCGACAAACGACGTAGCCGTCTAACAACTGCCGTAAGACTAACCCGCGTTCGTTGCGATTCCGTGACGAAACAGCGACAATCGAATAACCCAAGAACAATTCAGAGGTCTTCTGTCACGTTAGGACAATGCCGATGGGGGTCATTTATGTCATTCGATAATGATGGAGCGGCCTTGACAATTATCGAAGAAATCTTCCGTCTGTTCGAGTCGAAGGGCAAAACCAGTTACCTCGGGGAGCCAATATCTCAGTTACAGCATGCTCTTCAGGCCGCTAACTGTGCATTGCGGGAACACGCTCCCGCGCACCTAGTCGTCGCAGCACTTTTGCACGACGTCGGTCATCTGGTCGAAGACCTACCCGAGGATATCGCTGGCCGTGGTATCGATGCGAAGCATGAGGAAATCGGTCACGAGTGGCTGTCCAAGCGCTTCGGACCGGAAGTGTACGAACCGGTTCGACTGCACGTAGCCGCCAAGCGTTACCTGTGCGCAACAGACCCGGAGTATCTTGCCAAGCTGAGTGCCGCTTCCATCCAGAGTCTACGGCTGCAGGGCGGACCCATGACGGAGAGCGACATCAGGGCGTTCGAAACGTCCCCGTTCTTCCGCGATGCTGTGCAACTGCGGCACTGGGATGATCTCGCCAAGGTGAAGGACCTTGAGACTCCCGGCCTCGAAGAATTTCGTGGCTGCCTTGAAAGCGCTATCTTGAACGTTGCCCCGTAACAGAATATTCA
>JAFAMM010000267.1 GCA_019233375.1 Acidobacteriaceae bacterium
GCGAGAACTTTCGTCTGTTCGGCGAGGTTTTCCTTGCGGCGGATGGCCACGTCGTTTCGTGCGACGATGCCTAGCGGCTGGAGCAGCTCCGTGAGGACGTTGACGATATCCGGTTCCGCGCGATCCATACCCTGATCGAGCAACTGCACCGCGACCCAATCAGCGTAGCGATCGACCACCAGGGCCGGAAGAAGGTCGCCTTCAGCGTGGATGAGCCGATAGGCATCTGATCCGGCCACAATGCGCTGACGGAACGCAAGAGCGGCTTTCATCCGCTGCAACAGGAAGTTCTGGCCGATCTGTTCAATGCGGCGGCTGAGCAGGCGCAGTGCGATTTGCGAGGTGGAGCTGAAATGAGCAGTGCCCAGCGTGCGGCCCTGATAATCGATTACACGTACGGCATCCCCGGGTTGTGCTGACCCGCGATCGAGAATGTCACCCGCAAAGATCCACAGATGGCCGGAGTGCACGCGATCAGCCGCATTGCGGTTGACGCGCACACCGGGCATGTCTGACATCGCTTCAATATAAGCGAAGAGCCGCTTCCCTTGCGGGTTGCGGCTCAGTATTTCACCTGGGCGATGTTGGGCTTGAGCTTCCCTAGACGTCTAGGTTTCGAACGTCGAGCGCGTTCTCCTCGATGAATTTACGCCGGCTCTCAACGTCTTCGCCCATAAGTGTAGAGAAGATCGGTTCCGTTTCCGCGAAATCTTTTAGGTCCACCTGCAGAAGGGTTCGGGTCTCGGCATTCATGGTGGTCGCCCAAAGCTGTTCGGCGTTCATTTCACCGAGCCCTTTGTAGCGTTGAACGTTGACTTCCCGGGTCCCTTCGGTTTTGACGGTGGTGAGCAGGTCACGCCAATTCTGAAGCACGTCGCGCTGGCCATCCCGTACAACGGTAAAGGGCGGCGTATTCAGCCGCGCGACTTGTTTCACGAGCGCACGCATTTTACGAAATTCGGGAAGCGCCATAAACTCCGTATTGATCATCCGGACGGCGTTCGTGGGATCGCGATAGCCGATCATCCATGCCGAGTGTTCTTCCTCGCGCTCGATTTTGGCTTCGAGCTTAGCCTCGCGCAGACGACGCGCTAACAATTCGACTGTCTGCTGGTTCTGCAGGTCGGTTTTGCTGTCAAACGGCAGGCTGGCGTCGGCCAGGATGTCCACAATGCGGCGGTCGCGCACGCGGCGCTCGAGCCGGCGTGTCAGTTGAGCCAACTCGTCGAGCGACATGAGGAAGGCGCGCAGGTCTCCACCGTCGAGCTTCGGCTTGTCGGGCGCGGTCCCATCGCCCAGTTCGAGAACCAGATTTTCGGTAGCGCGGCGCAGCACTTCGCGCGTGAATTCCTTGTCGTCCTTGATGTACTTCTCGCTCTTGCCTTTCTTGATGCGGTAGAGCGGCGGCTGCGCAACGAACACTTTGCCGCGAGTGATGAGTTGCTGCATGTGGCGGAAGAAGAACGTGAGGAGCAGCGTGCGGATGTGCGAACCGTCGACGTCCGCATCGGTCATGATGATGATCTTGCCGTAGCGCAGCTTGGCGATGTCGAAATCGTCACCCTTGCCGATGCCCGTACCGATGGCCGTGATCATGGCACGGATTTCTTCATGGCCGAGCATTTTGTCGTAGCGGGCTTTCTCGACATTGAGGATCTTGCCTTTCAGAGGCAGGATGGCCTGATAGCGGCGGTCGCGGCCGGATTTGGCGGTTCCGCCGGCCGACTCACCTTCAACGAGGAACAGTTCGCAGCGGTCGGGGTCGCGTTCCTGACAGTCGGCGAGCTTGCCGGGCAACCCGCCGGAGTCGAGCGCGCCCTTACGCCGCGTGAGATCGCGCGCCTTGCGGGCGGCTTCACGGGCGCGGGCGGCTTCGATCGCCTTGCCAATAATCTTCTTGGAGACGGTGGGATTTTTGTCGAAGAACTCGCCCAGCTTCTCGTTGATCAGTTGGACCACGTAGCCCTGGATGTCTGAGTTCAATTTGCCCTTGGTCTGGCCTTCGAACTGCGGCTGCGGCAGTTTAACACTGATAACGGCGGTAAGACCTTCCCGGACGTCGTCGCCGGTGAGATTATCTTTCGCGTCTTTGATCAGACCCGAAGAGGTCCCGGCCGAGTTAATCGTGCGGGTCAGCGCACTGCGAAAGCCGCTGAGGTGCGTGCCGCCATCGACTGTATTGATGTTGTTGGCAAAACTGAAGACGTTTTCCGAGTACGAGTCATTGTACTGCAGCGCCACTTCGATGGTCAGCTTGCCGCCGTTCGGCAGCTCGCGATCGCCTTCAAAGTGGATGGGCTTATCGTGCAGGACGGATTTACCGCGATTCAGATGCTTGATGAATTCGGCGATACCTCCGCTATAGTAGAACTCTTCGGAACGGATATCGTCGCCGCGTTCGTCGGTGAGAACGATCTTGAGTCCCTTATTCAGGAACGCGAGCTGGCGGAGACGTCCGGCGAGCGTGTCGAAGTTGAACTCCGTCACGTCCATGATGGTCGGGTCGGCTTTGAAGGTGATTTTTGTGCCGGTCTTCGTCGACTTACCGGTGCGGGACAGCGGCGCTTTCGGAATGCCGCGTTCGTAATCCTGCTCCCAGGTGGCTTTGTCGCGCCAGATCTCGACGTGCAGCGTCTCGGCCAGCGCGTTGACGCAGCTCACGCCGACGCCATGCAGACCCCCGGAAACTTTGTACGTGTTCGAATCGAATTTTCCGCCAGCGTGCAGTTTGGTGAGTACAACCTGCGCGGCCGAGACACCTTCGTCCGGATGGATGTCGACCGGGATGCCCCGGCCGTTATCCACTATGGTGATCGAATTATCGATATGGATGGTGACGCCGATTTCCGAACAGTAGCCGGCCAGCGCCTCATCGACCGAGTTGTCGACCACCTCGTAGACGAGGTGATGCAGTCCCATGTCGCCAGTAGATCCGATGTACATTGCAGGCCGGAGGCGCACGGCCTCCAGACCTTCGAGCACCTTGATGCTGCTGGAATCGTAGCTTTCGTTGTTATGAGGCACGGTAGCCATATCGTTCGGGCGATCGCCGGACGGACTCTCTGCCCGTAACTGACGATCGTCTTCCATTTCTCCTTTGGGTGCGCAGTTCAGATGCGCATCGGCATTACCACGTAGCGATAGACCGTATCAGCGGGCGCTTCATGCGGCCTGAGTTCGCCGGCGCTGTTGGCGTCCTTGAAGTGAAATTCGACCTCGTTCTGGTCGGCGGATCGCAAAAAATCGAGCAGGTACTGAGCGTTGAATCCGATTTCGATCGAGCTTCCGTTATAGTCCACCGGAATGGTCTCTTCGCTCTCGCCGGTGTCCGAGATGGAGGAGTGGACCTTCAACTCGCCGGGCAGCACCTGAAGCCGGATGGAGCGCGACCGCTCGTCGGCGAACTGCGCGACGCGCTCGATAGATGCCTTAAATTCCTCGCGCTGTATGACCAGCGTGTGCGCGTGTTCTTTGGGCAGCACTCTTTCGTAATCGGGGAAGTTGCCGGTGAGCTTGCGGCTGAGGAGCAGGCGCTTATCAATCCGGAAGAACAGATGGTTTTCGTTTCCAGAGAATTCAACCTGCTTGCTCGAGTCATCACTGGCGAGCTTCTGAATCTCGTTCATGGCTTTCTTCGGCAGCAGAGCACGGTACACACCGGGAAGACCCGAGAGATCAAGCTGTTTTTCCACGAGGGCCAGGCGGTGTCCGTCGGTTGCGACCATGACGAGACCGTTGTCGCGCAGAATCAACAGGGCGCCGTTCAGGGTGAAGCGCGACTCCTCGGCCGAGATCGCGAAGATGGTTCGTCCGATGACCTGAGCCAGAGCGCTGAGCGGGATGTGCGCCAGGACCTCCGGCATTTCCGGGAGTTCGGGGAAGCTCTCGCGCGACATTCCGGCGATCCGCGTTCGCGAACGGCCGCAGACCAGACTGGCCCACTGGTTATCGCCGAGCTTTACCTGAACTTCGGCATCCGGCAGCAGTCGCACGTAATCGAGCAGGCGCCGCGCTGGGATTGTACCCGCCCCCGACTTCTTGATGCGAGCCGGGCAGGCACACCGGATACCGAGTTCAAGATCGGTGGCGGTAAGCCAGACTTTGTCGTCGTCCGTTTCAACCAGGATGTTTGAAAGGATCGGGATTGTGGTCTTCTTTTCAACCACACCCTGTGTCAGTCCCAATTCTCTTACGAGATCAGACTTGCTAACGGAAAATTCCATTGCGTGTGTACGAGAACTCCTTGGCCCGAGGCTTTCTTACTCTTCCGAAGCTGTTTGTTAAAGCACTAAAGAAGAACCGTAATAGTAGGGGCTGTGGAAATGTTGATTTCTCCCTAAATTATAGCAAAAAAATAGCTTGCTCCCAAGCCGGGTTGTGGATTTCCGGCTCGCCGATGCTCGAAAACCGCGTTGCTGCCACGGTTTGGACAGCCTTGAACAGATTCGTTTGACATGCCCCTGTGGATAACCGGCATAAGACTACTGAAGTGAGTCGATTAGCGATTGGATAAGGTTGTTCAAATCGGTGTCGCGCTGGCGCAGATCTTCAATTTTCTGGATGGAATGCAGGACCGTGGTGTGGTGTTTGCCGCCGAAGTAGCGCCCGATCTCAGGTAGCGACGCATGGGTTAACTCTTTGACGAGATACATGGCGATCTGGCGGGGGTAGGCGATCTGCTGCGTGTTGCTCTTCATTTTGAGCTGTGCGGGCGGCATGGAGAAGCGCTCCGCAACGGCGCGCAGGATGGATTCCACCGAGATGCGGCGCTCGGGCGCGGCGGCCAGATGGCGGAGCGTTTGTTGCGCCATAGCCAGCGTGATGGGCTGCCCAGTAACCGACGAGACAGCGATCAAGCGGGTCAGCGCTCCTTCGAGTTCACGGACGTTTGACTTGGTCTTGGTAGCGATGAAGATGCGCACGTCTTGCGGCAGGCGGACGCCTTCGGAATCCGCCCTTTTATCGAGGATGGCCATCTTCGTTTCGAGATCCGGGGCTTGCACGTCGACCATCAATCCCCACTCGAAGCGGGACCGGAGGCGTTCAACGAGGCCGGACAACTGGTTCGGAGCCGAATCGCTCGAAAGCACGATTTGCTTCCGATGGTCGTAGAGTTCGTTGAAGGTATGGAAGAACTCTTCCTGTGTGCGCTCCTTGCCGGCAATGATGTGAATGTCGTCGATGAGCAGGACGTCCGCTGAGCGGTAATGGCGGTGAAAGAGGGTCATGCGATCGAGTTTGATCGAGGTGATCATCTCGTTCATGAAGCGCTCGCTGGATGTGTAAATGACGTTCAGGCCGGAGAAGTTATCGAGGAGGGCACGACCAATAGCATGCATGAGATGCGTTTTGCCGATGCCCACGCCGCCGTAGATGAAGAGCGGATTGTAGCTGCGCGACGGCATCTTCGCTACCGCCTGCGCGGCGGCGTGGGCAAGCTGATTGGAGGCGCCTACCACGTAGGTGTCGAAGGTAAGCCGCGGATTCAGCCAACTGGCCGTACTCTCGAAAACCGGCTGTTCGCCGTTGATGCTGGAACCGTTGCCGGCGTGGAGAGGAGAGGAGCTTTGCCCGACGCCGACCGCCGCAGCGGCGCAGCGAGCTTCGATTTCGTATTGCACGTGCCGGACCGGCAGATTCAATTCCTGGATGGCGGTGCGGATGTGCGCGCCATATTCCTGGCGAATCCAAGCCTCGGTGGTTTCGTTGGGAACACGAACGGTCAGGTCGCCGTTTCGGAACGAACTCAAGGTTGTTTGCGATATCCAATTCTGGTACGCTCCCTCGCTGAGCCTGACAGCCAGCCAAGCCTTAATTTTTTCCCAGGGGTCACCCAAAGCGCCCAACTCCTCATCCTGGAAACAGCAAAAGATTCCCACATCTTTTCCAAGTCTGTGGAAAAGCGGGGGAAGCGATTGTCAGATTGTTTTGGCCGCCGAAAGTCTCGGAGAACCGTGTTGGGGGAACTGTTTCCGTTCCTAATTGGAAGACTCAGTCTAACACAGGGGGCCTATTTTCAAAGAGAAATCTGGTGCTCTTGTAAACATTTGATTATATTTCACTTGTTCTGCTTGACACGGAACGGAAACGATGATTTTTCGGAACTGTAATCTAGGGAAATCCCGATAAGCGATTGGCGTGCAAGCACATCGTTGATTGTCGACCCAGCAGATCAAATTGACTTCCCGACGGGAAGCATCGGAGAATATGGTTTAGCCTCCCAAGCGGGAGTAACTCAGCTGGTAGAGTGCAACCTTGCCAAGGTTGATGTCGCGGGTTCGAATCCCGTCTCCCGCTCCATTCAAAGCCTGTCCGGACCGGACACATGGTAAACAGATTGTTCCTAAGACATAGGTAACACTTTAGGCCCGAAGGGGTTTTCTAAAGGCTGCAAAGATTTCTCCTCCTCCTCTAGGTCGGCCTCGCCGAGATCGTATTCCATAAAGCTGACGACCCAGATGCCGTCCTCGACTTCTTTAACGCCGACAGCCTGACCCGCCAAACAGGTGCTACTGCTGAAAGGCGTCAAACTTGGCCTGTTGCTGCAGGATGTTGGCGCCAGCTGGACGTGTCGCTTCTTTCTTCAGGGTCAAGTGCATGCGC
>JAFAMM010000304.1 GCA_019233375.1 Acidobacteriaceae bacterium
CATCCAAACGGCGAGGGTAACAAGATAGTCGCGGAGGACGTGTTTCACTTAATTGAGCCCGGACTTTCGAAGCAGAAATAAAGAGCCGGAAAGCAGAGTGCATTCCGGCGTTGAGGAGTAAATGAAGCGCGCTAATTCGGCATCAGAACGGCGTTAATGACGTGAACGACGCCATTCTTCTGCATCACGTCCGCTTGCGTAACGGTAGCGATACCGCCTTTTTCGTCTTTCAGGACAACATTATCGCCGTCCAGCATGGCCGTGATTGTGCCGCCCTCGACGGTTTTGAGCTGAGTTTGTCCGCCGTCCTTCTTGATCATGGCGATCAGCTTATGCGCTGTGACGCGGCCGGGGACGACATGATATGTAAGGATTTTCTTGAGCGCGTTCTGATTCTCCGGCTTAATAAGATTGTCGACAGTTCCCGGAGGAAGTTTGTCGAACGCGTCATTGGTGGGCGCAAAGACGGTAAATGGCCCGGGGCCCTCCAGCGTATCCACCAATCCGGCAGCTTTTATCGCTGCGACGAGCGTTGTAAGATTCGGTGCCGCTGAAGCGTTTTCAACGATGTTCTTGGCTGGATACATCGGCGCACCGCCCACCATGGGAACGTTATTCTGGGCGGCCATCGCTAAGCTGATTGCCGCGAGCCCCGTGAAAACGATGGCAAATTTCAATTTCATAGAGTTTCCTTTATCTACCTCCGCTGAAGATACGAACCAGATTCTCCTTTTGGATGAGCAGTTCCCGGCCATGACTTTTTAAATGGAGGCGGTGAAATTGGTCAACGGGAACGGGCAAGCGAACGAAGGCTGTAGATTATGAGCTATCCCGATTCGGTGCAGTACTTGTATTCGCTCGGCAATGAATTGAAGACGGGCGTTAAGTTCGGGCTCGACCGTATGCGGGCGCTTGTCGCCGAGTTAGGACATCCGGAACAAGGACAACGATTCACTCATGTAGCAGGAACGAACGGCAAGGGCTCGACGTGTGCGATGATCGTAAGCATTCTAGAGCAGGCCGGTTACTCAACCGGACTTTACACCTCGCCGCATTTGATTGAACCGACCGAGCGGATACAAATCGACGGCTCAGGTGTAAGTGAGACTGAATTCGTACGATTGTTCGATAAGGTTCATGCAGCAGCCGAGAAGCTGCTTTCCGATGGACGCATCGATACGCATCCTTCTTATTTCGAGACGATGACAGCGATGGGTCTGCTGGCGTTCAGAGAGCGATGCGAGATCAGCGTGATCGAAGTGGGATTGGGTGGGCGGCTAGACGCAACCAACGTGATTCTGCCGGAACTCACCGTTATTACACCAATCTCCTACGATCACGAAGCGTATTTGGGCAACACGATTGAATCTATTGCGGCCGAAAAGGCGGGCATTCTGAAGCCGGGCGTGCCGGTGATTGTCTCGCAGCAGGAGAGCGCGGCTGAGCGAGTCATCTGCGAACGGGCCGCCGGGCTGAAATGCGAGGTGATCAGAACCGCTGATTTGAAGATCTCGCGTGCGGCACTGCGCGATGACGGTTCCTCGTTCTATATTGGCGAAGAAAAGTACGAATGCGGGCTGCCGGGTGCGCACCAGATCGAAAATGCCAAGGCAGCGATCCTCGCGTGCTGGCAGATGCAGATCGAGACGGAGGCGATTCAGCGGGGATTGAAGAGCGTCCGCTGGCCCGGGCGCCTGGAGTTTATTTCGCGCCATCCTGATTTGGTGCTCGACGGCGCTCATAATCCGGCGGGCGCGGCTGCTCTCGCGGCATACATACGGCAATTCGGCACCGGGCGGCCGGTGTGGCTGGTGTACGGGGCTATGCGCGATAAAGCAATCCAAGAGGTAACCGAAAAGCTCTTCCCGCTGGCGGATCACCTGATCGTGACTGCGCCCGATTTTCCCAGAGCAGTGCGGCCGGAAGCGATCCTGGCGCTAACGAGTCATGCGAACGCTTCAACGGCACAGACGGTAGCCGAAGCGATCCGTCTGGCACGCTCCGCACCAAAAGACGCGCTGGTATTGTTCACCGGTTCGCTGTTCCTGGTTGGAGAAGCGCGCCGCTTGCTGACCGGGCGGGCCGCTTCCATCTCGTAAAATGAAGCCTGCATGAGACGCTTACGCGGGATCCTGATTGCGGATCCCGCGATTGTTCTGGCAACCGTTTTCTTCGGGACCATCAGCCTGATCGTTTCATTCTTCGATTCGACGGGCGCGGTACAGATCCGCGTGGCACGGGCGTGGGCGCGCACGCTTCTGAGCGTCAGCGGCATTCGCGTGCGGGTGGAGGGGCTCGAGCAAATTGATCCGGCGGGCAGTTATGTGTTCATCTCGAACCACCTGAGTTACATGGATACTCCGGTTGCCTTGGCCAATGTACCGGTCCAGTTTCGCTTTCTTGCGAAGAGAGGTCTATTTCAAATACCGTTTCTCGGTACGCATCTGAGCCGCGCGGGGCACATACCCGTGCCGCGGGAAGACCCCCGCGCCGCGGTGAAAACCATGCAGCTGGCAGCAGAGACGATAAGGCAGAAAAGGATCTCACTGCTCATCTTTCCGGAAGGCGGGCGCTCCCACGATGGCGTGCTTCGGCCGTTCAAAGAAGGCGGAGCATACATCGCGATTCGGGCCGGCGTTCCGGTGGTGCCGATGGTGATGCTCGGGACACGCGAGCTACTGCCGTATGGCGGCGGCGTCGTGCTATCGGGAACGGTGACGCTACGAATTCTGGAGCCGATTGACACGCAGGGTTTGACGCTGAGAGATCGGGGAGCGCTGACCGACCGTGTTCGGGAACTGATCGTACAGGAGCTGAGTGTGAGCAGTGTGGCGGCGTGATGTTCGCTCTCAGCGGCATTTGCGGAAATGCCGCGGCTTTTGACCTGCTCCCCTGAAACTGGTCCAGAAATCGGTTAGCGTTTTCGAGGACTGACCCGCCTTAGCGGGCGAGGGTTATATCGGATCCAGTTTCCCGAAGGGCTTGAGAATCACCAATTGATGATGCCTGCGACCTTGAGCGCCTCGAGAAGATTACGGCACTAGCGGAGCCAACTCATTGAAGGCTCCGAGAGATGTTGTCACAAATCCCAGCGAGGATTTTAATAGACCGGCTCTACGGCTGTCAGAGGGAGATTCAACTTCCTTCGAAACCAGCGCGAGGTTTTCGAGCAGGTCATTGCGATCCGCGTCCGTTATCTCTTTCAGTTCTTTAATTACATCGGTGAGTTTCTGTATGGCGTCTGCGATCTGCGGCTCTCCCTGACTACGGAGATTTTGGACTGAGTTGTTCAGATCGCCGAGAACGGTGCCAATATTAACAATTCCGTTTACGATGATGTATTGCACTGATGGAGTTCTCTCGTTCTTTTCCCTCGTGCGTTTCTGGAGTCGGACGTTCTCCAGGGCTTGCTCGTAGGGGTCGGGGCCAGAGGGAGCATCTTGCGGCCATGAGCTTCGAAGTTCGCGTAATCTGTTCAACTCCAAATCATATTCTTCGCCGACTCCTTCTTGATATGCTATGTGGCGCAATTGCTTGCGCTGCTCCTTGCGGTCATTCACGAGATAAACGCAACCGACGCAAACGACGACGGCCCCAGTGATGAGACTAATAGTTAGTAAGAGCCATTGCCCCATGTTCTGTGATTCCCGTCGAGTTTATCATCCACCCGCGCCGCATCCGGCCACGAAGCACGTGCGTGGGCTGATCGCGCAGGCACTCAATGTGAGCAATGTGGGTGCCTAAGGGTTCGACCCGAAGGAGTTTGTCGAGTCGGCTCGGTATGGTTCGGTGGCGATGGCGAACCCATCCGGAACAAGTTCGATTGCGCTCGGTTCGCCGCTCTGAGCCAACCTTCGCGACATCCTGGTCGGTCGCTTCGGGCAGGGATCGCTCTGCTTTGATTTTTCCCAAAACTCGGTCTGACCGGGTTGGGAAGTATTATGTCATCAGCCCGCTCGCCAACTCGATGATCGATGACATGCCCGTATCCAGCGAGGGATAAAATAGCCGCTGACGAATGCCACAAATACTGATCGTTACTGGCGATGCCGGCGAATCGTACGAAGCTCTCTACGCAGTTCATCGGTTTCGGGAGGAAGGCTGGCGCGTAGCAGTGGCTGCCCCCTCGGTTCGCCGGCTACATCTTGTGATACACGACTTCGAGCCTGGCTGGGACACCTATATAGAACGCCCCGGCTATGGCCTACAGGCCGACCTCGCATTTGCCGAAGTGAAGGTTCGCGATTTCGATGCCGTTCTTATTCTCGGGGGGCGGGCTCCTGAGTACCTACGCAATGATCGGCTTCTGCTAGCGCTGGTTCGCGAATTCGACGCGCAGCAAAAGTGGATCTTCGCACTCTGTCACGGCATTCAAGTTCTCGCCGCGGCCGGTCTTACCAAAGAAAAGTGCCTAACGTGCTATGAACACGTCCGCTTCGAAGCCGAGCAAGCCGGAGGTAGATACGTAGAACAGCAAGCCGTTCGCGACGGCCGCCTGGTTACTGCTCAAACGTGGCAATCCCATCCCGAGTTTTATCGCGAAATCTTTGCCTGCCTGACGCCGCAACTCCATGCGGCTCAATCCTGAGCTTGTATTAGCGCGTTAATGACTCGAACAGTAATTCCCAGCGAGGTGATCTGGTCGTATTTAGCCGGTGGAACGATTCTAGCGATCGGGTTGGTTTCGATTTTTCGGCGCCGCGATTGGCGGAAAACGCGCGGATTGGACAAGCTGATCCTGTTCGGACCAACTTTCTACGCGGCACCCATCGCTGCTTTCGGCACGGAACATTTCACGCTGACGCAGGCCATGGCGTCCATCATGCCGGCCTGGATTCCGTGGCATCAGTTTTGGGTTTACTTCGTAGGTACTTGCTTTGTCGCAGCTGCGCTGAGCTTGGTGACAGGGATCGAGGCCCGTCTCTCGGCCAGCTTGCTCGCCTTGGCATTTTTCCTGATCGTAGTACTGATGCACGCCCCGAACTGGATGCAAAATCCGCGAGACCGGTTTGCGCTCGCGGTCGCCCTGCGCGAAACAGCCTTCAGCGGAGGGGCTTTGGCGCTGGCGGCCAGTCTTAGCAACCAGCACCGGGGCGGTACGCACATCCTTGCGACAATCGCGCGCTACTTGATCGCAATTCCCGTGCTGTTCTTCGCCTTCGAGCAATTCATGCACGGCGACTACGTTCCCGGCATTCCACTCGAACGGTTGACGCCTCAGTGGATTTACGGACGAGCCATTTGGACGTACCTGGCCGCCCTGGTTTACGCCGTGGCCGGTACGTTTTTGCTTGCCGGCAAGAAAACTCGCGCCGCAGCGGCGTGGCTGGGTGTTACCGTTCTCTTCCTGGAGTTGGCCGTCTACGTGCCGATCGGAGTAGTGGACCGCGCCAGCCTCAACAATGGCCTGAATTATGTGATGGACACACTGATGTTCTGCGGCGCCGTTCTTCTTCTTGCGTGCGCCATGCCCCGGGAAGCATATCGCGCGGCGGCATAGCAGCGGAGTTTCGCCCGGCAATTCACTCGTTTTCCCTCGTACTTCCCAGAGAATTGCCGGGCCCAGGAGATTCATCTTTGTTAACGTATGCTCGGAAGGATGGGTTCCGAAAAAATGCCGGAGGTTACTGGAGTTGCTTCGGAAGCGCATAGAGTTGCACGATTCGCTGACCAGTTTCCAGTGACTAACAACATTGTGTACCTGAACCATGCCGCGGTTGCACCCCTCTGCCGGCCGGCAGCGGATGCCATGAAAGCACTAGTGGAGGAGGCCTGCCTTTTTGGCTCTCTGCATTATGACAAGTGGATGGAGTCCTACAGCGGGCTGCGAAGAGCAACAGCCAGGCTCATCAACGCCTCTCCGGATGAAATTGCGATTGTAAAGAACACATCGGAGGGGATTGCCACGGTCGCGCTGGGAATCGGCTGGAAGCCCGGCGATCGCGTGGTTGCGTTCCGGGAGGAGTTTCCGTCGAACTACTATCCCTGGCTCAGGCTGGAAGCACGCGGTGTAGAGGTGCGCTGGCTATCGATTTACGATCCGCTTGAACGTGTGGCTGAAGCTGTTCGCGGGGCAAGACTGCTCGCAATCAGCTACGTGAACTATCTCAGCGGGTACCGGGTAAACCTTACGGAAATCGGCAGGCTCTGCCGCGCGGAGGGGTGCTTTTTCCTTGTCGACGCGATACAGGGGATGGGAGTTCTGCCGCTCGATGTGGAGGAGTCGCACGTTGATGCGCTAGCGGCGGATGGTCACAAATGGATGCTGGGGCCGGAGGGAAACGGAGTTCTGTATGTCCGGAAGGAGTGGCTGGATGCGATCGAACCCGCGGAATTCGGATGGACGAATCCGGCGAACTATGCAGATTACAGCTCGCGCGATATGACGCTGCGGCCGGACGCCGGCCGGTATGAGTGCGGAACTCTGAATACGGTGGGTTGCTTCGGGCTGCGGGCGGCGCTGGAATTTCTGCTGAGCGTCGGGATCGACAGCATTGCACCGGCAGTGTTAGCAGTGACCGAGCAGCTAGAGTCAGGAGCGCGGGCGAAGGGCTATGAAACGATGATTCCGCGTACCGGCGACACCGGATCGGGGATCGTGAGCCTGCGGCATCCTGCGATCGACAGCCGGCAGGTGGTGAGCGAATTGAGAAGGAAGCGGATTTCTGCCGCCCCCAGGCAGGGCTGGGTGCGCATGTCCCCTCACTTCTACATAACGCCCGAGCAGATCGATCAGGTGCTCGAAGCTCTGCCTGCAGCCTGAAAAGGGAAAAGAAACGGAATGAGAGCGCTCGCGATTACGGCGCCCGGCGAGACGGCGATCGAAGTCCTTGCTGATCCAACGCCGGCCGGTGACGAAGTGCTGTTGAGGCCTCGCCTAATTGGGCTCTGCGGAACGGATTTGAGCACCTTCCGCGGCAAGAATCCCTTAGTGCAGTACCCGAGGATACCGGGCCACGAGATCGCGGCTACGATCGTCGCCACAGGCGCAAACACGCCTGCGCATCTCAAAGCGGGCGACGATGTGACGGTTTATCCCTACAATCATTGCGGCCGCTGTGCGTCGTGCCTGCGAGGCCGGACGAACGCATGCAAGTTCAACGAAACGATGGGCGTGCAGAGGGATGGCGCGATGGCCGGATACTTCGTCGCGGCGTGGCAAAAGCTGTACGCGGCCGAGGAACTTTCGTTGACGGAATTATCGCTGGTAGAGCCGCTCGCGGTCGGATTCCACGCGGCCGAGCGCGGAAGGGTCGCGGCGCGCGACGTTGTGGCGGTAATCGGCTGCGGGACGGTGGGCTTGGGCGTGATCGCGTCCACCGTGATGCGCGGAGCGACGGCCATCGCGATCGATATCGGGGAAGAGAAGCTGGCGCTGGCGCGGCGTGCCGGGGCGCAACACACGATCCATTCAAAAGAACAGCACGTGCATGAGACGATGTTGGACCTGACGCAGGGACACGGGCCGGATGTTGTTGTTGAGGCAGTGGGATCTACCGCGACGTATCAAATGGCCATAGAAGAGGTGGCGCATACCGGAAGAGTCGTTTATATCGGCTGGGCAAAGGAGCCCGTTCGTTATGAGACGAAGCTTTTCGTCCACAAGGAAATTGACATTTTGGGATCGCGCAACTCACTGGGAGAGTTCCCGGCCGTCATCGATCTTCTGCGGCAACATAAGTTCCCCGTTGAGGCGACTATTTCTGCACGTGTACCGCTGGCCGACGCCGGCGCGGCACTGCGGCGCTGGAGCGAGGCGCCGCAATCTTACGCCAAAATTCTGGTCGACATGGACGAGTAGAGATGCAGCAACGAATGCTCGGGCGAACGGGGCTCTCCGTCTCGGTGATCGGATTCGGGGCAGCCCCACTGGGAAACGAGTACGGAGATCTGGACCCGCGGGACGGGCAGAGAGCTGTGCACACGGCAATTGAGGAGGGCATCAACTTTTTCGATACCTCCCCCTATTACGGCCGGACGCTTTCAGAAGAACGCTTGGGCGAGGCGTTGCTCGGCCGGCGCGAGCGGGTGGTGCTTTCGACAAAATGCGGGCGGTATGACCGCGCGAAGTTCGATTTTTCTGCGGCGCGCGTCACCGCCAGCCTGGACGAGTCACTGGCGCGGCTGCGCACGGACTACGTCGACATTCTTCTCGCGCACGATATTGAATTCGGCAGTGTAGAGCAGGTGCTGCACGAGACGATTCCGGCGATGCGCAAGCTTCAAAAGCAGGGCAAGGCGCGCTGGATTGGAATCTCGGGACTACCTATACGGCTGCTCGCGACGGTAGCGGTGGCCGGCCAAGTTGACGTTGTGCTCTCGTATTGTCACTACAACCTGATGATTCGCGATCTGAACGAACTCCTTGTACCGAGTCTCGAGAAAAATCAGATTGGATTGATCAATGCAAGCCCGCTCCATATGGGGATGCTGACGCACGCAGGACCGCCGCCGTGGCATCCGGCTGCGCCAGAAATCAAGGAAGCGGCGCGGAGAGTGGTTTCACTCTGTGCAGAACGTGGGCTGAATCCGGCAGTGCTCGGCCTGAATTTTGCTCTGCAGAACAAGTACATTTCATCTACGTTGGTCGGGATATCACATCCGGCGCAGGTGAAGGAAAACCTGGAGGCACTGACGTTCAAGGCAGATCCTGAGTTGCTGGACGCAATTGAGGAGACAATTGCACCGGTAAAGGGCAGGAGCTGGCCCAGCGGCCGGCCGGAGAACAACCTGTGAGCAGGCTCGATGCGCACCAGCACTTCTGGGTATTTGAACAAAAGGAGTATGGCTGGATTAGCGAGGATATGACAGCGCTCCGGCGCGATTTCCTGCCAGCGGATTTGAAACGGGCGGCGGAGGAGGCGGGTGTCAATGGCTCGATCGCTGTGCAGGCCCGGCAAACAGTGGAGGAAACCCGGTGGCTGCTGGAGCTATCAGCTCAGAATGATTTCATTCAAGGCGTGGTGGGATGGGTGCCGCTGGCGGACAGGCGTGTGGGCGATGTGCTTGAAGAGTTCGTGCAGAATCGTAAGCTGCGAGGCGTGCGGCACGTTCTCCAAGACGAAGCTGACCCCTGCTACATGCTCCGCGCTGATTTCAACACCGGGGTTCGGCTCCTCGAACCGCTCGGGCTGGCATACGACATTCTGATTTACGAGCGCCATCTGGCGCAGACGATTCAGTTCGTTGACCGGCATCCGGCCCAGGTATTCGTTTTGGATCACGTTGCGAAGCCGCGAGTCGCCAGCCACGAATTGTCCCCATGGCGCGAACATCTTCGCGAGCTTGCCAAGCGCGACAATGTGTACTGTAAGCTTTCGGGCTTAATCACGGAGGCGGAGCACGGGAACTGGACAGAAGCCGATTTGGTTCCGTACCTGGAGATAGCGCTTGAGACGTTCGGACCAGGGCGGCTCATGTTTGGCTCAGACTGGCCGGTAGTGCTGCTCGGAGCAAGGTACGGCGAGTGGGTTTCGGTTGTAGAGCGCGCCGTACAGCGCTTATCGGAAGCCGAGAGGCAACGGATCTGGAGCGGGACGGCGCAAGAGGCGTATAGGCTTCCATGGCACGCTTCCCTGTAATCAGTTATCATAAAAGGGTTCGGGTTTACTCCCAGCACTTGTCAGTGTGTCTGGAGACTGGCGTCTGCCGTCCGCTGCCCACTGGAATCGTAAACACAACTCAAAAGGTTTGAAGAGACATTATGTACGCTGTGATTGAAACAGGCGGGAAGCAGTACCGCGTGGTTCCGGGTCAGACGATTGAGGTGGACACGCTCGCGGGTGATGTTGGAAGCGCGGTGGAGTTTGACCGGGTCCTCGCTATCTCAAATGATTCAAACGAGTTGGCGGTGGGCGATGCGGTGAAGAGCGCGCGCGTCCGCGGCAAAATAGCGGCACACGGCCGGGGTGACAAGGTTTTGGTGTTTAAGTTTAAACGCAAGAAGCAGTACAAGCGGACGATCGGACACCGGCAAAACTTTACCCGCGTGCAAGTGGAGGAGATTCTGGCGTAGCCAGCAGGCCGGCAGGTATTCACGATGGCACACAAAAAAGGCTTAGGCAGTTCCAAGAACGGCCGCGATTCGAATTCTCAACGACTCGGGATCAAGGTGTTCGCGGGTGAGTTTGTCAGCGGGGGCTCAATCATCGTCCGGCAACGAGGCACGCGCTACAAGCCGGGGAAGAACGTGGGCGTGGGCAAGGACGACACGCTGTTCGCGACGGTTCCCGGCACGGTGGAATTTCGTGATCGCGGCCGCATGGGCAAATTCGTGAATATCATTGCGTCTGAAAGTTAACCGATCAGAAACGACCACGGAATCGATCTTCTAATTAGCCGCGATTCCCTACCGTAGGTTCTATTCCAGTGTTTATCGATGAAGTGATCATCACCGTGAAAGCAGGTGATGGTGGTAATGGCTGCCTGGCTTTTCGGCGGGAGAAGTTCGTTCCGAGAGGCGGCCCTAGCGGGGGCGATGGCGGGTGCGGCGGGGATGTCGTGTTGGTCTCAAGCGAGCACTACAACACGCTGCTGCACTTCCGGTTTAACCCCGAGCACACAGCCGAGCGGGGCCGGCACGGCGAGGGCAGCAACCGCACGGGACGAAACGGAGCCGTCATCGAGTTGCCGGTGCCGGTCGGGACCATTGTTTTCAACGCGGATTCCGGCGAGCAGTTGTTTGATTTTACGGCTCCCGGCCAGCGGTTTATGGTGGCGCACGGCGGCCGCGGGGGGCGTGGCAATGCTCGTTTCGCAACTGCCACGCATCAAGCTCCGACGGAGCATGAAGAAGGCAAGCCCGGCGAGTTTTTCCGGCTGCGGCTTGAATTGAAGCTGCTCGCCGATGTGGCATTGATTGGATTTCCTAATGCAGGGAAATCCACCCTCATCTCGAGGCTGTCTGCCGCGAAGCCCAAAATTGCGGACTATCCCTTTACTACCTTGGAGCCCAATTTAGGTGTCGTTCAGGTGGGCGATGGGACATTTGTGCTTGCGGATATTCCAGGGTTGATCGAAGGCGCCCATGAAGGACACGGACTGGGCACGACCTTTCTCCGGCATATTGAGAGGACGCGCCTGCTGGCACACCTGGTGGACATTTCGGACGCGAGCGGGCGCGACCCCGCTCACGATTTCGATGTCATTCTGGACGAGTTGAACCGCTTCGATAAGGAACTCGCCAAGAAGCCGATGATCGTGGTCGCGACTAAAATCGACCTGGGCCAGGATCCTGCGCGGGTGGAAGCTGTGAAGGCGAAGGCTCAGGAGCGCGGGTTGCCGTTTTTCGCGATTTCCAACGTGACCGGCGCCGGCCTCGAGGAATTGCGGCTTGCCATGTGGAACAGGGTGCACGAGAAACACCCAGGCACACCGCAGGACGTTACAATTTCAGTCGGAAGCTAGACTCTGCCGGTGCAGGGCCCGGTCTTCAAAACCGGAGTGCGGCACTTTAGTTGTCACGGGTGGGTTCGACTCCCATTAGCTTCCGAAAAGCTCTCGCCGTCCGTCTAATTCGAGAACGTTCCCCTCAACGCCGAGCCGAGAAGCTCGGCAAAGCATCCGAATCCGTAGATTCTGAAAAGGCGAACAGGACGAGCGAACCATCGCACGACCGCCGGCAGGCGCCGGAATTGCCTGTCCTGTTCATTCGGCCGGAGCAAATTTGCGAATCGATGTATTACCAGCCGTAGACGGTCGCGCAGCTTTTCGCGGCAGCTCAATGCGAACCTGAGATATGCGATTTGCGCTCGCACACCGGAAGGGTGCTCCGCGCTCACGAAAGGCTGGAGCGACAGCACTTTGGAACGGACCCCTTCAATAAGCGGACGCAGCGCCGGAGTTGAGATATCCCGCAAAATTGCGCTCGGAACGGGGGCATCGAGAAAGTCCGCAGCAAGCAACAGGGCCAGCGAGACCATCCGGTAACAGCCCAGATCCTTTGCGCGTGTGAGGGCGGCCTGTAAATCCAACTGCGGCACACAGACCAACTCGGCTACATCGCAAATCCACTTGAGGCTGTCCCAGCCATGGCGGCAACCGTGGGCTGCGAGCAGGAGCAACTGATGTTCCGGACAAGCACAGAAGATCTTCTCATCGAGAAGGCACTGAGGCACCGCGGTCTGGAACACCTCGCTTGCTGACAAGCGAAATCCATACGCGGGCTCCAAGAAAGCCCAATGCACTTCCAGCAAGGTTTCGCGGTCGGGAGAAAGAACCGTGAAGTGTTTGTGTTTGGCCGAGGAGAAGTGCCGGCGGAATTCGAGGTCGGATTCTAGCGGGCGGTATCCGGCTGAAAGCAGTATCTGCCTGGCCATGAATGCATCGGAGCGGCGAACTAACACGTCGACATCTCCTGATTGCCTAGTCGAGAAGTTGCCGTACAGCTGCATCGCAAGAGCACTTCCTTTAAGAGGCATGGCCAATACTGCGTTGGCGCCAAACAACCGCAAGACGCTTGAGAGCTGAGACGCGAGCCGGACACTAACGGACGTGTTGTCCACGGCCATGTCTCGCAGTGTGCGGAGAGTCCGTTCGGGCATGCTGGAGTGGTCCGCGCGAGAAATCCCGCGCAGCACCAAGCCACTTACTTCGTTGCGCTCGACGAGATCGGTAAAGCGCTCCCAATCCAGGTCGCATGATAGTAAGAGCGAGATGCGGTCCGTCGTTTCGGGACCGGGATTTCGGCGGGCATATTGCAGGAGCAGCTCGCCTTCCAGATTCTGGCGGCAGCTTGCCGTGTCCCGCTGTGGATCACCCGGATTTAGTGAACACAAGTCTTGCACGCGGCCTCGACCAGGGCGATAACGCCCGGAACGGCATCCCGGGCCTCACCGCGGAAAGCAACTACCGAACAGGCCATGCTCGCAAGATTTGCGAGCGACCGCATGGCAGCGATAGGCCTGGTTCGTGCGCTAACTGTATTCGCCATCATCTTCAACAATCCGTCGCCCGGAGTAACTCTTTTTGACTGCCAGTGGCTACCCGGAACATACTCGCATGCCAGAATCACCGTCTGGCTCAAAGGAGTAAGTTCGCCTGATAGGCCACGCCAGGAGACCCCGGGCGAGCCGTCCGCGACATCGGTACGCAAATGCGGATGCCGCCTGAACGGGTGTATCCGGCCTCCTGGATCGAGAACGGCAAACTCATCCGAGTAATACACCGCACCGGCGTTGACAAGGGCACATATCAGAGTACTTTTTCCGCTGAGGCTTGGCCCGGGAATCACAACGCCGCATCCGGCGATTGCGACGACACCCGCGTGCACGAACGTATACCCGGATGATTCACAAGCAACAGCGTGTTGGATCGCAGCCTCTAGACCATTCAGCACAACAGAGCGGTCGGGGTGTTCGAACACGGGCTCGCTGTTTTGCAGGACGGTGTACGGCTGCCCGGTTTCGGCGCG
>JAFAMM010000482.1 GCA_019233375.1 Acidobacteriaceae bacterium
TGGAGGTGTTCGACCGTGATTCCGATTACGATCCCAATATCGACGCAATTGTCCGCGTTCAGGCTGGGCGTCTCAGGGCAAAATTGAAGGCATATTACGACGAGGGTGCGGGGAAAGATGACCCTATCCTTATTGCACTGCGCCCCGGCAGTTATGTTCCCATCTTCCGGTGGCTGGACTCACAGCCTCGAAATCAGCGTCAGGAAACCGGAGCCGCGGTCCAGGCGGTAGGTAAGTGCATCGCCGTTTTGCCGTTCGTGAACATGAGTCCGGAGCCGGAGCAAGACTACTTCTGCGATGGGATTAGCGAAGAGATTATCAACTGTCTCACTCACGTGCAGGGATTGAAAGTGATTGCACGGACGTCGGCATTCCAGTTCAAGCACGCGTCCGTTGATATCCGGGAAGTCGGCCAGCGTTTAGGCGCAGACCTTGTCATTGAAGGCAGCGTCAGAAAGGCCGGCGACCAATTAAGAATCACGGCCCAAGCCGTTCAGACCGAATCCGGCTGTCATCTTTGGTCGGAAACGTTTCGGCGTGAAGCCAAGGACGTGTTTGCAATTCAGGAACAGATCGCAGAAGCGGTTGCGGGCTTGCTCCGCGTTGATGTAGCAGAGGCGCGGACGCAAGTACGCCCCGTCAATGGTCTCGAAGCATACACCAGGTACTTACGAGCCCGGTTCCTGATTCATCAGCAGTCTCCTGAAACACTGCGCGCTGCTTTAGAGCAGATGCGAAATCTCACAGAGGAGTTCCCGGATTATCCTCTCGCCTACAGTGGCATAGCTGCAGCGAACGGCTTTCTTTCTCTTTTCGGAGTGATCTCGGGTCGTGACGTGTATCCCGAAGTGAAGGCGAATGCGGAGCGCGGCTATGCACTCGATCCTGACTCTGGAGAAACGTGCACCGTGCTGGGGGCAGTTCGCGCTTGGTTTGAGTATCGTTGGGATGAAGCGGACCGGCTATACGAGCGAGCGCTGAACCTCCAACCCGGCCACGCGGCAGCTCACCACTTTCGTGCGATGGCCCTGCTTTGTCAAGGCAAGATTGAGGCCGCAGAGTCATGGCTCCGCCGCTCTGCCGAGTTGGATCCCCTTTCCGCGAGCGACTGCGCGCGAATGGCGTATCTCCTGTACTTAAAAGGCGAGTACCGGTCGGCCGCAGACCATCTGACGAAATCGTTCGACCTGGATCGCGATTACCCGGAAGCGCGGCTCTACGAGGGGCTCTTGCATTACCGGGAGCAAAACTACAATCGCGTTATCGACTGCCTGTCATCATCTGACTTCACGTTGAACATCGGGCTGGTGGCAGCAGCTTGTAGTCGAAAAGGTTGCAAGGACCGAGCTCTGGAATGCGTCGAGAAGCTGGATCGATTGGCTGCGAGCCAGTACGTGACTCCGGTCGCCCAAGCTTTCGCAGCGATCGGAATGGAACATTTCGATCTGGCATTCCAGCGCCTCGATGAGGCGATAGACCATAAGACACTCTTCGTCAATCTCCTGGCCGTTGAGCCGTTTTTCGGTCCGCTCCGTGGCGACCGGCGGTTCGGCAGGTTGTTAGAGCGGCTGCATCTGTCCCGTTAGCGTGGCGCCCGCGCGATTAGTTTGCGGTCATCTTGGAAAAATCGAACTTGCCGAGGAAAATCGGGGTTGAAACTGGCGGTTCGATATTACTCAGCCCAACCGGATTTTTCGTGTCGACCGGATATGGGCTCGGAGTGTTGGTTGGAAAACCCCAGACGTTTCCGTTGATAAGGTCTACGACCACTTTGCCGAGAACCTGCCTGCTCCCGTCGGGTGCTCTTAACATTGTCACGCCCGGCTCAACATATACAGGATGTGGTAATTCATAAGTTTGAGCATGTGCCTCTCGAGGCGCGCTGAACTCACGGAAGATATGCATCGCAAGCAGCGCAGCAATTACAATGAGCGCAGCTCTTGAAAGGTACTGTAATTTCATCTATTTGTTTCTCCTACTCCATCTCGAACGCGAGATATTGGAATTGTCCGCCGCGTTCGATCCGCAACACCGCCGCGTCGCCCGGTTTGAGCTGAGCTACTGCGGACTTTAGTTGATCGACGGATTCAACGGCTGTGCGATTCAGCGAGTGAATCACGTCTCCTATTCGCAGGCCCGTATGGGCTGAATTGAAGCCTGGCGCCTGCCCAATCACGACTACACCTGTGCCCATGCGCGCATCAGGCATGAGGGAACGGAGGTCGTCATTGAAATCCAGACCGAGAATGCCCAGCGGCCCAATATGGCTCTTTATTGGATCGGCGACATCGGCGAGCTGCTCCATGCGGTCGCGCGCCAGCATGGCGGGAACATTGAACAACAGCTTCTTCTCTCCCCGTAACACCTCGATCTTCAGGACCTGATCTGGCGGGTGTTGATAGAGCGCAGCGGTAAATGCTAGAAAAGTGAGCGCCGGGTGCCCGTCTATAGCCAAAACAACATCCTCGGGTCTTATGCCAGCTACGTCTGCCGGGCCATCGGGTGCAACGTCTACGATTACCACGCCCGATTTCTGCGCTAACCCAAGACCCTCGGCAACTGTGGGCGTAATCGTTTGCGCTACAGCCCCAATTTCAGTGCGCTCTACACGGCCATACTTCTTCAGGCTTTGGTAAACGAAATCCACGACGTGCGCCGGGATGGCAAACCCGAGCCCTTCGCTGCCTCCGCCACTGCTCATGATGAAGGTATTCAGCCCAACGATCCCGCCTGAAACGTCCACCAGCGGCCCTCCGCTATTACCGGGGTTGATGGGCGCATCGGTTTGCAGGTACACCATCGGATTATCGGGATTGGGTTGCCGCCACGCCGAACTGATCACGCCCATCGATACGGAGTTCTGCAGACCGCCCGGACTGCCGATTGCGAATACCAGTTCTCCCGGTTGCGCAGGCTCCTTCCTGAAATGCAGCGTGGGCAGATTGCTCGCGTCCACCTTTAGCAAAGCCAGGTCAACTTGCTTTTCCAACCCGATTACCCTCGCGTTGAGCACCTGTACGTTCCCGGGACTGGTGACAGGATCGAAAGTGACCGGCGGCAGCCACAGAACCACACGGATACGCTGCGCACCCTCTACCACGTGGGCATTGGTCACGATGTAACCGTCAGGATCGACGATCACCCCGGAGCCAATCGCGTGTTGCCTTACGATGAGGGCCGTGTCCTTGCGGCCACGCTCGCCGCGATGGTCCTCGCGCTCCTCGGCTGGCCCGAATCCGCTTACCTCAATCTGAACGATGGCTGGAGAAACTTTGCTCGCCAGTTGTTGCAGAGAGTCGCTGAGCTGGGCAAGCATATCTCCTGGAACTCGTGAGATCACCTTGCGCCCCGTACCGATCTCCGCCGACGGATTAGCACTGGGCTGTTGCCAAAAGGCACTTGCCGGCAAAGTTGCGGCGCAAACCGCCGTCATAAGGGGGCGCAGTAACCGCCTTTGCATGGCCCGGGTATCTCCAATAACGAGCTTCGCTTAGCGAGATGTCGCTCGCTATCTGGGCCAGTCCTTCAGCAGCTTCTGCATCGCTTTTTCAAGGTTCCTCTGGTTCTTGTCCTGATTCTTACTGAGACTAATTGTTTTTGTTGCGTTACCTGCCCAAACAAGCTGCTTGGCTGCGGGGTCATACATATTCAGGACAAGTGTCCCCACATCGATGCTCGAACTTGTTGCTGTAGCCGTTCCGGTACCCCAGCCGCCCAATCCTGCGGGGAAGCCGCCCCACCCGGACCCAAAAGCGTTCCACTGTGTCTCCTGGCGTATAGCGACATGGTAGGCGAGCAGGAGATCCGCCTTATGTGCGGGGGACTCGGCCGAATTAAGGGCATAGCGGGGTCCGGACGGTTGGGAGCCACCGGCCGGCTGCGCCTCGCCCTCCGAGCGAGAAAGGCCGGGCAGTTGCTTGGGACCGGGCAGTTCAGGGAGATTGGGCGGTTGGGGGAAATCCGGCGGTTGAGGGACTCCGGCGGCACGCGCGGAATCGGGCGTATCGCAGTCCACCTTCGTAAGGCCCTTCGCTGCCATTTGGGCATCTATCGCCCGCTTGACCTGCTGATCGATGATCTGGTCGGGAACGCCAGTTCCATCCGCGCTCACCCAACAGTAAGTATGGTATTTCGAAAAGTCTGTCCCTGG
>JAFAMM010000039.1 GCA_019233375.1 Acidobacteriaceae bacterium
CGCTCAACATCCTTGCGCCGAAAAACGGATCGCAAGCGTAACGGCACGGTGTAGAACCATTGTTCCCAGCGCATGTTATGCCTCGTTGAGGCGCACGACTTGCGTAATGGCCAGAGAGAGCCGCGTCCAATGCTCAGTTTCCCGTTCGAGTTGCTTCCGCCCGAGCCGGGTGAGCGAGTAGAATTTGGCGCGGCGATTGTTGTCGCTGAGCCTCCACTCGGCGGCAATCCAACCTTCCTGCTCGAGCTTGTGCAGGGCAGGATACAAAGATCCATCGCTGACCTGAAGTACGTCCCCGGAAACCTGTTTGAGACGTTGACTGATGGCCCAGCCATTTAGGGGTTCGAGCGTCAATATCTTCAAGAGAAGCAGGTCCAGCGTCCCCTGAACCAAGTCGGATGGTTTGCTCAATCAGGCCCCCTCGGTTACCGATACTAGAATGCCATCACTCCACTCGGTAAGCAGGGGAAATCTTCTACCATCTGGAACTAAGGTTGAACGTGACTGCTCGCCCCACAGTGACCGGCAGTGTGACTGTGAGGTGGGTGGGGCTTATGTGTCAGAAAGCAGCGCTGCTATTTTGCACGCGACTTCGGGATCCGCAGAGCAAGCTTTCCGCGCACCACGACCGATTCCGACAGGTAAGCTGACCGCGGCCGCCAAGCGCTACTAACGGCCTAGTGGCGATCTGGTGTTGAGCCGACCGGCCAGCCCGGATTACGTGACCCTTCCGGACTACACGTTCGAATTGCGTGACAATCTGATCGAAGCACATCAGTCCGAAGCACCCGACCGAAGATCTGAGTTCTGATTAGTTGTTAGACTTCGGCCATGCTTCTTCGGACCCGGAACCCCACGATCCATAAGGCTGCTGTTTCGGTTGTGCGCGTGTTCCGGTACGCCTTCAATGATTGGACTCGCGAAATGGACTCAACACGGCGGTTCGTCACTATGGCGGGCGTCGTGCTCCAGGGTTATGCGTTCTATGCTCTTTGGACGCGTTCGCTTGTCTGGCCCGTCATGTGGCCTAGCGGACCAGTGCTGTATGTCAGCATTTGGCTACTGTACATGCTCGGCTACTGGATTACGAATGTCTTGTTGACTTCGGAGTTCGTTCGAAAAACACAACTGGAATCTGACTTGATTGCCGCACAGCAGATCCAACGCACTCTTCAGCCCGATGAAATCGAGCAGCTATCTTGTTATCGCTTGGAATCATATTACCGACCTTTGCGCAGTGTGGGTGGCGATTACTTTGACGTAATTGACTTGGGTGGCAATCGCACACTATTCGCACTCGCCGATGTTTCCGGGAAGGGTATGCCGGCAGCATTGGTTTCATCAAACATTCAGGCTTTGGTGCGGAGCATCGCCGACACAAAACTGGATGTGGCGACGCTCGCGCATCGCCTCAATCAGCATCTGGTCCGGTATACTCCACGCAATCGCTTTGCGACGGCAATTTTCATTCTCCTGGCGCAGGACTCTGGCGAATTGATGTACGTCAATGCCGGCCACAATCGCCCGATAATTTGCGGCTCAGGATCGACGACTTTTCTGGAGCCAACTGGCCTGCCACTGGGCCTATTCGCTCCCGGAGAATATGACGCGCGCGCCGCCAAGATGCATCCGGGCGATCTTTTGCTCGTCTACACGGACGGCCTAACAGATTCAATTTCCGGAGACGGCCCCGAGAGCCGTTTGCGGGAGGCGTTAACTGGTGAGCCAAAAAGCTCTTTAGCGAATCTGGAGCGGTTGATAGATCCGGCATTGAATGAAGATGATGTGACCATACTGCTGGTGCAACGCACTGTACCGGAGGTTCGGGATGGGATCATGCTGAGTGGTTCGGGCGGATGACGGGCAATCCGCAAACTGAGCCGTTCGGAAGGACTAGATCGCCCGTATACTGCCTGTCAGTGCGGGTTTGAGGTGATTCGCTCAGAGCGCGGCGTCAAGAGACGAGGGTTGGTAATCACCACAGTTTCCAACGAGCAGGCTGGGTGCATCGCCTCCAAACGCCCGAAACTCTTTTACCATATGCATCTGGTCGAAATACCCCAGGTCGTGTGCGACATCGAGCCACGTTGTTCCTGAGACGCGCTTCCGATCCAGAGCCAATTGAAAGCGTCTCAGCCTCGCGAACAGCTTCGGCGGGAGGCCCATCTCCGCGACGAACTTTCGTTCAAAGGTTCGAACGCTCATGCATGACTCACGGGCCAGCTGTGGGACCCGCTTTTCGAAATCGGTCTGAACAAGCCTATGCGCAGCCGCCATCGTCCTTGTCAGAGGACTCGCATGCTCCGCAAACGGTAGCAGCGCTTCGGTTGCTACCCGAATCCGCTCACCCAAGCTTTCGCACTCAGCGAGCCTGAACCAAAGTTCCGTCATCCATGGTCCGAACACGTCCCGAGCGCTGAACTGCTGGTCGGCAAACTCGGCCGGAGGAATGCGAAACAACGTCCAGGAAGCGAACGGTTTAAGAAAAATTGCGAACGTCGAGAATGATCCACTGAAACGGAAGCAACCCGGCGGCCGTGTCTGTGTACCGAACAGATGCATCGCCGGAACTACACCCGTTGTGCTGCCGCCGTCCAAGATGGGTCGACCGCTCAGATGAAACGCCAAAATATTTTCCAGCGACGCTATGGCCGTTTGGACGAGTGGCGAACTCTGCGCCAAGATGTCTCGCTGCGCAAAACAACGCACGAACGGCGTCAAGCGAGCTTCCGGGGTGATGACGCAGTTCGTCCAGCTTGTGTGCGTATGCAACCTCCACTCAATGGCTCCGGCTAGCGTTGGTGCAAAACATCAGGAACACAACCCGCCGGATGAATCATTTTGGCGCGTTTTTACTAGTCCGGAACAGTCCGTCTTCTCCAACATAGAGCATGACCGGCCGGCCACAACGGATCTGATTCTCGTTGAGACTGCCGGCATTAGAGTTCGTGCAAAGGAGAATATCAATGGCAAACCTCAACATGGGTAGCAAGACACGCAAGGTCAGGACGTCGGTGATTGCTTCGACAATATCGATTCTGGCGGTGATCAACTCAACGGCCTACGCCCAAGACAAACCTCAGGATCCCTCGCCGTATATGGAAGGAGCCGAGAGAAGTGAAAATCAGCATCATCGTGGCTGGCCGATCGAAGGATCTTGGTTCTTTAACATCGATGTCCCCGCCCAAGGGATTACGTTTCATTCTCTGATCTCGTTTTCGGGCGATGGCGCGGTAATCACGAGCGCTTCACTCCCAGGGCCGGTTAATGTTTCAGTCCCGGAGGTCTCCTCCCCGTTTTACGGCAGCTGGAGGTACGTTGCGCCGAATCGCTTCCGTGCCGTGTTCTATTCCTTCTTGTCGGACTCTACCGGGACTGGGATAGCCACCAGAAAGGTGAACCTGACGCTACAGCTGACGAGTCTCAATGCCCTTGTAGGTAAAGCAGTGGCGTCGGACTGCGACTTGCAGGGTGAGAACTGCGTGCCAGCGGTCGAGTTCGAGAACACCGGTAAGAGAATTATTCCGGAATAGTTCGGCGATCCCTGCTGTAGGGGAGGAAAGGGGCGGAATGGCTCGGGCGACCCGAGCCGGCTTCACGTTCAGGAACTTGCGAACGCCATCTGGAGCAGATCCGGCCTTCCAATTTGTGACCGCATCTAAATCTGTGACCGCATCAAGCGCGGATGCGTGGGCGCTAGAGGCTGTAAGTGGAAAGATCGTCTTCCTGCAGCACTGGCGCTTGTTTCCGGAAGGCCAAAAACCTGATCCAGACGTCCTCTGGAAGGAACTCATTGAGAAATACGGAAGTCCCGGTAACACGCAGAGGAACACGGTCAGTGGTGACGCTTCGGGTGAATACCTATTCGATGAGAATGGGAGGCAGATGCCATGGCCGGATATACGGAAGCAGGTTTGCGCTATCAGCATTTCACGAAATACCATCGTGATCGATGGACAGGGAACGCCGCTTGGCTTCCCAGAACGAATGTGGCCCGGCTGTCATCAAATGGTGGCTTTCAACCTCGTTCAGGAGCCGAAGGGATTTGTTTGGCGGCTTGACGTAACTGAAATCAACGAAGACCCAATTGTCGCCGAAAATAAACGCTGGGCTGATATCAGGAACGGCCAAGCGCAGAGGCAGTCGGAAGATGCAAAGAAGGTGAAAACGCCACTCTAAGCCGGCTTGTGAACGAATCCTGAGGGAACGACATGGTCTTCGATGGCATCCGAAAGGATTCGCCAGCCTAGCAATTCCGTCCTGGCAGCTTGGCCAGCAATTTGCGCCCTCGCGCCCGCATGGCAGGCGTTCCAGTTTCGGCCAGGCATCGAAGTAGATTCATCACGCGCGGGCGTAAGGAAGAATGTTGCTGCGTAAGATCAGCCAACCCCTGCATGGCGTAAGTCTTGTGCGATCGAACTACGGTCCTCAAGATAGGTCTCCAGGATGTTTGCTGCCCGACGGCACTCGAACGGCGTAAGTTGTAGCCGCGGAACTATTACGGCTAGATGCCATCGCACTTCTTGTTGCGTCGCCTTCGCAAGAGAACCGAGTAACGACGCCTTGTGCGATCGGAAGAGAGCCGCGCAATCACGCGAGATCTTCTCAATCGCATCGGCTGCTCTCATGCGGACACACTTGTCCTCATCCTCGAGGAATTCAACAAGCATGCCCCTGACGGCCAAGTGGCGATCTGAAAAGCAATCGACCGTAGGAGCCAGAGGCGCTCACGATGTATGCTTTTTCATCCAGACGTCCCAGGTATTTTGGACCAATCACCTCGTCGTCGAAAGCTTGGCCGCCCGCCTTGAGGGCGAGCTTAATTTGGCCGTGATGGATGATATCGTTCCCTCCACCCTCGGCAATCCGTTTACTGACCCCCTTGTGAATCTCGTTCTATGTCCGGGTCACTTCAAACGAGCGACACTGGGTCACTCTTCGCAAGCACCGACGCTTACTTACAGGCTGGAGCTTGAAGTCACCGGTACGTGCGCTTCACTTCCGAATAGCACTGACATTGATCAGTTCCGAGTAGCCCGTTCGCGCTTCGGGCCAATGCGCGACACGAGAGTGATCGGCAGGGCCATTCTCGGAAAGCGGACTTGCCGAGCGAGCCGCCACTTGTAATACCCGCCGGCGCGGCTGAGGAGCTTATTTGGAACCACGGTTGCTTCGTATGGGTGTAGCATGCTATGGCGTCACTAGGTCCTAAACGCGAATACATTTGTGCAGATCTTAGACGAGAGTCGCCCCGAATCCTTCTGCTGCACAGCGACATACGTCAGCTTTTGCGTTACCGATCGCTGTTTGAAGAATTGGGATGCACCGTAAGTGCTACCACGTCCTTTTCTGAGGGAGCGCGATGGCTCGGACACCAAGCCTTTGAATTGGTCCTGCTAGAGCAAGGAAGTGGTGAATTTGAAAATCACGCCGTACTCGCGATTGCCATGGAAATTGACTCGGATCTACGGGTGATTGTGGTGGCAGACCCATATGAGCCGAAGTGCTGTGTCAAAGCGTTGCGTTCAGGGGCACTGGACTACCTGCAGGCACCACTGAGGAAAGAGCAGATCTACGGACTTCTGGACACTTTCATAGCGCGAGGCGATTTGTGGCACGGTTACTACAGGCGCTCAAGAAAAACGCCAGGAACAGATGGCGCTGACTGACTTCGTACCTCTTGTGCTGATTACGCCCGCGCCATCACGCGCTATTGTTTGCACTGTCACCGCCGGTTACGTCATAGGTAGCGCCTGTGATCATGTGAGCCGCATCGGAAGCGAGGAAAACGACGGCCGGCGCCAGGTCCTCAGGTTCGAGCCATGGCACTCCCAGCGGTGTTTTGGTTTTGAGCACTTTTTCTACCTCTGCTTCGTCCTTCTGCGTGTCTCCCGTTGGAATTCTGCCGCCCACTTGAAGCGCCTGCACGTAGCGTTCTTCGTGTCTCGTCAGAGCCGTGTCGATCAGTCCGGGGACCAGGGCGTTCACGGTGATTTTGTGCTTGCCTAGTTCGAGCGCCGCAGATTTCATCAGGCCGATGATGCCCCATTTGGAGGCTGAATAGGCCGAGCCATTGAGTGTTCCGTGACGTCCTTGCGTCGATGTCGTCACAATGATGCGTCCCCGTCCCCGCTTCACCATGGCGGGTGCGAAGGCGCGGATCGCATTGGCCGTTCCGGTGAGATTGGTGTCGATGGTGATGCGCCAATCGGAATCCTCCATTTCGAGCAGAGGGCGGAATGCCTGAATGCCGGCGTTGGCAAAGAGGATGTCGATTGCTCCGAAGTCACGTTCGATCTGCGCGGCCGTCGCGCGAAGCGCAGGCAAATCACGCTGATCCAGCACGAATCCGCGCCATTCGCGGTCGGCCGCCGACACCAAACATCCGGTTTCCTCCAGATCTGCCTTAGTGGCCGGGATAACTCCTGACCTGGGATCGACAGTGGCACAGATATCGATTCCGGCGACATGCGCACCACTCTTTGCGAATGCAACGCTGACAGCTCGTCCAATGCCGCGGGCCGCGCCGGTAACGACTGCAACCTTACCCTGAAGAATGTCGCCGAAGAGATTTTGATTCATTGTCATCCTGATTTCTTACATGGCCCTTGGAGCGCTTCCAAAGTTCCGTCAGCGATGCCGAAGATAGATCGAGCACCAGTGAGATTGCCCGACCAACAGCCTAAACGTGTGCCTCTCGCTGAACTGCCAGTTTCAGGTTATGCTCAGCGACTTCGGCCGGTTCCGTGTGCAGCAGGATATCTTTCGCTTTCTTGGCATCAGCCTCGGTTCCGTGAGCGACGACCAGAAACTTGTCTGCCCGGATTGCGGTCTCGTAATCCAAGATGCTGTTCTTCGGGATACCAATGCTGTAAAGACCAGCACCGATTGCGCTCAAACCGCCGATCACAATCGCGCCCTCCAGACCGCCAATGATCCAGCCGATCAGCGGCCCGGCTATAAGAACCTGGCCGATACCGGGCACCCAGAAGAACGCTGCGCCAAACAACAACCCCCACGCCCCTCCCCAGAAGGCACCCCACTTGCCCCAATATTTCATGCGGTCTCCGGCATTGTAGTAGCCGACGACCTCCTGATCGGTGTGATAGTCCTTGCCGATGATTGACAGCTTCTTCATATCGAAGCCGGACCGCTGCAGTTCTTTTACCGCCCCTTCAGCGCCCTCGTGGGTCTCGTAAATCGCGATTACAGCATTTGTATCATTCATCTTTTTGTCTCCTTAGGTTGTGGTGAATACTGAGTTCTTTCCAATTGGTCTCAGAAAGATGCACGCCGTAGTACTGCGCGGCTTTTTGGATATTTGCGAAGGCCAACGCGCGATCTTCCTCAGAGACATCTAAAACCTGGCCAAATCGCGCAAGCGCGTTGCGGACATGCTGCGCATCTGTAAGTGGTTCCTTGCGCTGCGCCGGAAAGGCGAAGACGGTGTCGGGCAGGTTGCTTCGAGTTGTGAGGTGACCGTGCTCCTCATAGGGCTGCCAAGTTGGTTCGATAGCAGTCATTTCTTCTCTCCGATGGCCGGCGTTGGCGCGGCGTTTCTTACTTCGATCTTCTTCGGACGGGTCTAGCGGCAATGGGCGCAGTGATTTGAAGGACGCCGTCCTTCAGTTCTGCCGTCATTCTGTCGCCTTCCACGCCGTCAGACCATAGTGGGACTCAACATGATTTAGGCAAGCACGAGTCCAACAATTTTCAATGCGGCCGTAAATCCGAGCCGAGATCGTGCAGCCCGGATCTTCCAGGAAAAGAAACATTTGGCGGGTTCTTATTCGCGCCAAAAACTTGGATCAGGAACAAATCGACCTAGCTGCGGTGTGCCCAAGCGGTCGACAAGTGCCGAAAAATCGACAAACGCGGTGCTGCGCACACGCGGCCGTATTTTTCGGTGATTCGCAATGCCTCGAATTAAGCTGCCCGAGGCACGTCTCCTGGGGGCGCATGAGGCATCATCGCGACGCGCAGCAGATTTTACTGTATGAGCGCCTGTTAGCGGAAGATGACCGCCACGCACGGGAGCAGGAAGCACGGGATCGACCGGAAGAATAGGAGCGCCAAGATGCCCGCGAGCAAGGTAGATAAGCGCTAGTTGCTGCGGCGAAAGCGGGCCTGAACCAGATCCCGAATGGCAGGTTCCGTTCTGCTTTTCGCAGCCTCCGATACTTGAGCACAAATCTCATCTGAATCGGTGTGCAGTTCTAAAGCGTGGACGGCGCCAATCGCCTCGGATTGGCGGCCGTTCCGGACAAGATCAAGTAGAAATTCGACTGCATCAGCGGTTCGCGCGGAACTGATCGCGCGCAGAAACAAGTCGGTGTCGCGCCCGCTGTCTCGGCTCCAGGCGGCCTTGAGTTCGTCCACGGCGCTGCTGAGACGTGAAGCCCCGAGCGCCAGCGCAGCCTCTTCGCGCACCTCGTCCTTCTTATGAGTGAGAAAGGACACCACGAATGAAACAGACTCGGCAGGATCGAGGCGCAGAAGGGAATCAAAAGCCTGGCCGGTGATGCGCGCATCTTCATCGCCAACCCTGGCTTTGAACCGGAGCAGCAAAATGGCATCCTCACCGTCGAGTTGTTCGAGTCCACGAATGGCGTCGGCACGGACCGCCGGCGCGTCGGTAAGCGCATCCACGAGCGCCCGGAATTTGGTAGCGCTCGATATGTCAGTGCACTGAATGAGCGCGAGCACGCAGGCGCCTCGCAACGTAGGAGCGGTGTCGTCCATTCCACCCCAGACCGGCTCCAGTTGAACATGCCGGGCACCGCGCATGAACAGAGCCGACTCTTCGTAGCCCAAATCCTTCAGCGCCTTCGAAAGAGCGTTCTTGCCCCAGCACTGAGGGTCCGTTTTCAACGGATTTTCGAATAGCCTCTCAAAGGCTCGCGCCAGATCGGGCAGCAACGGATGAAGCTGCATGCCGGCCGTAATCTGGGCTGCTTTCGCAACAATGACGTTGACTCTATCGCGGAGGCAAGCGCGGAGCAAGGCGGCGGCATGCGGTGTAGGGCCTTCGGGGCGCAGCGCATTCAGAGCCTGTAATTGCTCTTCGATGCGGCGTGATGGCATGCTCCGGGACCAGGATAACCGTCTGTAGAATGTAAACATGCGATGCGGCGCTATGCGCGCGTTCCTCATCAGCGCAATTGCCCTTTCGGCAGCTCCGGCTAAAGCTCCTTTCACGTTCGACGCGATGATGCAGCTC
>JAFAMM010000079.1 GCA_019233375.1 Acidobacteriaceae bacterium
ATTGTCCTTACCACTAGTGCGAGACGATCTCGACTTGGCTCGAGCAATGCCGACGTCACGGCTGAACTCTCGGACTAAGTCAAAGTGTATCGCAGCGGTCAGTCCGACAGCGGCAGATCGCTTGCGCCCACTCTCCAAAGCGAACGCCACCTCCGCTTTATTCGGGAGCTGGGTTTTAAGATGAAGGGGAACCGGACTCATCGATCGAAGCGCCGTTTCCGCGGAGCTCTGTTCGGCCTCGGGATCGTTTCCATTCACCTGCTTTTGTTCACGGCACCCCGACAATGCCTCATCCGACGCCTTCTCCCTACGACGAAATCGCCCCCATGTACCATCATCTGTGGGCTGACTGGTACCTGCCGGCCGCGCTGCCTGCCCTTGATAAGCTCTTCTTTTCCCGCGTCCCCAGCGGCGCCCACGTCCTCGATCTCTGCTGCGGCTCCGGTCACGTCACCAAGGAGCTCGTCGCGCGCGGCTATCGCGTCACCGGTGTCGATAACTCGGCCGAGCTGATACGTATCGCCAGAAGCGAACTTCGCGCAGCGGACTTTTGCGTTCAGGACGCGAGAGAACTTCACCTCAACGAATGCTGCGACGCGGTTCTTTGTACATTCGACTCGCTGAATCACATCCCCGATATAGCAGGTCTCCGTATGGTGTTCGAGCGCGTGCGGCAAGCGCTCAAACCCGGCGGGCTCTTCGTCTTCGACATGAACCTCGAAGAGGCCTACTCCGCCGATCTCCGCGAATGGGCCGTAAATATCACCGACCGCACCGTCGGCCTTGTGCGCGGTACGTTTGATGCCGCCGCCAAAACAGCCCGCACCGAACTCATCTGGTTTGTGCGCGCAAACGGCGATGATTCAAACCGGAATGATCTATGGAAACAACACCGCAGCACGATCGAGCAGCAGTGCTTTCCGCAATCGGAAATCCTCGAATCGCTCGCCTCTGCCGGCTTCCGGCATATCGAGTGCGTACCCTCCCGTGATGCGGGCGTCACGTCCGATCTCGGATTCGGAAGGGTCTTCTTTGTAACGAACGCTCCCGTTCACGAGTGAGGGAACACCCGAACATCTATGCCTTCGGCTGAGCGAATTAACCGGTCCAGTTCGCTTCCGAACGCGCGTTCCCACCAACTGTCGCGGCCTTTGTGTCCGACGTAAATCTGCGTAATGCCGCGCTGGCGCGCGAATCGCAGAACCGCATCCACCGAGTCCACTCCATCCAGCTCCACGATCTCCGCACCCTTCTCCTTGGCCAGGTCGAGACCGAGGTGCACCCGTTTGCGCTCGTCTAGCGACCAATCCGGTTTGTTCACGTAACCGGCAATCAGTTCGCCGTGAAAGCGGTCCCGGTTGCGAGCGCCGCTCTCGAGCATTCGCCGGAAATCCGAGCGCGGCGAAACACAAACCAGAATCCGCTCTTGTGTTCCCCACAGCTGCTCGATTCCGTGCCGGGCAAGATACCGCTCCAGCTGCTTGTCGATCACATCCGCCGCCAGTAGTAGCGCGATCTCGCGAAGCTCGGAAAGCTGCAACTGGCTCAGCTTTTGCCCCCCGTTCCCTTTTGTTTCGTCACTGACGCTGAGACAAGTTTCCGGAGGCGCGTCCACCACCACAATCTCGTCCGCGGTCTGCAAAAAGCTCAGCGGCACCGTTTGCGTCACGCGCTTGCCGGTGATCCCCTCTACGGCGTCGCTCTTCTCGGCGATGTGTTGTAGATTGACCGACGTGATAACGGAGATGCCGGCATCCAGCAGTTGCGCCACGTCCTGCCAGCGCTTTTGGTGCATCGATCCCGGCGGATTATCATACGCCAAACCATCCACCAGGCAGACTTTCGGAGCCCGCCCCAGAATCGTCGGCACGTCCATCACCTGGACGCCATCAATCTCTTTGAGAGGGATGACTTCCATGCGCGATATCGTTTTCAAAACTTCCCGGGAAAGCTTCGGCTGAATGGCCCCCACAACCACATCCTGGCCCCGTTCAAGACGCCTCCGCCCCTCATCCAGCATGCGAAAGCTCTTCCCGACACCGGAAGCGTAGCCGAGGAAAATCTTCAGGCGTCCCCGAGTTTGATGTTCTTCTTCCGACTCCAACTGCTGTAGCAGCTGCTCGGGCGTTGGTTTTCTTTCAGTGACCGCTGCCACGCCACCATTATCCCAGTAAGCGCAGGTCCGAGGCGACTTACCAGGCGCCTTCCTTCCCGCCCAGCCACCACACCAGCCCGAGCGTCGCCGTGTTCTGGTGCTTGCTCAAGACGCCCAGATTACTGGTATAGAAAAACGGCTGATTTGAGAAGTCAATTCGCCATTCAGTGAAAACATCGAATCCCTGAGCGGCATTGTATTTCGCGGTTACGGTGGTCTCCTTGAGCGCCTGGTTCAACCCGCTGAACAGCGCGCCATTGTCCGACAGGTACTCCGCCCTCGCCGCCATCGAAAACTTTGGCGTGAACTGGTATTGAACGTATCCAGCTCCCCCGGCCGTGTGTTGCGGCGCAGAGGACGTGTAGAGCCGCTGAACCACGTAATCAGCCTCTCCCACCAGTGTTACCTTTGCGGCCGCGTTCCATGTGAAGTAGGTGTCGAATATATGCAGTTTCCCTTTTGGAGGATTCGAGATTGGTTCAAACGGCACGCCCTGGATCGTCGGCGCGTCGGGAGGCGCCCCGCCATTCGGAAAATATTGCACGTCCGGGTGCTCTTGCCCGAAGTAGTAATTTATGTTCCATGCGAACGTCTTGGCCGGTGTCAATGCCACGCCGAAGTATTGATCTTTGAAGCCGTTGAACGGTTCGGTTTGTTGCGTACCGTTTACCGTCCAGTAATTCACCGCTAACTTGTCATTCACCTTGTAATTCGCGCGTATACCCATGTGATAGAAGGGCAGGTAAGTGAACCAATAAGCCCTCGAGTAGTTCATTTGGTCTTTGGTGTAATTACCCTCATAACCTAGCGAGCTTGCGAATTTGCCGAAATCGATACGCAGCCCGCTCCCGACCGGTATCACATACGAACCGTACGCCTGAAAAATGTTCCGATAGATCTCCGGCCTCGGCTCGTTTTGCGAATTGCCCTGCAGCGTCTCCGTAGCCTGCCCATATTGCAAATCCAGGCGCAGTCCGAAAGCTTTACCGTTCGCTGTGTCAGGCGGGCTGTCAACCACCACAGCCGCCTGATTCAAACTGAAGGCGTTGCTCAGAACATCATAGGGGCGGAGAAGATTCGCCCGTCCGATCGGTTGGTTAAAGTTGTATTCGTAATAGCCATCTATCAGGAAATTTAGCGTCGTACCGCCCGCGAAGGTCAGCGGAGGAGGCGCGGGAGCCGCCGCATTAGTTTGTCCGGCCGAGGGCGCGGCAGAAGATGAGCTTGACTCGCTGAGTGCCTGTTCCTGCGCCGCGGAGCTTGGCCCGGCCCCCTGTGGACCCGGCTTCACGCTGCTGATCGTAGCCGCGCCGCTTCCATCCACTCTGCTCTCCAGGGCTGCGACGCGCTGCTCCAGTTGCGCAATCCGCTCCAGTAGCATGCGTTCCCGCGCTGTGAACAACTGCTGGTCATTCGCGTCCGCACTCTGCTGGCCGGGACATTTACTTACACAAAGAAACAAAACGATCCAGAGTAAAGCAAGTTTTGTGGGTGGCATAGTCTGCAGCAGCGAATCGCTGCTGATCAGACCAGCTTATTTCTTCTGAAACGTACGATCGAGTGCAAGGTTGATTTGCAGAACGTTGACGCGGGGCTCGCCGAGAAACCCGAGATCGCGGCTCTGAACGGAAGAGGAAATTAATTGCTCCACCGCATCCGTACGCACTCCTCGCGCCTTCGCAACCCGGGCAGCTTGCGCCGCCGCATTCGCAACGCTGATATCGGGATCGAGCCCGCTCGCAGATTCCGTCAGCGCATCCGCCGGAATCGCGCCTGAGTACTCCGGGTTCTCTTTCCGGAACTGTGCCGCCGCCGCTTGAATGCGGTCGATCAACTTGCGGCTCGTAGGACCCAGGTTCGATCCGGTCGAGGCAGTCGCGTCATAGCCGTCCGCCCCGGCCGCCGAAGGACGCGGATGGAAATACTCCGGACGAGTAAAGTTTTGTCCGATAAGTGCAGAGCCAATCACGTGTCCGTGCTCGCTGATCAGACTCCCGTTTGCCGGGCCTTTGAACACAACCTGACAGATACCCGTCACCACGAGCGGATAGATCAATCCAGTCACGATGGTAAACAGCAGCACCAATCGAAAAGCCGGTTTCAATTCCTGTAGCATTTGCCTTTCACTTACGCCAGATGCAGCCAGCCAAGAATCACGTCAATGATCCAAATGCCTGGAAACGGTACAATCAACCCGCCCACACCGTAAATCAAAATATTCCGGCGCAGCAACGCGGCGGCAGCGGCCGCCCGGTATTTCACACCCCGCAAAGCGAGCGGCACCAGCGCAATAATAATCAGGGCATTAAAGATTACCGCGGAAAGCACCGCACTCTGCGGTGAGTGGAGCCCCATAATGTTGAACCGCGCCAGCGCCGGATAGGTCGTCATGAACATCGCCGGAATGATTGCAAAATATTTCGCGACGTCATTGGCGATCGAAAAAGTCGTAAGCGCGCCCCGCGTGATCAACAGTTGCTTCCCGATCGCGACCACCTCAATGAGCTTCGTTGGATTGCTGTCGAGGTCGACCATGTTGCCGGCCTCCTTTGCCGCCATCGTGCCGGTATTCATCGCGAGACCCACATCGGCCTGCGCCAGCGCCGGTGCATCATTCGTGCCGTCGCCCGTCATCGCCACCAGCCGCCCTTCGGCCTGTTCGCGCTTGATGTATGCAAGCTTGTCTGCCGGTGTCGCCTGGGCAAGGAAGTCATCCACGCCGGCTTCGCTCGCGATGGCGGCGGCGGTAAGCGGATTGTCGCCTGTAATCATCACGGAACGGATGCCCATCGCGCGCAGCTGCCCGATCCGTTCCTTCATGCCGCCCTTCACGATGTCTTTCAGGTGCACGATTCCGAGCGCCCGCGGTCCATCGGCGACGGCCAGCGGAGTACCACCGGTTCGAGAAATCCGGTCCGAGGTCTCTTCGTAATTCGGCGGCAGCGAACCGCCCAATCCTTTTACCAGATTGGCGATTGCCCCGCTAGCTCCTTTGCGCAGCATCCGCCCGTCGATATCCACGCCGCTCATGCGCGTATACGCGGAAAACGGAATGAAGTTCGCCTCGTGCTCGGCCACTTCACGGCCGCGCAGCCCGTACTGCTCCTTCGCGAGCACAACAATCGAGCGCCCCTCCGGCGTTTCATCCGCCAGGCTCGCCAGTTGGGCGGCGTCCGCCAGCGCTTCTTCGCTCACGCCGGGGAAGGCGCTGAATTCCACCGCCTGGCGATTGCCAAGCGTGATAGTGCCCGTCTTATCGAGCAGCAAAGTATTCACGTCGCCTGATGCCTCGACAGCCTTGCCGCTCATCGCCAGTACGTTGTGCTGCATCACGCGATCCATGCCCGCGATGCCAATCGCCGAAAGCAGGCCCCCGATCGTAGTTGGTATCAGACATACGAGGAGCGAAACCAGTACGGCAATCGTCGGAACACGCCCTGCGCCCGATGCCGAAACCGCGTAGATCGCAAATGGGTCGAGCGTCGCTACCGCAAGCAGAAAGATAAGCGTCAGACCGGCGATAAGAATGTTGAGAGCAATTTCATTCGGCGTCTTCTGCCGTTCCGCTCCTTCGACCAGCGCGATCATGCGATCGAGAAACGTCTCGCCGGGATTGGAAGTAATGCGAATGCGAACATGATCGGAAAGAACTCTGGTGCCGCCGGTCACCGCACTGCGGTCACCGCCCGATTCACGTATCACGGGAGCGCTCTCGCCCGTGATAACGGACTCATCCACCGTCGCGATCCCCTCGATCACTTCGCCATCGCCCGGAATCAGATCACCCGCCTCCGCGATCACGATGTCGCCCGACCGCAGCTTTGAAGCGGGAACGGTTTCGATCTTCTCGTTCTCAAGAACTCGCCTGGCAATCGAGTCCGTCTTCGTTTTCCTTAGCGTGTCCGCCTGCGCCTTGCCGCGCGCCTCAGCCATCGCCTCCGCGAAATTCGCGAACAGCACTGTGAACCAAAGCCAGAGAGCAATCTGAATCTCAAATCCGATAGAGCCCGAATGGGCGGCAATGTCGCGCGCCAGAAAAAACGTCGTCAGCGCCGCGCCCACTTCCACCACGAAGATCACCGGGTTTTTCAGCAGCGTCAGCGGGTTTAGCTTGACGAATGAATCCTTCGTCGCTCTGCGAACGATCTCGGGATCAAATAGAGGGCGCGACCGGGTCAACCTCGCGGGTAAAAGCGAGCCTTCCTGATTCGTATGAGGAGCAACGGGGCTCTGTACAGTAACCGCCATCGTTATATCCCGAACGGAATTGCAAGAAACGAAAAGAGCGTGCCGTCCTGCATCAGGTAATGTTCCACAATCGGTCCCAGCGCAAGCGCGGGAAAGAACGTCAACGCACCCACCAGCAGCACCGTCCCCACCAGCAGGCCCACAAACAGCGGCCCATGCGTCGGAAAGGTTCCGCTTGTCGCGGGAATTTTCTTTTTCTTGGCCAGGCTTCCGGCAGCGGCAAGCAAGGGTATAAGAAACAGAAAGCGGCCTATCAGCATGCCCAAACCAAGCGTGAGGTTGTACCACGGCGTGTTCGGGCTGATCCCGCCGAATGCGCTCCCGTTGTTTCCCGCCGCGCTCGTGTAAGCATAAAGAGCTTCGCTGAAACCGTGCGGTCCGCTATTGCCGAAGTTTGCCGTCGCCGGCCCGGGCGGATTCCAGTAGCTGTGCGCCACGGCCTGTCCTTTCGCATCCTTCGTCGGCGAGGCAAATTGAATGACCGTGGTGACCGCCGCGAAAACTAGCACGGCGAACGCCGTAGCAATCAGCGCAAGCATGGCCATCTTCACTTCCTTCTGCTCGATCTTTTTGCCGATGTACTCCGGCGTGCGCCCGACCATCAACCCCGCAATAAAAACCGCCAGAATTGCGTACAGCAGAATTCCATAAAGGCCCGAGCCCACACCTCCGAAAATCACTTCGCCCGTCTGTATGTTGAAGAGCGGAACCAGCCCTCCCAGCGGCGTAAAACTGTCATGCATGGAGTTCACAGCCCCGCAGCTGGCGTCCGTCGTAACAGTTGCAAACAGCGCCGATGCCGCGATTCCGAACCGGGTCTCCTTGCCCTCCATATTGCCGCCCGGCTGCCCGGGTGTCGCCGCTGCCTGCACACCGACCTTCGTTATATTCGGATTCCCTTTTTGCTCGGCCCAATAGCAGGTAAACGCACCAGCCAGAAACAGGACCGCGCAGGCGGCAAACAAAGCCCATCCCTGGCGTCTATCGCCCACCATTACGCCGAACGTATAAGTCAGCCCCGCCGGGATCAGAAAAATCAAAATAATCTGAAGGAAGTTTGTCAGTGGCGTTGGATTCTCAAATGGGTGCGATGAATTCGCATTGAAGAATCCGCCGCCATTCGTCCCCAGCATCTTGATTGCCTCTTGCGATGCAACGGGACCCTGCGCGATCACTTGCTTCGCACCCTCGACGGTCTTGACAACGGTGTACGGCTCCAGATTCTGAATCGCGCCGTTCGCGCACAAGAACAGCGCCGCCACCACCGATACCGGCAACAAGATGTAGATCGTCGCTCGCGTAACATCAACCCAAAAATTTCCGAGCGAGTTCGCTTGCTGCCGTGCAAACCCGCGTGTGACAGCGATCGCTATCGCAATACCCGCCGCCGCCGACGCAAAATTCTGAACCGTCAGCGCCGCCATTTGAACCAGGTAGCTGAGCGTCGATTCGCCCGAGTAGGCCTGCCAGTTCGTATTCGTGACGAAACTCACTGCTGTATTAAATGCCAGGTCGGGAGGCACAACACCTGCCGTGAACCCCTGCGGGTTTAGCGGCAGGACGCCCTGCAGCCGTTGCAGCGCATAGATAAACAGAAAGCTGATGACGCTGAACGCCAGCAACGAGGCGGCATACTGCGTCCAACGCTGTTCTACAGTTTCATGTATGCCCGTGAGCCTGTACGTCAGCAGCTCAACACGCCTCAAAACCGGGTGCAAGAACGTGCGCTTGCCCTCGAACAGGGCAGCCATGAAGCTGCCAAGCGGCTTGGCCAAGAGTGCTATTACAACGAAAAAAACGAGAATCTGGAAGATGCCGTTGCTGGTCACTGTCAAAACTTCTCCGGCCGCAACAGCGCATAAATCAGGTAGGCGAAGAGC
>JAFAMM010000199.1 GCA_019233375.1 Acidobacteriaceae bacterium
CAGCGAAAGCACTCTTGACCATTTCTCGACAAGTGTCGCGAATATCGGCATCTTCGCGTTCCAAACGGCCCAGCAATGTTTAGTCGCACACCTTGTGCCGTCGTCCATATCCGCTTCAATGACTGGAGAACGCTTTTTCCTTTGTTGCACTTACGTCGCCGATAAGGTCACCCGCTGCTTTCAGTAAGCTGCACAGACTTGCATCATCCGCTTCGGTGTCCTAGTTGGACCATTAGTTCCGCCGATAGTTGTGGTTTCCGAGGAGTCTATGACGCACCTAAGCAGCCGCCCAGGGTTGAATGCGAGCACACGCCGGCGTATCCAGCCGTTCACCTATCTTTTCTTGCTCCTCTGCGCGGTATCACCGTTCACACCAAATGCTTACGCACTTCCGTCATACGCTCGGCAAACGGGACAGCGCTGTGCCGCGTGTCATGTCATTCCCCCTGGATGGAAAGGTGTAGAGGGACCGGTCGACATCCGGGCCACTCATTTCTTTCATTCGGGAAATCACGAACTGCTCGCCGGTTTTGACATGAACAACGCTCCAACCCTGCAGGACGTCTGGAACACGATCCCCGCCTGGACCTTTCCGTTTTATGGATCGCCGCAGGCCCCGGGCCCTCCCGCGAGCGTAATCATGAATACTCTGCCGAACGCTGTCGGCAGTATCGGAGCGTACGCGCTCTTTGATCGCCATTTCTACGGTGAAGTATCGATGTACCACGTGGGAAATGACTTTTTCCGTTTCATGAATGGCGGTACTGCGTTCAATAAGGTCCCCTACTTGCACAACTGGAGTCCATACTGGCGCGCCTACTGGACGACAGACAAGGGGCCGAATGTCTGGATGGCGGGCTCGTTCGGCATGCAGGCGGGCATTTATCCGAACAGCGCCGTGCGTTCCGGTCCAACAAACAATTTCTACGACACCGGTTTCGACGCGCAATACCAGCATTTGGGAGACAGCCGAAAGCTCACGGTGCGAGCGGCTTATATCTATGAGCAGCAGCACTGGTGGGGAAGTTATCCACTGGGAACCTCCGCCGTTCCAAAAAGCAACATCAAGACTGTCGACATTAGCGGGTCATACGCCCTCGGTGACAAATGGACATTTAGTGCGGCATATTTATTGACGAACGGAACAAGCAATGCGGCCTTATATGGAGTAAGCGACCCGAATGGAAACTTGCTCTCCTCAAAGCCGAACACAACCGGCTACACGCTTGAGATAGACCGAACGCTCACCCAAAACATACTCGCGATGGTTCAATACAAAGGGTTTAGTAAGTTCAACGGCCTAAGCAACAATATCGACGGCCTTGGCCGCAAGCCGTACGACAACAACACGCTTTGGATCAATCTCTTCTTTGCATTTTGAGCCGGGAGAATACAATGACAACTCACAAAACGATTACGAAAGCTGGAGTATCCACGTTTGCCTTTTTTCTCGTTGCGTGTTCCCTGCGCGGCGAAATGCAGTGGGACGCACCCCGGATCGTCACAACCAATTGCTCGGGATGCCACAGAGTGGACGGTAACTCGCAATTGCCATACTTCCCGCGAGTAGCCGGACTCAATGCGGCTTACTCCGAAAAGAAGCTTGCTGAGTTCGCCGAAAGCCCGACGCCCCCGGTTGACGAGTTGCTCCACATGATCACCAGCAGGATTGATGGACATAAGAGCGTCGGGAACAATACTCCCAACGAACGGATCAATATGCTAGGAATGGCACACGCGGTAAAGCCGGAAGTTCTGAAGGAAGCAGTTGATTGGTACGCGAGGCAGACCCCTGCACCGGGACGCGGCGGCAACACCGCGCTGATACAGCAGGGCGAACAAATCTTTGCGAAGGGCGTTCCTGATCAGCACATCATTGCGTGTATGAGCTGTCATGGACAGTCGGCCCAAGGCCAGGCTACAGCCCCACGCCTTGCCGGGCAAAACTCTGAGTACCTCGAAGCGCAGCTTGTCAAGTTCCGTAGAGGTGACCGCAAGCACGCGCCCGAAATGACGATGGAAGTCCGAGAACTTAACTCGGATCAGGCTCGTGCAGTGGCGGCTTATCTCCAGTCAAGGTAGCAAGAAAAGGAACACACGGGGTAGATATGAGTTTTGCTGAACTGGATCCTTCTCTGCAACCGGCGCTAAGTACACGCCGGTCGTATCTGGGTTGGCTGATGGGGCTGTGCGTTGCGGGGGTCGGAGCGGCACTCTCGGTTCCGATTATTCGTTACTCGCTATACCCGTTAAGCGCGAAGACGACGGAGACAAAGTGGTCGGACGCGGGACCCGCATCGGACTTCACATCCTTATCCGCGCCCGTGCAGCGAGAAATCACCGTAGAGGCAATCGATGGGTGGACGAAAACCGCGTCCAATAAGGTCGTGTATGTCACGAAGAACCCAGCCGGGCAACTGGAATTATTATCGGCCGTGTGCCCGCATCTGGGCTGCTCGGTGCAGTGGGTCGACTCGCAGCACAAATTCGCCTGCCCGTGCCATGGAGCGACTTACAGTCCGGATGGCACAAAATTGGGCGGCCCCGCTCCGCGCGGCATGGATTCGCTGGAAAGCCGGGTCCAGAACGGGCGTTTGATGGTTCGGTATCAATCGTTCCGGCAGTTGGTGCCGACCAAAGAAGTAATCGGTTAAGAGGCCCTATTTCATGAGCACATCAAGTCAAACCCGGCCTCCGCGCGCGACGCGCCGTGGCGGTCTATTCAGGTGGTTCGATCGCAGGACCGGGATCAATGCCGTCCTGCATGAAGCTCTCGATGAGCCTATTCCCGGTGGCGCCCGATTTGCCTACGTTTTCGGTTCCGCACTCTTATTTATCTTCATCTCGCAGGTGATTACCGGCGTCTGTCTGGCGCTTTATTATGTTCCTTCCGCCGGCGACGCTCATACAACGGTGGCGTACATCGTCAAAGTTGTTACTGCGGGCTCGTTTTTGCGTAGCATTCATGCCTACGGCTCGAGCGCAATGGTCATCCTGCTTTTGCTGCACGTGACGCAGACGTTTCTTTACGGCTCTTATAAAGGACGCAGAGAACTGCTATGGCTGTCGGGGTGTGGCCTCTTTGTGCTTGTGCTCTGCATGGCTTTCACAGGTTATCTGCTTCCGTGGGATGAAAAAGCCTATTTTGCCACGGCCGTGGGAACAAACATTGCCAGCGAAGTCCCTGTCATTGGTTCCTGGTTGAAAGCTCTGATGCGCGGCGGAGACAATATGGGGACACTGACGATATCGCGCTTCTTCGTTGCGCATGTCCTGGTCATTCCTGCGGCGATTTTTGGGTTTATCGCTCTGCACGTCTATCTGTTTCGGAAGGCGGGGTCCGCAGGGCCTATCGATGAAGATCCTTACGTGCCCGCGCAGCCACCCGAGCCGTTCTATCCAAAGCAGGTCATCATCGATGCCATCTTTGCGCTGGTAATTATCGGTGTCCTGGCACTTCTGGCCAAGAATATCCCGTTTGACCTTGGACCTAAAGCCGACCCTGCGGATACTCATTACATTCCGCGCCCTGAGTGGTATTACATTCCGATCTTTGAATGGTTGAAATACTGGCCGGGATCTTTGTCATTTATTGGAATCGTAGTTATTCCTGGCATCCTCGCGTTTCTATTCGCAAGCCTTCCGTTTATCGATCGCCGCATGGAGCGGCGGCCATGGAAGCGGCCGGTCGCTGTCGGTTGCTACGTGTTTGTCTTTCTCGCGCTGTTTGGCCTTGGGTATCAGAGCTATGCCGGCGATCACAGCGACCCTGCGGTCGCAAAGCAGATTGCAGCACAGGAAAAGGCAATGGATGATTACATGCGGCAGCCCTTCCAGCCGGAACTGGCAGCGGGCGGGGCGGCCACTGCTACCGCCTCCGCTGACCCGCTGGTGGCCAAAGGATCCCAAATCTTCCGGGCGCACGCGTGCAACGCGTGTCACGGTAATGGAGGAGTTGGGACACCGGCAGCTCCCAAGCTTACCGGGCTTCATCAGAAACTATCGCCGGACCAATTGACCGCTCTCTTCAATTCTCCATCGGCTCAGATGACGGCCGGAGGCATGCCGCCCGTGAGGCTGCCGCCCGATGACATGAAGGCTCTCGTCGCCTACGTTGAGAGCTTGTGAGCAGTCATGCTCAGGACGGATGAGGTTCGCCCAGAATGACACGTGCGGTATCGCGCGCAATGACAAGCTCTTCGTCGGTAGGGATGACATACCCGCGAAGGGTGGAGCCTTCGGCGGAAATCTCACCCTCGGTTCCGATCAGTTTTTGATTTCGCTGCTCGTCTAACCTGAACCCTGCCCACTCGAAACCGGCACAGATCCGGGCGCGAATGGGAGCCGAGTTTTCGCCGATACCGGCGGTGAAGACAATCGCATCGGCGCCACTCATGTGCGCAAGATAGGCTCCAATGTATTTCTTGACACGCCAGCAAAAAATTTCGATGGCCAACCGCACGCGGCGATCGTCGTGCTCACGCAATTCATCGCTGAGCACGCGCATGTCGTTGGAAAGGCCGGAAACGCCAAGTAACCCGGACTGGCTATTGAGAAGCGTGTCGATTTCGTGGGTGGAAAGACCCTCTTTCGTCGCAATCACATTTACAATCGAGGGGTCGATATCGCCACATCGAGTCCCCATGACGAGCCCTTCCTGCGGAGTCATGCCCATAGACGTGTCTATGGCTTTGCCGCCGCGGATGGCTGTCGCGGATGCACCATTTCCGAGGTGAAGAGTGATGATGTTCGTCTGCTCGCGGGTCAGTTTCCGCAATTGGCGATAACGATACGCAACATAGCGGTGAGACGTGCCATGAAATCCGTAGCGGCGGATACGATGACGCTGGTAAAGATGATACGGGATGGCGTATAAGTAAGCGTGCTCCGGGAGCGATGCGTAAAAAGCGGTGTCAAATACCGCGACCTGCGGGACATCAGGGCCAAACACCTTGCGAACGGCCATGATCCCTTTGATGTGACTGGGATTGTGAAGGGGAGCGAGATCTATGCAATCCTCTATACCCTTCAAAACCTGGTCCGTAATAAGCGCGGACTCCGAGAATAGTTCTCCTCCGTGCACGATGCGATGGCCGACACCGTGAATATCTTTGGCACTGCTTATGTGGGGGATGCCGGAATCGGCAGACACAAGCCATTGCAGAACGTAATCAAGCGCCGCGCCGATGTCCCGCAGCGGGGCGGTGGATTTATGCCGCGAGCCGTTGCCGGCCTGGAACGTGACGATCGCCTCGCCGCCGACTCGCTCCACCTCACCGCGGCAGAGCCGCTCATCGGCGTCTCGTGTGATCCGATCGAGATCGGTGGCGATGACTTGAAACTTTAAACTCGAGCTGCCGACGTTCAGCACGAGGATGTTCATATGATCTCGGCAGAATCTGCTAGCACGCGAACGGAGTTATCCAGAACTTGAATGAAGCCGCTTGTGACTGTTACATTCTTCTGACTGCCAGCACCCGCGGGTGTGTAAGTGAGAGTTCCAAGCCCAAGGGTACTGACTAAAGGCGCATGGCCGGGAAGCACGCCGATGTAGCCTGTTGTACACGGGCACTCGACAGCCGAGACCTCGCTGTCTACCAGAAGCCGGTCGGCGGTGGCGACTTTCAGATGAATCGTGTTCGCCATTCGTGCGTTAGGTTCCCTTCAGTTTCTTGGCAGCTTCGATCACGTCCTCGATCCCGCCTTGCATGTAGAAAGCCTGTTCGGGAAGATCATCGTGCTTGCCTTCGACCACTTCTTTGAAACTGCGAATCGTGTCTTCGAGCTTAACGTATTTGCCGGGACGGCCGGTGAACTGCTCAGCGACATGAAACGGCTGAGAGAGAAACCTCTCGAGGCGGCGCGCCCGCCCGACGATCTGCTTGTCGTCATCGTTGAGTTCGTCAATTCCAAGGATCGCGATGATGTCCTGCAGGTCCTTATAGCGCTGCAGAGTCTGCTTCACGGCCTGCGCGACTTCGTAATGCTCCTGTCCCAGAATGTTGGGATCCAGAATGCGCGATGTGGAGGCCAAGGGATCGACGGCGGGATAAATGCCTTTTTCCGAGATTGGGCGGGAAAGATTTGTCGTTGCGTCGAGATGCGCAAATGCGGTGGCAGGAGCCGGATCGGTATAGTCGTCGGCCGGCACATAGACGGCTTGTACAGAAGTAATGGAACCACGCTTGGTGGAAGTAATGCGCTCCTGCAGATCCCCCATCTCAGTTGCAAGGTTCGGTTGATAACCAACCGCCGAAGGCATCCGGCCGAGCAAAGCCGAGACCTCCGAACCGGCCTGGGTGAACCGGAAGATGTTATCGATGAAGAGCAGCACGTCCTGACCTTCCTGATCGCGGAAGTATTCAGCGACAGTGAGCCCGGTAAGGCCGACGCGCAGGCGGGCGCCTGGAGGCTCCGTCATCTGTCCATACACGAGGGCGACTTTCGACTTATTCCAATCACCAGGCGAAATGATGCCGGTTTCCTGCATTTCGAGCCAAAGGTCGTTTCCTTCACGGGTGCGCTCGCCGACGCCGGTAAAAACGGATACACCGCCATGCTTCATCGCGATGTTGTTGATCAATTCCTGTATAATGACGGTTTTGCCGACACCGGCTCCGCCGAACAGGCCGATCTTCCCGCCACGCAGATACGGTTCCAGCAGGTCGACTACTTTGATGCCGGTCTCAAACATCTCGAGCCTTGTGGATTGTTCGTCGAGCAGCGGAGCGGGGCGATGGATGGAAGCTTTCTCGCCGCTTTGAATGACACCGAGTTTGTCCACAGGCCGGCCTAATACATTGAGAACCCGGCCGAGGGTCTGCCTGCCTACCGGAATCGTGATGGGCGCGCCGGTATCGTAGGCTTTCATGCCCCGTACAAGGCCATCCGTAGGCTCCATGGCAATCGCGCGCACGATGCCATCACCTATCTCCTGGGCGACTTCGGCAATGATGTCGATCTTATACGGAACGTCGTACCCGTCACTGGTGATTCTGATCGCGTTGAAGATCATTGGAAGACGGCCTTCAGGGAATTGAATCTCCACTGCGGGTCCGGTCACCTGTATGACGTGTCCTTCGGCTAGCTGTTCCTGCATCAAGTAAACTCCTTATGACAGCGCCGCGGCGCCACTTACTATTTCGATTAGTTCAGTTGTGATTGCACTCTGGCGAGCGTGATGAAAATGAAGTGTAAGTCGCTCAGACATTTCGCCGGCATTGCGGGTAGCGGCGTCCATAGCCGTCATCCGGGCGGCATGCTCGGCTGAAACGGATTCGAGCATGGCCCGGTAGATGGAAATTTCGACATAGCGCGGCAGCAAAGCCTTCAGCAGTTCGCCCGCGGGCTCCTCGTAGATGAAATCGATCTGGCTCCCACCTTCGGGCAACGCGATCGGAAGAATGCGCCTGATCGTAAGATTCGAATTCATGACGCTCTTGAATTCATTTCCGATGATGTAAACAGCGTCGATTTCTTGCCTGGAATAGAGTCCGATCATCTTTGCGGCGATGGCTTTTGCATCCTCGTATCGCGGCTTTTCGATAATTCCGACATGCTCGCCGCTTATCGGGACGCTGCGTCTGGCGAAGTAATCGCGAGCTTTGCGGCCGATGCTTTCCACATGTATATCGGCCTTCGGGTGATCCTCTATAAACCGTTCTGACGCTCGAAGAAGATTGGCATTGAACGCGCCGGCCAGCCCTCGATCACTCGTGACCACAATAAGCTGAATGCGCTTTTCTTCTCGGACCTGTAGAAGCGGAAGGTCACCGGGATCTTCAATGCCGCCGGCCGCTGCGGCAAGGTCGGATAGAACTTGAGTCATCATCCCGGCGTAAGGACGTGAAGCGAGGGCGCGATCCCGCGCGTGGTGCAGCTTGGCAGCGGAAACCATTTTCATGGCCTTCGTGATTTGCTGGGTATTGTTTACGCTTCGAATACGGCGCCGGATATTGATGAGGCTCGGCATGTTTGCTAGCCCCCGGTGCCGGCGTGCGCTGGTTCTTTCTGATCCTGTGGCTGTTGGGCCGCGTTAGAGCTTGCTGCCGCGGGCTGCTCGCGTGTATCTTTCGCTGGCGCCGGCGCGTCTGCGGGGATACTCGCGCCGGCTTTGGGCGCGCTCTGGAAGCGCTGTTTGTACTCGATGATCGCGTCTTTTAATTGCGTCTTGATGTCATCGGTGAGCGTGCGCTTCTCTCGAATCGAGCTCAACAGTTGGGCCTTGCTGGCGTCGAGATACCGATAGAGTTCAGTTTCGAAACGGCGAATATCAGTGATCTCGATGTCGTCGAGTAAACCTTGGCTGCCCGCGAAAAGGATCGCGACCTGCTTTTCTACCGCGATGGGGGAATACGGTCCTTGTTTCAGGACCTCCACCCACCGTTTGCCTCGGTTGAGCTGGGCCTGCGACGCTTTATCCAGGTCGGAGCCAAATTGAGCGAAGGCGGCCAATTCGCGGTATTGGGCCAGGTCCAGCCGGAGAGTGCCGGCGACGGAGCGCATGGCCTTCATCTGCGCGCTGCCGCCCACCCGGCTTACTGACAGGCCAACGTTGATCGCGGGGCGTATGTTCTGATTGAAAAGATCGCTTTCGAGATAGATCTGGCCGTCGGTGATGGAAATGACGTTTGTTGGGATGTAGGCGGAAACGTCGCCCGCTTGTGTCTCGATAAACGGCAAAGCCGTCAGAGAGCCGCCGCCCTTTTCCTCCGAGAGTTTGGCAGCTCGCTCGAGAAGCCGGCTGTGAAGATAGAAGACATCGCCCGGATAAGCCTCGCGTCCGGGCGGCCGGCGCAGGAGCAACGAGATCTCTCTGTATGCGGCCGCGTGTTTCGAAAGATCGTCGTAGATACAGAGAGCGTGCCGCTTGGAGTCTCTGAAGTATTCGCCGATAGCACAGCCCGCGTACGGGGCGATATATTGCATCGGAGCCGGATCTGACGCGGTGGCAGCCACAACAATCGTGTATTCCATCGCGCCGTGTTGTTCGAGAGTCCTGATAACTTGCGCGACGGTGGATCGCTTTTGGCCGATAGCGACATAGATACAAACGATGTTTTGGCCTTTTTGATTGATTATCGTGTCGATCGCTATCGTGGTCTTGCCGGTCTGGCGGTCTCCAATCACCAACTCACGTTGGCCGCGCCCGATGGGCACCATGGCATCAATAGCTTTGATCCCGGTCTGCAGCGGTTCTTTCACCGGCTGCCGCTCGACCACGTCTGGAGCGATGCGTTCGAGGTCGCTGAATTCCTTTGCCGCGATCTCGCCTTTGTCGTCCAACGGCTGACCTAGGGAATTGATAACCCTTCCAATCATTGCCTCGCCCACCGGGACGGACATGATGCGTTTGGTGCGGCGGACCTGCGCCCCCTCGCGCACCTGTGAGAAGTCTCCGAGCAATACGGCGCCGACTTGATCCTGCTCCAGGTTTAACGCGATGCCTGAGCACTGCGGGCCGAAATCGAGCAGCTCCCCGGCCATCGCATTTTGCAGGCCATAGATTCTCGCGATTCCATCACCGACGCTGATGACCGAACCCGTCTCGGATACGTCGGTTGCTGAGTCGAAGTTAGTAATTTGTGCTAACAGGACCTTAGATATCTCGTCTGCCTTGATATCGGGCATCGTCGATTTATTCCTCTCAAAGATTTGCTGCTAACTGGTCCCGGAGCCGTTCCAGCCCGCCCCGGATCGTCGCGTCGTACTCTTTCGAGGCGATGCAAGCTCTTATCCCGCCCAGAAGCGAAGAATCGATCTTGTAGCGAACCTCGATGGCTTTGCCGAGCTTGTCTACGAGCACACGTTCAATCTCTCCCTTTTGTGCCGTAGTCAGCGCCCGCCTCGAAGAGACTTCGATCGCGGTCAGACGCAGGCGCTCATCGACTATCTGCTCAAACTGCCTGACCATGCGCCGAAATTCGGCCGTGCGCCTGTGCGATGCTACGAGGAGCAAAAAGTTGCGTATCGTCGGATGAAGCCCGAGCTGGCCTGCAAGCTGGCGGACGATGTTGAACTTCTCCGCTTTGCTGATGATCGGGGAGACAAGCACCAACTGCAGATCCTTCGATGAAGAAAGGAGTCGCTCGCAAGCATGCAGCTGGTCGATCGCTTTATGCGGATCTAAGTCTGAATCGGGTGACATGACCGCGTCGGCTAAAGCGCGCGCATAGTGCGAGGCCGAAGCTCCTCTCACCTAATTCACTCCCCGGTGTAATGTCTTCAAGAATTCGTGAAACAGGAAATCGGGCTCGGAATCAGCCAGGAGATCCTCAAGCCGCTGTTCGGCCAGCGAGAGGGAACGGCGGGCGGTCCGACGCCTGGCGCGTTGCACAGCTTCGCCGCGCAACGCTTCCATCTCGGCCGCTGCATTTTCATGAATGTGTTGAATCTCCTGCTCTGTCTCACGAAGGATGTTTTCGTGTATCTGCTCCATTTGTACGGCATTCTGATTACGCAAGCGCGTGATCTCTTCAGCCAGCGCGGCTATCTTCCTGTCGATTTCCGAATAGCGCAGATCGGCATCCATCTTTAGACCGGTTGCGTCCTTGATGGCCTTTTGGATATCGGCTGAACGGGCGTTGAAGAACCGCGGGGCATAGCGAGCCATCATCCAACCAAGCCCAACGGCGAAGATGATGAAGTTCGCGATCTTCCACGATTCGGAAGAGTCGGATGCCGGACTGGCTGATTCGCGCGCGAAGGTCGTGGACCCGGCAATTAGCAGAAAAATGGTACTGAATAGAAAACAACGGCAGCGCATCAGGCCGCTCTCCGTTCAAGCAAAGTGTTGACCACCGATTCGCTCAAGTATTCGGCTGCCTTCTCCAAAGCGGCTTGTTCACGCTGCAACTGGGCAGCAATGTCCAGTTTGGCGTTGCGGATTTGTTCCTCCATTTCCGCCCGGGCCTTTGCGATGGCTGCCCCCTGCTCGTCCAACCATTTCCGTCGCGCTGCTTCGAGTTCCGCACGGATGGCGGCGCGAGCAGCCTCCAGAGCACGATCGTACTCGGAGGCTTTCTGTTTCGCTGCGTCGTAAGCACGCTGAGCAAGCTCGCGCATGCCTTCCGTCTCCTTCTTGCGATCCGCGAGAATCTTTCCGATCGGCCGGAACAGCATAATGTTCAGGTAGAGGGCCAAGAACACAAAGATGACAATCGTCGGTACTGACGTTATCAGCAGCTCAAGAAGGTTATCGACGGTAGATTGCATCGCTTGATGTAGCCGTTTTACTGTGCAACAAATGTGATGACAAGCGTGTATAAGGCCAGAGATTCGATTAGCACCAGTCCGAGGATGAGTGCTACTCGTATCGCCGCAACAGCGCCGGGATTTCGTGCCATGGCTTCCGCTGCGGACGCTGTAGCCCGACCCTGGCCGAGACCGCAAAGCCCCGAGGCGATACCCATTGCGATGTAAGCAGCAGCCCGCCGGTTGGCGTCAGTTGGATTGCCAGCACCGGCGCCTTGGGCGAGCATAGGGCCTGCCAAAGCCAGCATGCTGATGATGAGCAGGACAAGTTTGTTCTTCATTGTTTCTCCTAGTAAGTTGCTTCCAGGAGGTGGTTCGACACCATACGTTGGGACGCCGGGCGCTCACACTGAAAGCTTGATAAAGCCTTAGTCCTCTTTCGTAACAGCTCCTCCGACGTAAACCATCGCAAGCAACATGAAAATGTAAGCCTGCAAGAAACCGACGAAAAAGTGTAAGCCGATAAAGATGACGGGTATGACAACTTTTGTGAGAGCGACGAAGGTCAGGTAAACCTGCTCACCCGCAAACATGTTGGCGAATAGACGAACCGTGAGCGATAACGGCCGGGCAAGCTGGCTTATGACTTCGATCGGCAGCATAAGCCAGGCAAGCCACCAGAATGGCCCGAGAAACGTCTTGATATAAGCGAAGCCTTGCTGGCGAATGCCGGCGTAATGGTAGAACGCGAACGTAGCAACAGCTAATCCGAGCGGCACCATCGGATGCATGGTGGGCGATTCGAATCCCGGGACTAATCCCATAAGGTTCATCGCCAGAATAAAAAGGAACAGCGCTCCAAAGTAGGGCAGATAGCGTACACCGATTGGCCCGACTACTTCTTCGCCCGAAGCATGAACAAAATCGTAGGTAATTTCCGCCAGGTGCTGCAGCTTGCCGGGATTGTGTAACGATAAGCGCGGTCGAAGCGTTGCGCAGATTATGATCAGCAGCAGCGCGATGACTATTTCGCAGACCATCCAGTCCGTCCATGGCCGGGTGGGGTCTTTCGCCGGAGTTCCTAAGGCATTGAGAAGCGCGTCGGCTGGACCTGCTAAGAAACGATTAAAGATGTTTGTGATCCAGAGGTGTTCCACGCTGCTTCTCTTGCATGTGGCGGCGAAGTTCCGCCTTCATATGAGAGGAGCGATGAACGCCTTCGTTTGTTGGGCGACGGGACGGTGCAGCTAAGCGTGTTCGTCTCGAAGCAAATGATCATGTCTCAACAAATGACGGCGTTTTGGCACCCCGTAATCGAGCGTTGATAGGCTGCAAAACCGCCGATTGTGGTTGTTTTCAGCGTGATCCGAATGGGCGCGCCCAATGGCACGTCGATTGCGGTATCCGGAACGTGCCGCCATCGTCATCGATTAGTCAATATTTGGATACTTTTAAAGCGAAGCTGGAATCACGCATCGCCGAGTTGCAAAATCTCATTTGCCGCCGGGATTCCATAGCCGTGGAGCAAAATGCCGATCACGTTGAGGAAATCCAGCGCGCGTCCGAGAGAGCTCTCGCGATCTC
>JAFAMM010000350.1 GCA_019233375.1 Acidobacteriaceae bacterium
GCCGTGATGGTGGTCACGCGGCGGTTCCCGTAAGCATCGTAGAGCGTGTTCGCGATCGCGTCCGGAGAAACACCGACCGCCATTGCCAGATTGCGGTCGATGTCTACATTCAGACGCGGGGTCGCCAAACGCAGGTCGCTGTAGATATCTTTGATTTGCGGTACCGAGTGCAGCTTCGCTTCCAATATGGGAGCCCATTTGTACAGCTCCGCCGTATCCGGATCCTCCAGTGCGACGGAGTATTGGGCGCGCCCTTCATTCTGGCCGAGCGTTACGAGCGGCGGCGATTGCAGGAACACCATCAGGCCGGGGATCTTCGAGAATTTCTCTTCCAGCTCGCCGATGATCGCATCAGCGGGCGGCCGGTGCTTTGCCGCGGAGAAGTCGAGGAAGATGAATCCTGTATTCTGATCCCCCATCGGTGTACCTGCCCCATAAAAGGACACCCATTTATCCTTCGCCAGGATTTCTTTGACCTCTTGCATCAGGCCGGCCATTTTGTCGAACGACGTATCCTGCGATGCCTCCGCACCGCCGAATGCAAAGCCCTGGTCGACGGTTGGCATAAAGCCCTTCGGCATGACTACGAACAAGTAAACCGTCGCGACAGTCAGGAGAATACTGGTCGCGAGAGTGATTCTTCGATGCCGCAAGACGACGACCAAGGTACGCCGGTATGCATTGTTCAGCCAGGTAAAGAAACGCTCCGACCACAAATAAAATCTGCCGGTCGGATGACTCTCATGGCGCAGAAAACGGCTGCAGAGCATCGGCGTCAGAGTAAGCGAAACGAAGCCGGAGATCAAAACAGCGACCGCAATGGTTATCGAAAACTCGCGCAGCAGTCGTCCGATAATCCCGCTCATAAAGAGTACGGGAATGAATACCGCAACGAGCGAAATCGTCATCGAAACGATAGTGAAACCGACTTCGCGCGCGCCGTCGAGCGCCGCCTGCATGCGCGATTTGCCCATTTCCATGTGCCGGACGATGTTTTCGAGCATTACGATCGCGTCATCGACAACGAAACCGACCGAGAGCGTCATGGCCATCATCGAGAACATGTCGATGGTGAAGTTAAGCAGCTTCATCGCCGCAAACGTACCGAGCAATGACAGCGGCACCGCCAGGCTCGGAATCAGCGTAGCGGACACATTTCGCAGAAAGAAGAAGATCACGCCTACCACAAGGCAGATGGTCAGAATCAGCGTGAACTTCACATCGGCGATGGATTCGCGGATGTTCTGCGACGCATCGAAGGCCTTGTCGATGATTACGCCGGCCGGCATCGATTCTTTCAGTACGGGTAAGAGCGCCTTCACAGCGTCGGCAACCTGAACGGTGTTGACGCCCGGCTGTTTCTTCACTGCCAAAACAATGCTGAGGTTGTCGTTAATCCAGAACCGGGTCTTATCATTGCTGACGCTGTCGAGGACGTTGCCCAGGTCGCCCAAACGCAAGGGGCTGCCATTCTTATAGGTAACGATGAGCTGTCGAAACTGATCAGCCGATGTAAGCTGGCTGTTCGACTGCACCGTGAACGCCTTCGTGAATCCATGCAGAGAGCCGGCCGGCAGTTGCAGGCTCCCGTTTTGCAGGGAGCTGCGTACTTCTTCAAGATCGACGTCGTGCGCCGCCAGTTTCGCGGGGTCCGCTTGGACGCGGACCGCATATTTTGCGGCTCCGAAAACCTCTACCTGCGCCACGCCGCTGACCATGGAAATACGCCGGGCCATCATTTCTTCGCCGTATTTGTCGAGCGCCGAGAGTGTCATGGTCGGCGAGTGCACGGCTATGTACATAATCGGCTGCTCAGCCGGATTCACCTTCGAGTAAGAAGGAGGCGACGGCATGTCCGTCGGGAGAGCGCCTTGTGCTCGAGCGATCGCTGCCTGCACATCCTGCGCGGCCGCATCAATGTTGCGGTTCAAGTCAAACTGCAGCGTGATGGATGTCGAACCGAGCGAACTCGAGGAAGACATGCTGTCGATGCCGGCAATCGTTGAAAACTCGTTTTCGAGTGGAGTGGCGACAGACGACGCCATTACGTCCGGATTGGCACCCGGAAGAGATGCCTCCACCTGAATGGTCGGGTATTCAACCGCCGGCAGGTTGCTGACCGGCAGCGTGAAGTAACTGATCAGGCCGAAGATCAAAATGCCGGCCATAACCAGCGTGGTTGTGATCGCGCGGCGTATGAATAAGTCGGTAAAGTGCATGCCTGTCCTTAAGAGTCGCCTTGCTTGGAACTGCTTTGATTTCCCGCCGAGCCGCCGTTCTCTCCCAGTTGCGTCGCTTGTGGATTAAGGAGACGCACCTTCGCCCCCGGCATGAGCCGCATCTGGCCTTCGGTTATGACCATATCTCCTGGCTGTAGCCCATTACCGATAACCGCTTCCTCCATCGGCTGCTTCGGCGCCTTATAAAGACGAAGAACATCGACGGGCCGCATGGTCACGGTGCTGTTGCTCCGGTTCATCACCCAGACATATTTCCCCTGTGGTCCCGTCTCGACGGTGCTGTTCGGCACGACGACCATGTTCTTTTGCAAGCTGAGTCTCGCCTGCACGCTCACGAACTGTCCCGGCCAGAGAACGTGGTCCGCATTTTCGAACTCGGCTTTCAACTTGATTGCGCCCGTGGTCGAATCCACGGAGCTATCAATGAACTTCAGGCGGCCGGTCACTGCCTTGCCGTCCACGGTTGTCGCGCTCACGAGCAGCGGCCCCTGCGTGTTGTAGCGCTGCACTTCCGGCAGGAGCTGCTGCGGCACGCCGAAGCTCACCTCAATCGGTGAAATCTGAAGGATGGTCACCAAAGCGGCATCATTATCCTTGACGAGGTTTCCGGCCTTCACGCTAATCGCGCCTGCCCGGCCGGAGATGGGAGCCGTAATGTCGGTGTACTGAAGCTGCAGTTGCGTCTGCGCGAGACGCGCGCGGTCGGCCTTCAACGAAGCAGACGCGCTCTCGACGGCAGCCTGATCTGCCTTTAAGGAAGCCAGGGCTGTCTCATTGGTGGCTACCGTTTGTTCCGTTTGCTCTTTTGAGAAGATGCCGTCTTTGGCCAGCGCTACTGCGCGATCCGCCGATGCCTGCGTCTGCTTGATCTGCGCTTCGTCTTTGACGACATTCGCCTTAGCCTGCTGCTCCAGCGCCATGTCCTTCGTGATGTCAGCCTGTATTTCCGCCAATTGGCGCAGAGTGGGCTCCGGGTCGATCTGGAAGAGGCGCTCCCCTTTTTGGACGAATTGCCCTTCCTGGAAATCCACCCGGAGCACTTCGCCGGCGATTCGCGACTTTACGTCCACCGTATTCAAGGCCTCGACGCTGCCAACCGCCGAGACATCGAGCGGAACGTCCTGGCTAACGGCAGCAACGGCCCGAACAGGGGCAGCCTCCATCATCATCGCCGCCATAGGATTCATGGCCTCCTGCTTTTTTTTGCAGGACGAGAGTGCCGCCACCGCAGTGGCCAAACACACTGAAATAAAGAAAATCTGTAAATTGCGAACGTTTCTACGCACGAGATCTGCTTGTCTTAATAGGAAGGAGTTACTTTCATCATCGCACCACAAAGCCGCCCGCTCAGTGATACGGCTAACCGAGATTAGTGTTCCGTCGCGGCCGTTACGCACACGCAATGTTCCGCAGTCGCGGTAGGTTAGATGCAATGAGTAAGGCATTGTGCTCAACTCAAGATGTAAAATCCATGCAATCGGCGCGTGAGCTTTTCGCGTCCCGCTTTGGCGGAGATGCTACCCAGGTTCTGTCCGTACCCGGACGTATCAATCTCATCGGTGAACACATTGACTATCACGATCTGCCTGTCATGCCCATCGCAGTTCAGCGGCGGATCGAAATCGCATTTCGAGCGAACGATGACCGCGTAGTACGAATAGAATCTGCCGGTTACAGCCCCCGGTGCAGGGTGTTGCACGGACTTGCAGATGCAAACCGCACGCCTGGTGACTGGGGAAATTATTTGAGCGCCGCAGTCGCCATAGCTGCAACCCACTGGCCACTCACGCAAGGCATTGATGCCGTCATCACATCGGACCTGCCGCCGGCGGCCGGACTGTCCTCTTCGTCGGCTGTGCTCATCGGCATAACGCTGGCACTGCTTGCCGCAAATGGAGTCGGTACGGATTTTAACGAATTGATGAATGTTTTTCCGGAAGGCGAGCAACTAGTGGGCACACGCGGCGGCGGCATGGATCACGCAGCGATTCTTGGTGCGTCGCCCGGATCGGCATTGCTCATTCGCTTCGCTCCGCTCGAACTGAAAGCTATACCCGCGCCGGTAGACTGGGCGTTTCTTGCTGCCCATAGCCTGACGACCGCAGAGAAGTCGGGGAGCGCACGAGCCGAATACAACTCGCGCCGCGAAGCCGGCAGCGCGGCCCTTCTCAAAACCGGGTTCTCCTCGTTCCGTGAGGCTCTCCGGTACCCGTCAGGCGAACTCACTCGACGCGCGCGGCAGGCTGGTTTGAACCCGGATGAGCTGGGCTGCTTCCTGCACGTAATCAGCGAGGCCGAGCGGGTTGAGGGCGCGGTCACGGCGATGGAACGCGCTGACGCGGAGGAGTTCGGGAATCTGCTCTGCGCGTCGCATGCGAGCCTGCGCGACCAGCTCTGTGTGAGCAACCCGGCGCTTGACGAACTGGCCGCCTGCGCCATGCAATGCGGCGCAACGGGAGCGCGGCTGACGGGAGCCGGTTTCGGCGGGTATGTCATTATCCTTTGCACGATGGCCAATCGCGAGAGGGTGCGGGCAGGATTGGTCGAGCGGTTTTACTCGGGGCGTGCCGGCTTCGATTCGGAATCTCACTTGTTTTTCGCCGAACCATCCGCCGGGGTATTGTTTGCCTGAAAGCGCGGTCTCACGGGCCGTAATACTCGCGGCAGGAAAAGGAAGCCGAATGGGCGGCATCACGAAAAGTACCCCCAAGGCAATGCTGCTGATTCACGGCCGTCCCATGCTGGAGCACATTTTGGAAGCACTGGCGGCAGCGGGTCTTAAACGCTTCTTACTGGTAGTCGGCGTGCAGCACGAGCTGATCGAAGATTATTTCCGAAACTGGCGCCTGCCGATCGAGTTCCGGCTACAACAGCCCGTGAACGGCACCGGTTCCGCGGCTCTCCTGGCGGAAGATTTTGCCGGTGCGGATCCTTTTCTGCTTACCTACGGCGACATCGTTTGCGATTCCGCCGCATACGCGCACTGCGTATCGGTTTTAGACGCAAACCCTAGTGCAGCGGCGGTCATTGGAGTAAAAGAAATTGACGATCCGTGGCAGGGAGCTGCCGTTTACGAAGAGGGCGGCCGGATTGGCCGAATTGTAGAGAAGCCTCCGAAGGGGACCTCCGCGACTCGCTGGAACAGCGCGGGCATCTATGGCTTTCGACGGGTAGTGTTTGATTACCTGGCGCGCCTTCAACCTTCTGAGCGCAACGAGTATGAACTTACTTCCGCGCTCGGCGCCATGCTGGACAGTGGACTGGAGCTTCGCACTTCGGTGGTGGAAGGCGCGTGGCGCGACGTGGGGCGTCCTGAAGATCTGGCCGCCGTGAACGAGTAGATGCTGCCGGGAGTGCCAGGCCCGCGACTACTGTGCGGCGGGCTCAGCTCGCGGCGCGAGACGCAATTCCGCGCGAACAGAATCATCATACGTGATTCCGTTCTTCTCAAGCAGATTGCCTACCGAACGATCGAGAGCTACACGCGCTTTGATCCAGACACTGCGCGCTGATACTTCAGTGGAGCGGGCCTGAGCAAGATAACTTTCCTGCTGAATGACGAGGAAATTAGTTGAGGCGCCGACCGAGAGCTTGTCTCTCTCGGCGTCAACCAGCTGCTCCTGATAGATGCGGCTCTGGATTGCGGCGTTCAGCGCGGAGCGCGCCGTTTGCAAGGCGATGACGGAGTTCTCTACGTCCTCCCTGACCTGATTCGCGATTACCTGCGTTCGCGCCTGAGCCTGTCGAAGCTGCAGGAGATCGCGCGCGGCATCCGCTTGAGCGACGTGATTGCTGAGGGGCAGGTTAAATTGAATTCCCGCCTGGTAGATATGTGATGTGCGCAGACCCGCGACACCAAGGTCGCCCGGCACCGCAACCAACCCTGTACCGGGAGTGCCGATGATGGTAAAGGGCTGCTCGGTATTGCCGCGGGTCTGAAAATTTCCGACTACATCCAACTGCGGCCGCGTTGCATTCTGGGAGGCCTTCAGCGCGACCTCCTCGCTCTGGACCTGCAACGACGCCTGAATCAGATCCGGCCGCTGGGCAAGCGCTTGTGAGACGAGCGAATTGATGGAAGGAAGATCATCGGATGCGGGAATTATGATGCGGCTGGTTGGGATGATTGGCAACTCGGCAAAGACGGGGTCGGCGCTGCCGCGGCGCGAGAGCTGGGATTTGAGAATTACCTCCTGCTGGCGGACCAGACCCTGGGCCTGGATGAGATCAAGCTGGCTGGAGGTGACGAGCGCCTGGGCTTGGGTCAGCCCAAGCGGCGCCAGAGTACCCTGCTCTTCCTGCAATTTGTCATCTTCGAACAGTTTTTCGGCGGCGGTCAGCGTTTCTCTTTTCACCGCGACGTTTTCGTTCAGGGAAACAAGATCATAGTACAGGCGCGCAACGCCGTAAACCGTACTTATGAGCTGCTGGTAGAAGAGCAGCCGCGAGATTTTCTGGTTGATGTTCGCGATTTTCACGTAGCGCAGATTGACATCCCGCCCAAAACCCCGCAACAACGGCTGGCTCAGCGTGACAGAGGTGTTTGGCGTGGCGAAGGGATTGTATTGGGAGTGATCGCCATACAGGACCGAGTTGGCGTTTGTCATGCCAACCTGCAGTTGAGTTCCATAACTGAAGCCCTGAACAAGCGCGTAGTTCGCGGTAATGAAGTTCAGCGTGGGATAAGACGACGCCCCGGGCGTTCCGGCGCCGCCCGAGCTTGCGCTCGCCAGGATCGGAATATCCGGCCGCTGGAACCAGCCGTTCTGCCCGATGAATGTCGGCTGAAATGCCGGTAGTGCTGGTCCGATGGCAAAGGGAGCAGGGCCGAGCACGGAAAGATCAGTCGTCGTTTCGGCCAGGATATTCAGCGAGGTCAGATCATTGACGGTGGGCGTCGTCGGTGTCACCGACGATGCGGCGCTGTTCAGCAGTGGGCTTCCAGGTCCACCAACACCGGTTGGACTCTCTCCAATCGAGTAGTCTATGCCCCTAACCTCTCCACCGCCCTTGGCACGAAGGATGTCGGTCCCGGCGATCGACAGATTGTAGCGCGCGACTTCCACATCAAGGTTGTTCTCGATGGCGAGCGTGATCGCTTCATAGAGGGAGAGATAGATCGCCCCGTCGCGGACGTAGCTGCGGGCCCGGTCAGCGGGACTTAGAGGAAGCGGTCCGGCACTAGGCAGCCGGTAAGGCGCGATGAAATCAAGAATAGAACCGCGCTCGGGGATTATGGCGGTCTCTTTTGGCGGGGCGGTTCGGTCCAATTCAATTCGCTGAAGAGCGGGCGAGGCCTGTCCGGGTACCGGCGGAGTCTGCGGGGGCGGCACAGGTTGCACCTGAAGCGCCTGAGCAGATATCAATTGAAACGAGAGAAGAGAGACCAGGACTGCTCTCATCGCTTTGTAGGCGCCGCGGAGTTCGCATCTTTGCCGGATCCGCTTGTGGCTGAGGGACCACCCTGGCTCTGCTTCGATTGCTGGGCCCCAGTAGAGCCCTGATTGGTCAGGGCCTGATCTCCGTAGCGGCCTTCCGTCGAGGGACGCCGATCGGATTGGCCGCCGAGCTGTTGCTGTTGCGTGTTGATGATCTGCGGCTCCACTTTTCCGCCCTCCTGAACTGCATCGGAGACGGTGCGAGCGATAATGTCGCCGGCGTGAAGGCCGCTTAGAATTTCGGTCTCGTTGCCGTAATCGCGGCCGATGACGATAGGTTGAAAATGCACAACGTTGTTTTCTCCCACTCGGGCAACAACACTCCTGCCATCCCGAACCACAATGGATTCACCGGGGATCAGCAGCGGCGGCCGCGACTGCACCTGAACGAAATTCACGATTACGAAGCTGCCGGGCATCAGGCGGCCACCTGGATTCGCGACCTGCACTTCTACGAGAAGCGTGCGGGTATTCTGATCGATAGCCGCCGTGGTGCGGGTCACGCGAGCGGGCAGTGCGTGACTCGAGGTGGCATCGAAAAACGCCTGAGCCCGCTGGCCCACCTGGATACTGGTCGAATAAGATTCGGGCACCGAGACCAGGACGCGAAGCCGGTCCGTACTGGCAATGTTGAAGAGCGCGCCACCCTGCGTTCCTCCGGTGGGCGGCGCGGCGTTGGAAGAAAGCGCGCCTGACGAGCCCGCGTTATTACCCTCTGCAGCAGATTGCGTTCCGCCGGGAACTGACTGATCGGAGGTCCCGAGTCCTGAACCTTGAGCGGTGATGAGCGCACCGACATCCACATTTCGCGCGGTAATAACGCCATCGAAAGGAGCGGTCACGCGCTCGAACTGCTGCAATACGATCAGGCGTTCGAGGTTGTCGCGGTTGGCCTGAACCGTGTTCTCGGCGGCGCGTACGTTGGCTTCCGACACGCGAAAGTTGGCTTCCTGGGTATCGCCGTCCTGCCGTGAAAAGACGCCTTTGGCCACCAGAACCTTATAGCGGTCCCAGGTGAGCGAGGCAAGATGGAGCTGCGCTTGCATTTGCGTCAGGTTTGACTCGCTTTGCCGCAAGGTGGAGCGGGCTTGAGAGACCTGCTTATCAAGATCGGGCGCATCAATGACGGCAAGCAGCTGGCCGGTGTGAACGCGATCGCCGATATCGACGAGCCGTTGGCTGAGATAGCCGGAGGAGCGAGCGTAGATCGGCGCTTCGATGTACGCCTGGCTGGTGCCAGGAACCATTAACTCGTTCGAGCGGGGAGCCTGTTCGACTCTGACAGCTTGCACGCGAGGAACAGTGTCCACTCGCGCCTGGGCTTCCTGATCGATCTTTTCCTCACGCTTGTGGCGCGGGAGCCAACCGACAAGAATGACAACGGCAGCCCCCAGAATTAGCAAGACTAAAAAGAGCCCCCAATGCCGTGGCGAGTGGCCGCGAAAATCAGTACCCGCCATATCTACAGCTCCATACCTATGACGCCGGGCGACACCTATGACCCCTGGCGACGCGGCCGGCCGTCAGGATCAATTTCGCCCTTGTATTCCTTGTCAATCTTTTCGTCGAAGTTGATGGGTGCTTTTCGCCGCAGAAGCGAATAGATGATCGGAACGATGAAAAGCGTACTGAGGGTCGCGACCAGCAATCCGCCGATGACAGCTCGGCCGAGAGGTGCGTTCTGCTCGCCGCCTTCGCCGAATGCAAGCGCCATAGGAAGCATACCGATAATCATCGCGAGAGCGGTCATGCAGACGGGGCGCAGGCGAATATAGCCAGCCTCCAGCGCGGCATCGAGCTGGTTCTGATGGGCGCGCTGATCGTTTGCAAACACCACCAGCAGAATGGAGTTCGCGGTTGCCACACCGATCGTCATGATCGAGCCCATCAAGGACGGCACGCTGAAGGTGGTCTGCGTGAGGTAAAGCATCCAGAGAATGCCGCAGAATGCACCGGGCAAGGCCATGAGGATGATGAAGGGATCAAGCCAGCTTTGGAAATTAACCGCCATTAAGAGATAAACAATGATGACGGCAAAGCCGATACCAAGCTCAAGCCGCGAAAACGAGTGCTCCATGGTAGCAACTTCGCCGCGAAGCTCGAGGAAGGTTCCGGGGGGCAGATGCGTGGTCCGCCTCATGATCTGGTGAATACGATCTGCCACGCTGCCAAGGTCGCGCTGGTCGACGTCGGCATAAACGTCAAAAGTCGGCTGGACGTTGTAGTGGTCGACGACGATGGGTGCAGCCGCGCGTTTCAGAGTCGCGAGATTGGCAAGTAGCTGGCTATTGGCGCCGTTATTCGCGGTGATGGGCGTGCGCTGCAGCGCGTCAAAGGAATCAATACGGTACTGAGGCGTTTGCACGACGACCTGGTAATTGACGCCGTTCTGGGGATTCAACCACTGGTTGGGCGCAGTCTGTGACGTGCCCGATAGCGAGATTAAGGTGCTTTGCGCGACATCGAGCTGGCGCAGACCTAGCTGTTGGGCCTTGCTGCGATCGACGTTCACCTGGAGGGTCGGGTAAGCGACCTGCTGATGGATGTGCGCATCGACAACACCGGGAATCGCCTGCACCAGTTTGAGAAGGTTCTGGGCGATGGGAAAGTTTTCCTGGGGATTGCGGCCGACAACCTGAATGTCGATAGGAGCCGGCAAGCCAAAATCCAGGATCTGATTGGTCATGTTCGCGGGCGTGAAAAAGAATGTCTCGTCAGGGAATTTCTGCGCAAGCCCGTTGCGCAGCTCACGCGTGAACTGCAGGGTTTCACGAGGACCAGGCTTCAGCGAAATGGAAATGTCGCCGTCGGAGTTACTGATCGTTGCATTGTTGCCGAAGGCCAGATTCACGCCGCCTCCGGGTAGACCGATGTTGTCGAGGATCATGTCGATCCGGTCAGGCGGCAGAATTTTGCGGATCTCGGCTTCGATTGCCGCAAAGATGACTTCCGTTTGTTCGATGCGAGTGCCGGCCGGAGGCAGAACATGCAGTTTCATCTGGCCTGAATCGACATACGGGAAGAAGTCGCGGCCGATGACAGTTGTGAGGAAGAGCGAACCGCCCACGAAAATGCCGAACAGGATAAGCACGATTGCGCGATGATGCAGGCTCCACTCGAGCCAGCTTCGATAGCGAGTGCGAAGACGCTCAAAATGGTGATTGAAGCGCTCGTGAACGTGCCACAGCCAATTTTTGGCAGCTGCAGGCTCAGGATCGCCCTCTTTGCGCTGGTAAAGGTCGACTTCCGCGGGAAGCAGATAATGCATCATCGTCGGCACGAGCGTTCGTGAGAGGAAATAGGAAGCGAGCATCGCGAATACGACAGCCATGGCGAGCGGTGTGAAGAGATATTTCGCCGCACCAGTCAACAACAGGACCGGGGTGAAAACGATGCAGATGCAAAGCGTGGAAACGAGCGCGGGCGCGGCGACCTGGCTGGCACTATCGAGAATAGCGTGAACGAGCGGGTTGCCCACATGCTCAAGGTTGCGATGGGTATTCTCGATCTCGACAGTTGCATCGTCGACGAGGATACCGACGGCCAGCGCGAGACCCCCGAGCGTCATAACGTTGATCGTTTGTCCGAGCGCAGCAAGAATACAGACTGACGTCAGAATCGAGAGCGGAATCGAAACGCAAACGATGACTGTGCTGCGCCAGCTCCCCAGAAAGAGCAGAATCATGAGCGCGGTGAGACCGGCGGCGATGCCGGCCTCGCGCAGAACTTCGTTGATGGAATTGCGGACAAAGATCGATTGATCAAACAGAGGGGTGATGCGAAGCGCCGGTGGCAGATCCGCCTTCACACGCGGTAGCGCTGCTTTTACGTCCTCGACGATATTCAGTGTTGACGCTTTGCCGTTCTTGAGAACGGCAAGGAATGAAGAGCGGCGGCCATTCTCGCGCACAACATTGTTTTGAACCGCATAGCCATTGCGGACCTGAGCGACGTCTTTCAGGTAGACGATGGCGCCATTGGAGGCGCGCACGGGAAGATCGTTCATCGCCTCAACGGTGAGCGGGCTGCTGTTGGTTGTGACCAGGTACTCGAGATTTCCTACCCGCGCGGTACCGGCAGGAAGAATGATGTTCTGGGCGCCGAGAGCAGTCGAGATGTCCGCAGCGGAGAGATGCCTGGCATACAACGAGCTGGGATTGATATCTACCATGATCTGGCGCGACTTTCCGCCGAACGGGAGCGGCACGGACGCGCCTTGGACGGTCGCGAGACGAGTGCGGATGAAGTTCAGGCCGAGGTCGTAAAGATCCTGCTCGGTCAATCCTTCGCCCGAAAGACCCAGCGTGAGGACCGGAACGCTCGAAGCATCGTATTTGAGGATATTCGGCGGAAAAGTGCCGGGCGGCAGCACGCGTAAGATCGTCTGAACGATGGCCGTGATCTGCGAAAGCGCGAGTTCGACTTTCACTTTCGGCTGAAAGTAAACGTGGATAACAGAGACGCCGGTGTACGACTCCGACTCCATGTGTTCGATGTCGTTCACAGTGGTAGTCATGGCGCGCTCGCAGACGGTCACGATGCGCTTTTCCATTTCGTTCGGCGTAAGTCCGGTGTAGCTCCAGACGACGCTTACAACCGGAATATCGATGTAAGGGAAGATATCTTTGGGTGTAACGACGGCCGCGAGCGCACCGAGAATGAGGATCAGAACTGAGAAAACAACGAATGTATACGGTCTACGCAGGGCAAGATGAACTATCCACATATCACGGCCTCAGATGCGGGGCTAAAGCGCCCGCGCGGGCTAAAGCCCGCCCTCCCGGTTGATATCCATTTATCTCGACATCTTACTAAGAGAAAAAGAGCCTTCGACCTGAGAGAAAATGCGGCGCCATTTTCTCGACCAGAATCTGGCGGTGGCGGTGGCGGGCTGGTGCTCAGTGCGGAGGGCATCGATGAGGCCATCGAATTCCGTCCGATGTTCGGTTCTCGGGATGCGAACCCCGCTCAGCGAATCGGCCAGCGCACCGTCAATCAATTTCTGAAGTTATGATCTGTCATGACCCTTGATTCCGGCAGTCAGTAGGAGACCTATGGAAATCACCTTACCCGACCAAATTGAACTTTATTTTGACAAAGCTGGTCATGGAAAGCCGACGTTCATTTTCATACACGGCGGAGGTGCTGATAATTCTCATTTCGCACCTCAATTCTATTTCTTTGCACGCCGTGGTACCGCTATCAATTTGGATTTAAGAGGCTATGGAAAGAGTGATAAGCCCGTTAAATACGGCACGATTCCACAATATGCTGACGACATAGCCTTTCTTTGCCGTGACCTAAAAATAACATCGCCAATTATTATTGGCCATAGCCTGGGAGGTATGGTGGCTGTCGAGCTTGCGGCCAGATACCCAACCTTGCCTGCCGCCATTGTATTAATCAGCTCGGGAGTATTATTTCCTAAAGCAGCACTAGCGGATTTGGAAAAAGTTCTTCGCGACCTCAGAAGCGACACCTATCGTACCGCTATCGAAGCACTCATTCATCAAATTTGCTTGCCTTCTGATCGCTTCAAATCTCACGTCGAAAGGACTTTTTTTGCAATTCCTCAAGAACAATGGGTGGCGGCTTATGAAGCGATGTTTGCTTGGGACAAAATCGCGCGCGAGCGGGTTTCAGCTTGCAAACTACCTATTTTGTACATTGAAGACAGCGGCGGCTGCTTTAGCGACTTGCCTCTTTTTTCTAGCCTTTGTCCGCAGCTCGTTATCGGCAAAACAGTAGGCTCAGGTCATTTCCCCACTTTGGAAGTACCAGAACAAGTCAACAGTATGATCGAAGATTTTATTCAAGTTTATTCTACAAATCAACGGGGACCCTTCCCCTGTGCCGGCAAGCTCTAGTTCTGGGAAAATGGGGTCGAACTCGCCAACCGCAAACGGGTTCTGCAGCCCGTCACGCTGTTGATAAAGATCTCGGCGGGGAACAAGTAATTGAGCGATTGGCTGCATAGCCTTCCGATCGGATGGATGGCCGTAGTGTTTTTTGGCTGCGCGTACCTTAGCGCGGGCCTGATCTACGCAGTGGTCGTGGAGAATGAGGTCGGCGTGTGGGTGCGCGCCAGGGCTTTCTCGCCGAGTATGCTATCTCCGATGGGTACCCTCTTTGCGCTCTTCGTAGTGTTCATTTCAGCTCAGGTGTGGACTAATAATGATCGAGCGACCGCCGCCGTTGCTCAGGAGGCGAGCGCGCTCAGAGCTGTTCTGATTCTTGCCGGTACCTTCCCAGCAGAGTCGCGAGACCGATTGGAGACTCTGATTCACAGTCACATCGAAGAAGCCGCGACCAAGGAATGGCCCATGATGGCGCGTAGGACAGCCACCTTGGAGATCATCCCACGCCAACTGGCCGAAGCGTTACAGCTCACGCTCGCCCTGACGCCCACCAGCCAAGGCCAGGGGGTTGCACAACGTGAGATGACAGTTGAGCTTGAATCTGCTCTCGACGCACGCCGCCAGCGCATCCTTATCAGCCAGTCATCGGTAAGTTCTGTGAAATGGGCTTGCCTTGTCATAGAAGCCATGTGCGTTCTGATGGCCATCGCTCTCTCACACGGAGGAAAGCGGGCCTCTGCCCTCGCCGCCATGGGCTTGTTTGCGACCGGTGCAGCCGCCTGTTTCTTACTCATAGCTGCTTATGACCGGCCTTTCGGTGGGCAGCTTTCGATACGACCTGATCCCTTGCTGCAGGTCATGCCACCGCGCTCGGGTCCCCTTTTCGATTTGAAACACTAGGTCGAAGAGCTGGAGCGCGCCCGCATCACGCTTCCTCGCACATAGCTAGGAGTTTCCGACGTCAACACGCGTACCAGTTAGAATTTCCGGTTGAGAACTGATTCGCTCTGAAGGCAGCTAGTGCTCGCTGGAGTGACCCCAAGAAGAGCGCCCGGGACTTTGGTGTCCCAATATATCGTTTGTCGGCCCTGCAGGCGTCAAGTTTGATGAGGCCATCAAGCTTGCTCAATACGGCCTTGATAAGTGGCTCGCAAGCAATCGTATGCTAATTGCAAACGCAGCTGCGCAGCTGCAAACGTTCCAGCTTACTTGAAGGATACGTCCCCAGTGATGGTCTCCCGAGATGATGAGAGCATGTCTAATCTGCAGTTATAAATGTTACCGATCGGTTGTGATGCTATGAGCGAGTTGCCGGCTAAGAGAAGCGGATCTCAGGCGGGTAATTCTTCAACCAATGGATAGCCGTGCTGCTGGCGGCCAATGTCTCCATCGTATTTTGTAGTGGTTTTGAACAGCTCCAGATGACCGTCGGCGGCCGCGGGGCGGCAAACGTTGCGTATCTGCGCCATCTCGGTCCCGCTCAATGGCCAGAAGCCTTTTGCGATCGCGAGGTTCTGCTTCAGTACCTCCATGGATTCCATTCCGCTGATGGTGGTGGTGACGGGCAGACTCATGGCGTAGCGCAAGGCCTGCGCGGCGGTGATGGCGCCTTCCCTGACGAACTCGCCGCTGCCGCCGAGGCTCTTCATACCGAAGATCGCGAGCCCCTGCTTACGCGCCTCCGGCAGCACTTGCTCCTCAAAGCTGCGGAAAGTGGCATCAAATGCATTGAGAGGCATCTGAACGGTGTCAAACGGGAAGCCATGCGACAGCATTCGCAGGTGAATTTCTGGTTTCTTATGCCCGGTGAAGCCGATGAGCCGCACCTTGCCTTCTTTTTTCGCCTGCAAAAGCGCTTCGGCTGCGCCATTGGAACCAAAGATGAAATCGGGATCGTTTTCGTAGATGACTTCGTGAATCTGCCACACGTCGAGGTAGTCCGTTTTCAGCCGGCGTAGAGACTCTTCCAGCATTTGCATGGCAACGGTCTTGTCCCGGCCCTGGGTGCAGACCTTGGTCATGAGGACCACTTCTTTGCGGCGTCCGGCGAGCGCATAGCCGAGCCATGACTCGCTCTGGCCGTTGTGATAATCCCAGGCGTTGTCGAAGAAGTTGATGCCGCAATCGATGGCGTGCTGCACCATCTCGCGCGCGGCGTCCTGGTTTTCGGCTGAGCCGAGATGATATCCGCCCATCGCGAGCGCGGAGACCTGCAAATCCGACTTGCCCAGCGGACGTTTTAGTATTTCGCTGGCGTTCCCCGTTTGTGCCATAACTGTGGTTGCCGCTCCTGCTACGGCTGTTCCCCGAATAAATCGCCGCCGGGTAACACTGTTCATTGATTCTTGCGCCAAGACCTCGTTTATTTGCCGGGCGGCCAGGGCTTCCCGGTATTTTGCGTTTCACGAACCATCTCTTTTACTTCCTTCGACTGCATATCAAGCGGAAAACCGTGCGCGAGGCGTGCCTGTGGATTGTCGTACTTAAGCGAGACTTTATAAAGCTCATAACGTCCATCGGCGTACTGCTTGCCGCGATTACGCAGGGCAGTCATCTCCTCCGGCGAGATGGGTTCGAAGTTCTGAGCGATGCGCAGATTTTGTTCCACGACGTCCATCTTGTCCATGCCGGTGATCGTGGTCGTAACGGGCAGGCTCATGGCGTAACGGAGCAACTCGTCTGGTGTAAAGACACCTTGCTTGATCGCAGGCCCGGCACCCTGCAGTGGTTTCATGCCGAGAGCGGCCATGCCTCTCCTGTTTACCTCCGGCAGGACGTGCGTTTCGAAGCTGCGGAAAGTAGCGTCAAAGGGGTTCAGGGGCATCTGCACCGAGTCGAACGGAAAACCTGTTTTGAGCATCGCGAGGTGGATGGCCGGGTCTTTGTGGCCGGTGAAACCGACGAAACGAACTTTGCCTTGTTTCTTTGCTTGCGCGAGCGCTTCGGCGGCTCCGTTCGGGCGTATGAACAGCTCAGGGTCGTTTTCGAAACTCACGCCGTGGATCTGCCATAGATCGAGGTGATCGGTCTGCAAGCGATTGAGGGACTCTTCGAGCATCTTCAACGCAAGCGCCTTGTCGCGGCCGTGCGTGCACACCTTGGTCATGAGGAACACCTGGTCGCGCTTGCCTTTGAGCGCGGCACCCATCCAGGCTTCGCTTTTGCCGATGTGATACTCCCAGCAATTGTCGAAGAACGTAACGCCCCCGTCGATTACGCGCGCGACGATCGCTTTGGCGGTCTTTTCGTCCTCGGCATCACCGAGATGATGGCCGCCCAGCCCGAGCGCAGAGATCTGAACGCCAGTGTTGCCGAATTGCCGCTTGGGGATTGTCCCAGTCTGTGCCATAAAACGAACCCGACCGTACGGTCTGTGGATACCGGAAATTTGGCAAGCGTTTCAGCGTCGAGTCCGGAGCAGCAATGGAGTAGCCTTGAAACGTTGTGCGCGAACAGGGAGGAAAGCATGCCTGCTGAAAAGTTTCAGTACGACGCGATTGTGATTGGATCCGGTCAGGGCGGGAATCCATTGGCACAGGCCATTGCAGCGCGAGGAGAGAAGGTTGCGCTGATTGAATCAGACAAGCTGGGCGGCACTTGCATCAACACAGGCTGCACGCCGACCAAAACGATGGTGGCCAGCGCTCAGATCGCGCATTATGCGCGGCAGGGTGCCCGCTGGGGCGTGCACGCGTCGAATGTACGCGTAGATCTGCCGGCGGTTCTCAAACGTAAAGACGAAGTTGTCACGCGCTTTCGTTCGAGTTGGGACAACAGAGTAAATAACGCGGGGCAGCCGGAACTGATTCGCGGGCGAGCCCGCTTTACGGGTCCCAAGCAGTTGGAGGTCGGCGATCGGGTCGTGAATGGCAGACGGATTTTTCTCGATACCGGCTCTGCGCCGCGGGTCCCCCTTTTGGACGGGCTCGAAAAGGTGCCTTTCCTGACGAACGTGAGCATGCTTGAGGTACGAGAAATTCCGGAACACCTCATCGTAATGGGGGGAGGATACATCGGGCTGGAATTCGGCCAGATGTTTCGCCGATTTGGGAGCGAAGTTACGGTTCTGCAAAGTGCGGAACGCATCTTGCCGCAAGAGGATGAAGATGTCACTTCGGAGTTGCGAAAGTGCCTCGAAGGAGAAGGTATGCGCTTCCACCTGCGGGCGAATGCAACGAAGGTGGAGGGCGAGGCACGCGACATCCGCGTTACCACGGAGACTCAGAACGGAAAGGAAACGGTGGTAGGGTCGCATCTACTGGTAGCCACCGGACGAACACCACAGACAGCGGATTTAGATCTGGCGTCGGCCGGCATCAAGACCAATGAAAAAGGCTACGTGGTTGTGAATGAGCGGCTGGAGACAAGCGCTCCGGACGTCTGGGCGATCGGCGATGTCACGGGCGGCCCGGCGTTCACGCACATCTCATACAACGACTACCAGATTATTTACGGAAACCTGTATGAAGGCCGGCATGTGAGTACAGAAGCGAGGTTGGTACCTTATGCCGTATTCACGGATCCGGCATTGGGGCGTGTCGGGATGACGGAAATTCAAGCTCGACGAAGCGGCCACAAGATTAAAGTGGGCAAGATTCCGATGACATATGTCGCCCGTGCCATTGAGCGCGACGAAACGGCAGGGCTGATGAAGCTGGTGGTCGACGCCGAAACGGATCTTATCCTTGGGGCGGCAATGCTTTCGTCGGAAGGAGGCGAACTGGTGCAGATTCTGAGCACTCTGATGCTCGCCGCGAAGCCGTACACACTGCTAAAGGGCGCTATCTATATTCATCCGACGCTGGCGGAAGGGTTTTTCGCGCTGATGGATAGCGTGAAAGAGGCGAATTAGTGAGTGCCGCTCAAGCCGCACGGCCGGCCAGGAGAACTGCTTAAGGCGTAAGCACGGCCTTGACGTACTCGCCTGAGTGCATGCGCTCGAAGCAGGCAGTCCATTCGGGTAACACGGCAACGCGGCTGATCACAGGGCGAAGGTCAATCTGGCCCGAGACGATCATCGCGATGACGCGCTCCCATACCGGCCAATTGTGAGAGAAGCTTCCAGAGAGAGTAACGTTCTTCTGGACCAGCGGATCCAGGCTGAACTGCAACGGCTGCGGTCCCCAGCCGACTTTGATGATCTGCCCGGCGGGACGGACAGCCTGGAGTGCAATTTGCAGTGTAGCGGACGCGCCCGAGGCGTCAATGGCGACGTCGACACCGAGGCCATCACTGATTGCTGAAACATATTCAAGAACACCGGATTCGAGCACGACATCCGCAGCGAATTCGCGAGCTACTTGGAGCCGGAACTTGTCTTGCGGCAGGCCGGCGACAATGACCGTTGCCGCGCCACTCAGCTTTGCCATCTTGGCGCACAGCAGGCCGATTGGCCCGGGCCCCAGAACAAGAACTGCATCGCCAGGGCGGACGCGTCCATTCACGCACACGGCGTTATACGCAACACAGCAGGGTTCGGTCAGAGCCGCTTGTTCAAAGGGCAGAGGCCCGGGAATGCGATGCAGACAGCGCTCCGGCACGCGGACGTACTCGGTCATGGCTCCGTCGACACCGTAGCCAAACCCGCGACGCGAGGGATCAAGATTGTAGAGGCCAGAGCGGCTTAGAGGCGAGCACTCATCGATCACAGCTGCAGTTTCGCTGACGACGCGGTCTCCTTCCTTAAAGCGGCAAACGCGAGATCCGGCTCGCGCCACCGTTCCCGCGAATTCGTGCCCAAGAATGCAGGGGTAGTTAACAGGCCAGGCATGCGAGCCCGCCCATTGATGCAGGTCACTTCCGCAGATGCTGACTGCGCCCACACGCAGCAGGACATCGGATTCGCCGATATCGGGAACGGGCACGTCGCGGAGCTCGACGGAAAAAGGTTCGGGCGAAAAGTTCACCACGCCCGGCATAGTGGAATTCATGAAAGCTCCTCGGCGGTTTCTATCTCGCCATAGGCGTGCACCCGCTGGCAAATCCGGCGAAGAGTTTCTTCTAGCTCCGGTCCGCGAAGGGCGTGTTCTCCTACGACGAGCGGGGCGCCTACTACAACCAGAGGAGCGCCGTAGGAAGGCGTTTCTGCCGCTTGATCAATGGTCAGGCCGCCCACAGCCTGGACTGGGATGGAAACCGCCCGCACAACTTCACGAAGCTGATCGAGAGGAGTGGGCGCCGGCAGACCCCGCTTGCGGCGAAGGGTTCGCATGTCGTAACCGATGTGGTGCACGATGTAACCACAGCCGAGATCCTCAAGGTGTTTTGCACCTGCGACGGCATCCGGCATCGCCATATTGTCACCCATGATGCCGATGCCGAAGTCGCGGCCGGCTTTGACCGCGGATTCTAGGGTCTCGTCATGCGCCTGACCCATCACGACCGCGAGCGATGCGCCGGCTTTCGCCATGATCTGGATTTCCAGCCATCCGCCGTCCATCGCTTTCAGATCGGCGACGACCGGCACTCGAGGATAGCGGGCGCGCAATTCGCGTATGGCGCGGGCACCTTCCGATACGATGAGCGGCGTGCCTGCTTCGAGCCAGTCGACACCGGCACGCAGGGCGATCTCAGCCGTTTCGGCCGCATCCTCGAGTGTCAGTACGTCCAGAGAGATTTGAACAATCGTTCGCACTTGAAACTTATAGTGTGTATCAGCAAGAAAAGCTGGCGCGGAGTGCGGTCCACGCCACCGAGGATTCGGCTGGGTCTTACAGGAGTAGGCTTCAGAGTTGTTATCAGCGGACTAGGTCAAGGCCGTGCGCCGGAAATGCGGTGAATTCGCGTGGCTGCAACGCCGCTCGAGAGCGCGCAGGCAAACACGATCACGCCGACGCAAAGGCTATTAATAAAGCGACCGGTATTGGCGGTGTAGCCGTAGATCCACGGCGAGCAGAATGCCCGGATACCGAGCACAAGGTTCACCCAACTAAACCCGGCAGAGTACGCTGGACGCCAGACCCGGAGCAAGCCGATCAAAAACATGACTGCACCGACAATC
>JAFAMM010000012.1 GCA_019233375.1 Acidobacteriaceae bacterium
GAGGCAAGCGGCGGAATGATCGGCGCCTGCGCCGGCTTCGGCAACTCACCGGGCGCCTGCTGTACGATCGGACCTGTCTCCGGTGCATGCGGCGCCGCGGCGGCGGGCCTGCGCTCACGATCGTCGCGGCGGCGGCGGCGCGGCTCACTTTCATTGCGAAGCGAATTGCGGCGGCTGCCGCCATCGAGCACTTCGCCCTTATAGATCCAAACCTTTATACCGATCACGCCATAGGTAGTGTAGGCCTCACTGAACCCGTAATCGATATCCGCGCGCAAGGTGTGCAGCGGAAGCTGCCCCTGCAGATACCACTCGCTGCGCGCGATTTCCGCGCCGTTGAGACGTCCCGAAACCCGCACCTTGATGCCTTTGCAGCCGAAGCGCAGCGCCGAATCGACCGCTTTCCGCATGGCGCGGCGGAAGGCAACGCGCTTTTCAAGCTGCAGACCGATGGATTCGGAAACAAGCTGCGCGTCCAGCTCCGGCCGGTGCACTTCCTGAATGTCGATGAAAACTTCGCGCTTGGTCTTCTTGGCGAGATCGCCCTTCAGCTTTTCGATTTCGGCGCCCTTGCGGCCGATGATGATGCCGGGACGCGAGGTGCGAATGGTGATGCGCAGTTTGTTGCCGGGCCGGTCCACTTCGATCGAGCTCACACCGGCGGCTTTGAGGCGCGCAAGCAGCGATTCCTTCAGCTCGAGATCTTCGTGCAGCAGCTTGGCGTAATCCTGCTTGGCAAACCAACGCGAACGCCAGTTCTTCGTCACGCCCAGGCGGAAGCCGTACGGATGTACTTTCTGACCCATTTCCTTGAGACCTCTTCCCTATTCTTCTTCGGGAGCTTCTTCGCGCTCGCCTACCATGACCACGATGTGAGAACTGCGCCGCTGGTAGCGATACGCGCGGCCCATCGGAGCCGGCCGGATGCGCTTCTGGCGCGGGCCCTCATTCACATACGCTTCTGTGACGAACAACTTGTCGACATCGACGTCCTGTGATTTGTTCTCCGCATTGGCGATTGCCGAATGCAGAACTTTTTCGACTGCAGGCGCGATGCGCTTGTTGGTCGCACGAAGAATATTGATGGCGTCGCCGACCTGCTGGCCACGCACCATGTCGATCACCAGCCTCGCCTTTTGCGGCGAGACGCGCACGTAGCGCGCTTCCGCCTTCGCCAAACTGTCGGTATCGTGCGCCATGTCTATTTCGCCGCCTTTTCCGTTGCCTTCGCCGCGTGCCCTTTAAAGGTGCGGGTGGGCGAGAACTCGCCAAGCTTGTGCCCGACCATGTTCTCGGTCACGTAGACCGGTATGAACTTCTTGCCGTTGTGCACCGCGAGGGTGTGCCCGATGAAGTCGGGAATGATGGTCGAGCGGCGCGACCAGGTTTTCACTACCGTTTTCTGATTCTTCGCGTTCAGATCTTCCACCTTCTTAACCAGGTGGTCATCCGTGAACGGACCCTTTTTTAGCGATCGACTCATGTGCTTTTGCCTCTACCGCTTTTTCGCTTTTCTCGTCACAATCCAACGATCCGTGCGTTTATTATTCCTTGTCTTGTAGCCGCGGGTCGGCTGGCCCCATGGCGTGACCGGATGGCGGCCGCCGGAAGTTTTGCCTTCACCGCCGCCATGCGGGTGATCCACCGGGTTCATCGAAACGCCACGGTTGTGCGGCCGGCGTCCGAGCCAGCGGCTGCGGCCCGCCTTGCCGAGTGAGACGTTCTCATGCTCGACGTTGCCGACCTGCCCCACAGTCGCCATACACTCGACCTGTACACGGCGAACCTCGCCCGACGGCAGCTTCAGCAGCGCAATGCCGCCTTCCTTTGAAATCAGCTGCGCCTGCGCTCCGGCCGAGCGCGCCATCTGACCGCCCTTGCCAGGCTTGAGCTCGATGTTGTGCACCACCGTACCCGCTGGAATGTTCTTCAGAGGAAGCGCATTGCCGACCAGGATGTCCGCATCGGGACCGGAGCTGACCGTGCGCCCGACTTCGAGACCCACGGGACAGATGATGTAACGCTTCTCGCCATCCACATAATGCAGCAAAGCGATACGCGCCGAGCGGTTCGGATCATACTCGATGGCGCCCACCTTGGCCGCCACCCCGAACTTGTCGCGCTTAAAGTCGATAAGGCGGTACGCCTTCTTGGCGCCGCCCCCGCGGAAGCGGCTGGTCGTGAGGCCGGTGGCGCCACGACCACCGGTGCGCTTCTTGCCTTCGACCAGCGATTTTTCGGGACGATCTTTGGTGATCTCCTCGCGCGTGAGATAGGTTTGGAAGCGCCGCGTCGGCGTTACCGGGCGAAAACTCTTAATGGGCATGAAGTGTTCTGCTGCCTTTCCTTATATGTCGGCGTACTCGGGCGCCTTCTGCCCTGCCTGGAGGCGAACATAAGCCTTTTTCCACTCAGACGCATAGCCGGAGAAGCGTCCCCGGCGGCGCAGCTTGCCGGTGTACACGCTGGTGCGCACTTCGGCAACTTTCACGCGAAAAACGGTCTCGACCGCCTGTTTGATCTCAATTTTATTGGCGGCGGGATGCACCTCGAAGCACAGCGTATTTTCGGTTTCCCGCTTGGCGTGGCCTTTCTCAGTGATGAGCGGCCGCCGGATCACATCGTATACGTTCATCAGGCCAGCGCCTCCGAAAGCTTCTTTGCGGCGGATTCGCTCAACAGCACTTCCTGATACCGCAGCAGGTCATACACGTTGACATCACGCGTGGGAACAAGCTTGACACCGGGCAGGTTACGCGAGGCGCGCAGCAGGTTCGTGTTCTCGCCGGCTTCGACCAGCAGAACGGTCCTCTTGGCGTTCAGACGCCCCAGCACGCCGGCCATGTTTTTGGTCTTGTGATCGGCCAGTTCGAAGGCGCGCACGACCCGCAGTTCCCCGTCACGCAGTTTCGCAGAAAGAGCCGAGCGCAACGCGCCCAGAACCATCTTTCGAGGAAGCTTGTATTCGTAGCTGCGCGGCTGCGGCCCATGCACCGTTCCACCATGACGCCACAGCGGCGAACGAATGGAGCCCATACGCGCGCGGCCGGTTCCCTTCTGCTTCCACAGCTTCCTGCCGGAACCGGAAACTTCATGGCGCGTCTTGGTCGCGGCTGTTCCGGAGCGGCGCGCCGCCGTATACTGGCGCACTGCTTCATACAGCAGTGCTTCATTCACTTCGGCGCCGAACACCGCGTCGGAGAGCTCAATGGAGCCCACCGGGGCGTTGTTCAAGTCCACAATGTCTACACTCGGCATGTTATTTTCTTTCCGCCCTCGAGTCCTAACGCTTGGCCCGGCGCACCATTACGTACCCGCCATTCGGCCCGGGCACCGCGCCGCGGACCGCGATCACGTTATCCTCGGCGTCCACGCTCACAATTTCGAGATTTCGCACGGTCACCTGATCGGTTCCCATGCGCCCGGCCATTTTCATACCGGGAAAAACACGCGACGGAAAGCTCGATCCGCCGATCGATCCAGCTGCGCGGTGAAACATGGACCCGTGCGTCGCCGGGCCACCGCGAAAATGGTGCCGCTTCACCAGGCCCGCGAAGCCGCGGCCTTTGCTCGTACCAATAACGTCGACGACATCCTTCGGCTTGAACTCTTCAGCCAGCACACGATCACCCTGCTTCAGGTCACCTGTACCCTGCCCGAGATGGAACTCGCGCATGAATTTGACACCGTCAGCGCCTGACTTCGCAAGGTGCTTGGCCATGGGCTTATTCGATTTCTTCGCATATTCCACCAAGCCGAGCTGCACGGCATCATATCCGTCCGTGGCCGGAGTCTTGCGCTGTGTGACGATACAGGGGCCGGCCTTCACCAACGTCACCGGGACGACCTGCCCTTCCGCGGTGAACAACTGTGTCATGCCGATCTTCTTGCCGAGAATTCCTGGACTCATATTTGCTTTTCGCTCTTAGTGGCTCTCTTATCGCGGTTTTGCTTACGAGCGCCTATTTCTTGCCAAATGCCTTGATCTCCACATCCACACCCGCCGGGAGATCCAGCTTCATCAAGGCATCCACCGTGTCCTGCGTCGGCTCGAGGATATCGAGCAGGCGCTTGTGCGTGCGGATCTCAAACTGCTCGCGCGATTTCTTATCGACGTGCGGCGAGCGCAAAACGGTGTAACGGTTCTTGAGCGTCGGCAACGGGATCGGGCCCGCCACGGTCGCGCCGGTCCGCTTGGCGGTATCGACGATGTCGCCGGTCGATTGGTCAAGGATACGGTGATCGTACGCCTTCAGTCGGATGCGGATGCGTTCTTTCATTTGTTGTCGTTTTTCTTGAGATGGGCGGGGCCGAAGCCCACCGTCCCTGCTCTAGCTCAGAATCTCCGTTACCGTGCCGGCGCCCACCGTGCGGCCGCCTTCGCGAATGGCAAAGCGCAGACCTTTATCCATGGCGACCGGCGTGATCAGCTCCACTTCCAGCTGAACGTTATCGCCCGGCATCACCATCTCCATGCCTTCCGGCAGCTGCGCCACGCCCGTCACGTCCGTCGTCCGGAAGTAGAACTGCGGCCGGTAGCCCTTGAAGAACGGCGTATGACGCCCGCCTTCGTCCTTCGACAGCACGTAAACCTCGCCCTTGAACTTCTTGTGCGGCTTGATCGATCCCGGCTTGGCGATAACCTGGCCGCGCCCCACATCGTTCTTGTCGATGCCGCGCAGCAGCAGACCCACGTTGTCGCCTGCTTCGCCCTGATCGAGCAGCTTCTTGAACATTTCGACGCCGGTCACGACCGTCTTGCGCGTGTCGCGGAAGCCGACGATTTCCATTTCCTCGCCCACCTTGCAGATGCCCTGCTCGATACGGCCCGTCACCACCGTGCCGCGCCCCTGAATCGAAAAGATGTCTTCGATCGGCATCAGGAACGGCTTGTCGGTGACGCGCTTGGGAATCGGAATGTAGTTGTCGACCTCTTCCATCAGCTTGTCGACGGTGGCTTCCCACTGCGGTTCGCCGTTGAGCGCGCCGAGTGCCGAGACGCGCACGACCGGCAGATCGTCGCCGGGGAACTGATAGGTCTTGAGCAGTTCGCGCACTTCGAGCTCGACCAGATCGAGCAGTTCGGGATCGTCGACCATGTCGACCTTGTTCATCGCGACCACGATGAAAGGCACGCCGACCTGGCGGGCCAGCAGGATATGTTCGCGCGTCTGCGGCATGGGGCCGTCGGTGGCGGCGACGACGAGAATGGCGCCATCCATCTGGGCGGCGCCGGTGATCATGTTCTTGATGTAGTCGGCGTGGCCGGGGCAGTCGACATGCGCGTAGTGGCGCTTGGCGGTCTCGTATTCGACGTGCGAGGCCGCGATCGTGATGCCGCGGGCTTTTTCCTCAGGCGCGTTGTCGATCGAATCGAACGAGCGGAACGCGACCTTGGGATTGTGCTTGGCCAGCACCTTCGTGATCGCCGCCGTCAGCGTGGTCTTGCCGTGATCGATGTGCCCGATCGTGCCGATGTTGACGTGCGGCTTGCTGCGGTCAAATTTCTCTTTTGCCATGGCAACTATCTCCTTAACCGCGCACAACGCGCGCCCGAGTGGCGGGCTGTGCGTTCCGGATTCTCACTTCGTAACCTTTCCCTGAACGCGGGTGATAATTTCTTCCCCGATGTTCTTCGGCACTTCTTCGTAACGCGAGAAGTGCATGGTGAAACTTCCGCGGCCCTGCGTGCGCGAGCGCAGCTCGGTCGCATAACCGAACATTTCGCTCAACGGCACGCTGGCCTTGATGATCTGCGTGGTGCCCTGAATCTCCGTGCCCTCGAGCTGGCCGCGGCGTGAAATCAGATCGCCGTTCACCGGCCCCATGTACTCTTCCGGAACCACGACTTCGACGGCCATCACCGGCTCGAGCAGGACCGTCTTCGCCTTGCGCGCGGCGTCCTTGAAACAGATCGAGGCGCAAATCTTGAACGCCATTTCCGAAGAGTCGACTTCGTGATAAGCGCCGTCGAAGACCGCAACCTTGACATCGACCATCGGATAGCCCGCGAGAATTCCGCCCTCGAGCGCCTCGACGACGCCCTTTTCGACG
>JAFAMM010000068.1 GCA_019233375.1 Acidobacteriaceae bacterium
TCGGGATTCAGAACGGCAATAGTCGCCGAAGACATTGAAGAAGGATACCTAGTCTTTCCACTTTCGATATATGCGGCCGCCGTTCGAGAACATTGTAGTTCTGCAGCCGTATTTTCTGAAGAACTTTCATGCCTCCCCTACTGAAAAGATCCAGATCAAGGGACAAACGGCGATCCACCATTTGTATGAGCGGCAAACCGCGCTGAAATTGTTCATGCGCGACATCGACGGCTTCGCTCATCAGCAAGCGGAAGTTGCTGTTGAATTCGAGAGCGAAGAGCTGGCCGGTCGTGTAATTGTATTTGCGCAACAGATCGAGCGGTAAGTACACGCGATCTTTTTGCAGATCGACCGTTACGTCTTGCCAGAAATTCGCAAGTTGCAGAGCCGTGCAGGTATGATCGGAAAGGCCCTGCCTCTCTGGGTCGCGATAACCGCAGAGATACAACACAAGATGGCCGACCGGGTTGGCGGAGTTTTCGCAATAAGCGAAGACTTCGTCCCAATTGTTGTACCGATTTACGGTCTGATCCCGTTCGAAGGCGCGAATCAGCCGCTCAAACGGACCGGCAGGTATGTCGTGGCGCCGAACGGTGTCTTTCAGCGCAATAAAGACCGGATGCGCGGCATCGCCACGATACATCGTATGCAGTTCCTCGCGCCACCACTGAAGAAGGCGAAGGCTTTCGGCAGGATCGCCGATTTCATCCCCGAGATCGTCGGCCCACCGGCAGTAGGCGTAAACGTTATAGAAATCCTGATGCAGTTCTTCCGGCAAAAGAAAGCTGACGACATTGAAGTTCTCGTAGTGGTGCGTAGCGAGCCAGCGAGTGTATTCGCGCGCCTCGTCCAGAGAACAGCTGGTTTCGTCGGGAACAACGGTCTCGAGAAACTGCTTCGGCTGTAAATGCGCGACGGCCACGGAGAGTTAGGGAATAATGGCGGTCTTAATCTGGCCGTTCTTGTGGTGAGCCAGATCGTCCAAAACTTTTGGCAGCCGGCTTAGCGGCTCCTCATGGTTTATGAAGGAACCGGCGTTCATGGTGCCGTCTGCGAGCAACTCAAGAGAGCGCGCAATGTGGGCGGGCGTGTGGTGAAAGCTTGCTTTGCACGTGATCTCCGAGTAGTGCAGAACGTCGGTGTCCAAACCAACTTTGCTGCCTGCCGCGCAACCTCCGAAGAAATTAATCAGCCCGCCTTTGCGAACCAGGCGGGTAGCGAGTTCCCAGGCTGCGGGAACGCCGACCGCTTCGATGACGACGTCAGCTCCACGGCCGCCCGTACGCGCTTTGATTTCGGAGATGACCGCCGAGTCCGAGTGAAGTTCACTGTTCTTGCTGAGCAGGATACCCTCTTGCGAGCCGAGCAGCAGGGCCTGGTCAATTTGCTCTACGCGGCGCGCGATCGAGATCACCCGGGTGCCGAAAGCGAACCTGGCAAGCCGTACAAACATGAGCCCGATAGGACCCAAGCCCAGCACCGCGACCGTATCGCCGGGCTGAACACCCGTCTCATCCAGGCCGCGCAGCGCACAGGCGAGCGGCTCGACCATGGCGGCATCCCTATACGCGAGCCCCTCGGGAATGACATAGGTGTTCTTGTGCACGATCCGTTCCGGGATGCGGATGTATTCCGCGTAAGCACCGTTGTTGAAGAGTAGATCGTCGCACAGGTTTTGCTGGCCGCGCCTGCAGAAAAAGCAGCGGTCACACGGAGCCGAATTCGCGGCCACCACACGCTGCCCCGGTTTGAATTTCTGAACGCCATCGCCCAGCGCGACAACGTCGCCTGCGAGTTCATGCCCGAACAGCGCGGGCGGACGGATCATGCGCGCGTGGTAACCGCGCCGGAACACCTTTACGTCCGTACCGCAGGTGAGAGCCGTCCGCACGCGCACCAGCATCTCTCCAGCTTCGATCGCCGGAACGGGTACGGCTTCCAGGCGGACATCCTCCTTGCCGTAGAGAACTGCCGCCTGCATCAGGGTCGCGGCCATTCAGTTCAACTCCTGCGGGTGAACTACCACTTTAAGCGAGCGACCCGCGGGGCGTTGTGCGATTGCGATGCCGCGATTGATCTCCGAGAGCGGGATACGATCGGAAATCAGCTCTTCTACCGGGAGATCGCCGTTGAAGACCAGCCGCGCTGATTCGGCCTGCAGATCGATATCAGCGCTGTAGGAGCCTAACAACATCCGTTCACCTACGCAAACGTCCGCACCGGAGAACTCGATTCTGTCGTTTGCCGATGTTTGGGCGAAAAGAAGAATCTTTGCTCCTGGACGCGAAATACGCAGCCCTTGTTCCACCAGACCTTTCACACTCGTGGCAAGAATAACGGCATCCGCGCCCCGCCCGTCCGTAGCCTTCCTTATGGACTGTTCAAAATCGGGCGAATGCGGATCGAATGCGTCCGCACCGGAACGAGTAGACAGATCGCGGCGGAGCCCGATCGCATCCGACGCAAAGACACCCGCTCCTCTCCGTTTGACGAGCATCGTGAAGATCAGGCCGATAGGGCCTTGCCCCAGGATGGCAACGACATCGCCGCGCCGCACCATAAGCATTTCTATGGCTTTGAGGCAAGTGTTCACGGGTTCAACCCAGCAGGCCTGATCGAAAGAAACGCCATCGGGAATTTTCTCCACCCCCCGCTCCACGATCCAATCCATCACCCGGACGTACTGGGAGAATCCGCCCCCGGCCGGTTCGAAGGCAGACGTCACGCCGACTTTCTTGTAGACCGGGCACTGAGCATAGAGGCGGCGCTCACAGTAGAAGCAGCGGCCGCACGGTATGTGGTGAAACACGACTACACGATCACCGGGTTGGTAACAGGTGACATTTGCGCCCGTTTGCACCACAACGCCGGCCGTTTCGTGACCGTAAACGCGTGGAGGCGGCAGAAGATTGTATTCGATTTTCTTGAGATCGGTGTGGCAGATGCCGCAGCTTTCAACGCGTACGAGCATTTCCCCAGCGCCGATGCGAGGTGTGGGTACGGACTCCACCACTACGCGGCCCTCACCTTTATAAACCGCGGCCTGCATCGTTTCAGGAACTGTGTGGCTCTGCACCTGGCTCAACGGGGCCGCTCCTCGATTCGGCACTGATCCGACAACTGACAAGAAATTCTCCCAGAACCTTTGCGGCGCCCTCGGTCCGCTTCTTCAAACGCAAAAGAGCGGGGACGACGGCCGGATGCGTCAGGGCGTGTAAAACAATTTTCCCACGCGCCAGCCGTCCTTCCTCCGTTCGCATCTCATTGAAGTTGAGCGGAAACGATTCGGAAGCGCCGTCCGACACCACTTTGATGCACGCAAACGGCAGCGCGGCACGTTTTGCGCGCGCCGCCACACCCGCTGCTTCCATATCGACGGCTAGCGCGCCCGAATCACGAAGGCGCTGCTTGGCAGATGCGTCATGAGCAATCTCATTTTGCGACAGCAGCGGGCCGGAGGCGAAGGTCGCCTCCGCCTGTACGGGCGCGCACTCGAATACCTCGTTTGTTTTCTGATCTATGACCCGAGTCGCAACGAAAACCTGAAGCTCGTTGAGGGCCGAATCGATCGCTCCGCAGTAGCCAGTGCTGACAACCGCCTCAAGCTTGGAAGAAGAGAGTTCGGCCACCATGCCCGCGCGGATGGCCACTTCAACCGCTTGGGACGCAAGTCTGGGACCGGCTCCATTGGCGGCAAGCAACATGCGGCGGCTCTCCCAGATGCCCTCGTAGGCATAGTCGATAGGCCACTTGAGCTTGCGCACCCCAGTAAGCAGCTCGGCGAACGGCTTCAGCTCTGATGCTTCGGAGGCAACGTAGAGAATCGCCATCGCTAGCAGTATCCGTTCGTCTGAAACCACTGGATCGCGCGGGCGAGCGCGTCCTCCACCGGACGGGGGGCAAACCCCAGTTCACGCGCCGCCTTCGTGTGCGAGGCGAACATCTTTTTGCGTGCCATTCGTACCGCTTCGATAGGAGCTGCGGGCGCTTGGCCGCTGACGTTGGCCCAGGCCGTTGAGACCACGCCTGCAGCGTATGCGAGTGCGTAAGGAATTTTCGCTGCCGGCGCGCGTTTCCCGGAGAGGGCAGCTAGCCGAACCAGGATCTCCTCGAGTGTGACGTTTTCGCAGCCAAGGATATACCGCTCGCCAGTTCTGCCCTTCTCGGCCGCGAGCAGGTGACCGATGGCGGTGTCGCGTACGTCGACCAGGTTTAGCCCCGTATCCACAAATGCGGGCATCTTGCCTTTCAGAAAATCGACGATAATCTTGCCGGTGGGCGTCGGCTTCCAGTCGTGGTCGCCGACGGGAGCGGTCGGATTCACGATCACGACGGGCAGCCCTTGGCGCGCTTTTTCGAGGGCAATCTGTTCAGCCAGCCATTTCGAGCGCTTGTAGTGGCCCGCCATTTCTTCAATCGAAACGGGCGTGTCTTCGTCGCCCGGCCTGTCTTTTGGGATTCCGATGCAGCCGACTGTGCTGGTATAGACGATGCGCTCCACCCCGGCCGCAGCAGCGGCATCCAGCAGATGGCGCGTGCCATCCACGTTCGAATCATAGAGATCCTGGGGACGCCGCGACCAAAGCCGGTAATCGGCTGCGACATGAAACAGCAGCCGGCAGCCGCTCAGTGCTCCCTTAAGCGAGGCGGGGTCTCGCAGGTCTCCCGAAACCCGTTCGGCCGCGAGTTCACGCAACTGGCTGGATGGCCGGCACAGTGCGCGTACGCTATGCCCGCGCTCGATTAACAGACGGGCAATGTGCCAGCCCAGGAAGCCGCTCGCACCGGTAACAACTATGTCAGGCAAGATGTGTTAGAGCGCGCCCACGCTCACGTCTTCGCGTAAAGAGGCAGTGGCTTTGCGGTAAGTCGCGAGCGCGAGCAGGGGGAAGGTGTTTCGGTACTCTGTGTAGGCCAGATAGAAAACGCGCGGGAAGCCCGTACCGGTGCAATAATCTTCGTCCCAGTTTCCATCCCCACGCTGCGTGCGAACCAGATACTCCACCCCGTTATACAGGCTTTCACTGCGAACGTCGCCGCCTGCCAGCAGCGCAAGGATGCCCCACGCGGTCTGCGAAGGAGTGCTCGGATTCGGGATGAAGCGGTTCTCGTCGTAGCTGGCGCAACTCTCACCCCAACCGCCGTCCCGGTTCTGATAGGCGCGGATGAACTCAAGAGCGCGCTGGATACTCGGTTCGTTCTCGCTCAGGCCCGCCGCGCGCAGTCCCCGGAGAGCGAGGAACGTTCCGTAGATATAATTGACGCCCCAACGGCCGTACCAGCTGCCATCGGCTTCCTGCGCGGCGAGTAGAAATGCGGCTCCGCGCTTAATGGCGGGATGGTTTTCCGGAAGCCCGCAGCGCACAAGCGCCTCGAGCACGCGGCCAGTGATGTCCGGACACGACGGATCAAGCATTGCGTTGTGGTCGGCAAAAGGAACATAACTAAGGATGTTCCAGTTATTGTCGACATCGAATGCCGCCCAGCCCCCGTCTTTGCCCTGCATCGCGAGAAGCCAATCGATTGTGCGGCGCACGCACGCGCGCTGTTTTACGTCGTCAGTGCCGCGAAACTTCTCCAGCCCCAGCAATACCATCGCAGTGTCGTCGACATCGGGGTAGAACTCGTTGTTGAACTCGAATGCCCAACCCGACGGTTCCGCGAGGGGCCGCTTGACAGACCAATCACCTTTACGGCGAACTTCTTTCGAAAGCAGCCAGTCAGCGCAGCGGCGGAGCGCATCGATCGGCGGATACTCGGTTTCCGCAAGGGCAAACGCTGCCAGCGCCGTATCCCACACAGGCGAGAAGCACGGCTGCATGCAGAATCCGCGCTCATCGTCAATCATGAGCCGATCAAACTGACTCTGCGCTTCGAGCCGCAATGGATGATCCGGACCGTAGCCCAGAACATCCAGCGCCATGATCGCGTACTGCATCGAGGGATAAATTGCACCCAGGCCGTCTGAGCCGTCAAAGCGTTCGATCATCCACGCCGCGCATTTCTTGATCGCGTATTCACGGATGAATCGCGGACCGCGGCCTTCCCAAAGCTTCAGAAAACGGTCGAGCAGCAGAAATCCGTTTCGCCAGCTGAACGTTTTGAGATCGCGTTCGGGGTGCATGGGCGCCCCGGGCAGAAACAACTCCTCGAGCGTCAACCCGGCTGGCACCGCGCGCTGAGGGTTTGCCGAGTGCACAATGGACAGCGCCATCACAATCGCGCGTGTCCAGGAGGACATCTGGTAGATAAAGTTAAACGGCAGGAGGACGATTTCGGGTGGAATCGACGGGCAGGCTTCCCGCGGAAACAACCCGAACAGGCTCAAATTGATGCGCACGTAGCTATTCGCCGCCTCCAGACCGCCGAGTTCAAGAATGCGTTCGCAAAGCCGCTGCATGCGCGGGTCTGAAACGGGAATACCCGCGACTTTCAGTGCGAAATAGGCTTTGATCGAAGCGCTGACCTCGGAAGGCCCGCCCAGATACACATTGAAACCGCCGTCTTCAAGCTGCCGGTCCAGAATCGCACGCACCGCGCGGCCGATTCTCGCCCGGTTCGGCGGATTCCACACTCCATTCGCCGGCGGGTGCAGCCACAACTCCATGAGAATGTAGTCGGATTCGAGCGTTGTATCGGCGCGAAGATCCGCCCACCAGTAGCCTTCCGGGAACTGACGTTCCAGGAGCGCATTCGATGCACGATGAATTGCTTCGGCCGCGGCGGAATTGAGCGAGTCGGAGATGTTGAGACTGAACTTCATCGTTTCTGCAGGGTCGTTGGTGTGTTACGTACGCACTCGGTGGAGGCGCGGCGTGAACTTTTCAAGGTCCGAGGGTAGTGTGAATCGCACATCCTCTTCCTTGATTTCAGCCTCTTCCAGATCGTTATAACCTTTCCCTTTTAAGTGATCAATCAGTTCCTGAACCAGATGCTCCGGCGCCGATGCCCCCGCGGTAACGGCCACGATTTCGACATTCTCAAGCATCTCGCTCCGCACCTCGCGCGAATCGTCCAGCAGATAAGCCGGAACCCCCGCTTTCTCGCAGACCTCTACCAGGCGGCGTGAATTCGAGCTATTTTGTGAGCCCACCACAAGCAGCGCCTGGCAGAGAGGCGCTACCGCTTTGACGGCGAGCTGCCGATTCTCGGTTGCGTAGCAAATATCTTGCGACTTCGGCCCGATGATTTTCGGGAAACGCTGCATGAGCCGGCCGACGATGTCTTTCGTTTCGTCCAGCGATAGCGTCGTCTGAGTAAGATAGACTACGCGCTCGGGGTCTTTGATATTCAGCCTGTCCACGTCATCGACATCCGAAACGAGAATGGTACTTTCCGGCGCTTCGCCGAGCGTGCCGATCACTTCATCGTGGTCGCGATGACCGATCAGAACAATCGTGTAGCCCTGCTTGGCAAACCGTACCGCCTCGAGATGAACCTTCGTCACCAGGGGACAGGTGGCATCGATGACTTGCAGACGCCGCTCCCTCGCTTCGGCCCAGACCGCGGGAGAAACGCCGTGTGCACTGAAAATTACGCGGGCGTTCTCCGGTACTTCACTCAACTCCTCAACAAAAATAGCTCCCGCGTGACGGAGTTCATCGACTACATGCCGGTTGTGGACGATCTCTTTGCGGACATAGATGGGAGCGCCGTAGAGGTCAAGGGCGATTTTGACCACATCGATGGCGCGAACTACACCGGCGCAGAAGCCCCGGGGCTTCAAAAGAATGATCTTTTTGTGGCCGCTCACCGGCGCCAAGCCGGCAGAAACAGGCGCATCGAGAGCGAGTCCGGTGGGGGGCATAAGACACTTAAGTATAACAACTCATTATATTTTCTGAATTGCAACGAACGTTCAGCGGACGGGTTTCGAGGGCGCTGTGGCAGTATTTCGAGGTCGAACTGCGCTTCGGCAGGGTTAAACGGAAATGGCCGGTTTGTAATCGCGCCAAAACGCGCTCTGACACGCGGGCGGCAACCTGCCGGAAGGGAATCCGCCGTTCTAACATGGGGTTAGCGAATCGATTATGAGTGTTCCTGTCTCGCAGATGTGGACGACCGCAACGTATGTGCTCAAGCAGAAGCTGTCGGGGCGGAAACAATACCCGCTGGTTCTCATGCTGGAACCGCTGTTTCGCTGCAACCTCGCCTGTGCCGGCTGCGGGAAGATCCAGTATCCGCCACACGTGCTGAAGCGGCAACTCACGCCCGAAGAGTGCTTTCGCGCGGTAGAGGAATGCGGAGCGCCGACAGTTGCCATCCCCGGCGGTGAACCGTTAATGCACCCGCGGATCGCCGAAATCGTTCAGGGGCTGGTGGCGCGCAAAAAGTACATCTATTTGTGTACAAATGCGCTGTTGCTCGAAGAAAAACTCGATTTATTCACACCGAGTAAGTACCTGAGTTTCTCGGTACACGTTGACGGCGAGCGCGAACATCATGACTTCTCGGTTTGCCGGGAGGGCGGCTACGAAATTGCCGTCCGTGGCATCAGAGCGGCTCTCGCTCGCGGCTTCCGGGTGACGACCAATACCACGCTGTTCGATGGAGCTGATCCGAATAGCGTGCGGCGGTTCTTCGACGAGATGATGGAAATCGGAGTGGAGGGCATGATGCTCTCGCCCGGCTACTCCTACGACAAGGCACCGGATCAGCAACATTTTCTGGGCCGTGCCCGGACGCGCCGCCTGTTTCGCGCGATCCTCGCGAATCGCAAGCCGTCGTGGAAGTTCAATATGTCGCCGCTGTTCGGCGAGTTTCTCATGGGCCGGCGCAACTTCGCGTGCACACCATGGGGAATGCCGACTTACAACGTCTTCGGATGGCAGAAACCCTGTTACTTGCTACAGGACGGCTACGCCGATAGCTTTCAAGAGCTGCTGGCCGAGACCGGCTGGAGCAGGTATGGAACGGAGTCAGGCAATCCGAAATGCGCCAACTGCATGGTTCACAGCGGGTATGAGGCCTCGGCTGTCGACTATGGCTTCGGCTCGCTGAAAGGCTTTTGGGCGGTAGCGAAAGCAAGTGTCTTCAGCCGCTATCCGGACAAAGACGCGCTTACTCTGCTGAATGAGCCGCAAAAGCCGGTTCACTCCTATAATCCGCTGGTCAATATCGAGACCGCTGGAGAAACGCGCGCGTGAGTACGGAGCGATTAAATCCGGATGATCTGGAAGTCGCGCCCGGCTTCACGCATGAACGCCTGCAGGGTTGGGTTCCGGACCTGGCAAGCGAGGACGAACTTCGCGGCGCGCTTGAAAAAGCGTTCGATTACCGCGGCGATGTGAAGATCACGCGCAAAGACGGCAGCGTGGTCGAAGGCTATCTCTATGATCGCAAGCAAGCGGCCACCTTAAGCGGCTCCCTCGCGCGTGTTTTGCCCGCCGACGGCAGCCCGCGGGTGAGCATTCCCTACTCCGACATCGCAGCGCTTGTTTTCAGCGAGCGTGACCCTGCCGCCGGCAAGAGCTGGGAAGCATGGGTTCGCAAATACTGGGAGAAGAAAGCCGCCGGCGAACCTGCTGAGATCAAGCCCGAAGCCTGGACCTAGGCATGGCAACGCTAGCCGAGCCTTTATTGATGACGGTGGCGCAGTATCGCGAGCTGCCGCACCGCGAGGATGTCATTGAAGAACTGCACTGCGGGCGCCTCGTCGCTTTGACACGCCCGAAGATGAAGCACGTCAGGTTGCAGCAGCGGCTGGTGGCTGTGCTCACCCCGCTTGCAACGGACAAGGGCATCATCGCCGCCGAGGTCCCCTTTCGTGCGCTTCCGGAGTATGAGCTTCGGGGAGCGGACGTCGCCTTTGTAGCGCACTTGCGCTGGGAAGCGGCGGACGACGAAGACAATTTGCAAGGGTCGCCCGAGTTAGTCATTGAAGTGCTCTCGGCTTCGAATACCAAGGCTGAGATGCGCGAAAAAGCGACGCTGTGTTTAACGAACGGCGCCGAAGAATTCTGGATCGTGCATCCAAAACGGAAAACAGTAACGGTGATGCGCCGGTCAGGTGCGAGTACGGTTTACGAGGAGAGGGATGTTATTCCAATTCCTCTCTTCGAGACCAGCATGCGGGTTGCGAGTATATTCGAGTAATAGGCGCAGCCAAAAGTGCCGCGCACCCCGAACAACTGCGGGAAACCCTGGACTAACGCAGCCAGTTCTCACAACTTAGCTGTGCAATTCTTGAAAACTCGCGCTCGTTATCCGTCACGATGATCAAACCGAGCGCCAACGCATGAGCAGCAATCAATAAATCATTCGCCCCGATTGGCAGACCGGCATGTTCAAGCTGTGTGCGCAAATTGCCATAAACGAGGTCCGCGGGCTTATCGAATGGAAGGATCTCAAGTGCATTGAGCACAAGATCGAGGCGCGAAGTGAGTTTTTGAGACCCCTTCTTAACAGCTCCGTAGCGCAACTCGGCCGCGACGATGATGCTGGTGCAGACCTGTAGTTCACCAACTCGGCGTATGTTTCGAAAAACCTCGCCCTTGGGGTTGCGTACAAGATCTGAAACGACATTTGCGTCGAGCAGATATTGCATCAGAAATCGAAGCGTTCCGGTGGAACATCAATGACCGGTGGAAAATCCTCCTCCAGCGGTTCAAGTCGTTCCATGAGGGCTAGTAAGGACTTCGACGGGACCGGCTCTATGATCAGCAGCTCACCTTCTTTTCGCATGATGGCCTCGTCACCGGGGAGCTCAAACTCGCGCGGTATCCGGATTGCCTGGTTCCGGCCGTTCTTAAAAACTTTAACGTGCCGTGCTGCGACCTCAGGAGAACTAGGCATATGTCTAGCATATGCCTAGCCATATCGTGGCGTCAAGTTGGCCATCTGAAGAACGATTCAGCAGCACCCAGAGTGCCCTACACATCTGTACAAACAATCTCCCCGATTCCAAGCTCGCGCAGGGATTGTTCAACCTTTGATCTGTCTCCCACCACCATCCAGATCATGTTGTCCGGATTCAGCAGCGAGCGGGCCGAGGATTCTATCTCTGCAACGGTCAGGGCAGACACGCGATGCACATAACCGTCGTAGTAATCGAGAGGCAGCCCGAGTTGCAACAGATCGCCGAAGAGGTTGCCGATGGCGTTCATGGTTTCATGCGAGCCGGGAAGCTCGAAGATTTGCTGCCGCTTTACTTTCTCGAGTTCATCCGATGTAACTGGCCGGGCGCCGTTCATACCAGCGATTTCCTTTAGGATCTCCGCGATGGATTCGGCGGTCTTGTCACCCTGTACAGAGGCGTAGGCGAGAAATGGCCGCTGTGCGCGCGC
>JAFAMM010000069.1 GCA_019233375.1 Acidobacteriaceae bacterium
GGAAGGATGGTAAAGAATTTCCATTCTTTCCGCTGAGTTATTGCCAATCGCACCTCGCCCTTCAACCGCATCTTGACGCAGATCGCTTTCGATGGATTGTAAGAAATTGACCAGCTCCGCCACGATCAGAGCGATCTTAGCTCAGGAGCGGCAGGCTTCCGGGTGCCGAACACCTTCTGGGAATTGGCGCCGGGCTGGCCGGAGCCCGATGAACGGACGAATTGTCAGACTTTCATCAATTTTCCGGTCGGGTGTCGATTTCGGGGCGGCCCGCTCGTAGTATCGGTATAGATCACCGGGTGCTTCGCGGGATCGTATAAAGAACCAACCGCATATACAGCTAAGGAGATTGAATATGACTACACAAACCCTGACTACTCAGGAAATTGCCGACGGACTCGTCGGCCTCTGTTCTCAAGGCAAGTTCGAAGAAGCGACGAAGAAGTATTATTCGCCGGACATTGTCAGCGTGGAGGCCGGTGCACCTCCCGGACAATCGCGAGAGTCCAAAGGCCTTGCCGCCGTGATCGCCAAAGGCGAATGGTGGGTGGCAAACCATGATGTGCACGCAGTGAAAGTGGAAGGCCCGCTGGTGGCTGGCTCACATTTCGCGGTTGTCTTTAAGCTGGACGTCACGTTCAAACCGGAACGCAAACGCTTCCAGATGGAAGAAGTAGCCGTCTACAAGGTCAACGATGGTCAGATTGTATACGAGGAGTTCTTCTACAACATGTAGCGAGGAATTTCCAAGGACGTACCCCTATTGAACATCAGGGGCCCTGACTCGCTCAAGGCCCCTGTCGCTCGCTCGATGCGATTTCGATGCGGCCCTCGGATAATGTAATCCATGTTCGACTTCCGGGGCAAGCATGTGTTGGTTAGCGGTGGCACGAGCGGAATCGGCCGCGCAATCGCTTACGCGTTCTCGCAGTCTGGAGCAAGCGTGCACTGTGTAGGTTTGGATTCCGATGAGCTACTCCCGCCTCCAATTCGAACAGACATTCTCGACATCACTGATACCGACGCAGTGGAAAGAGTTGTCGGCGCCCAGATACAAATCGACGTCGTGGTAAACGCCGCCGGCATCATCCGCCGGGACGAGGAGTTCCGATTGGACGCCTTCACCGAGGTACTCGATGTAAACCTTATCGGTGCCATGCGTATCTGCGTTGCCGCGCATCCCAAGCTGACCCGTTCGGGAGGTTCGATCATAAATATCGCTTCCATGCTGAGCTTTTTCGGAGGCCCCCGGGTTCCGGCATACAGCGCAAGTAAAGGCGGAATTGTTCAACTCACGCGCTCGCTCGCGACCGCATGGGCAGCAGACCACATTCGCGTCAACGCGGTGGCCCCGGGCTGGATTTCTACGCCCTTGACACGCTCGCTTCAAAACGACCCTGCTCGCTCTTCCGCCCTGGTGTCTCGCACTCCTTTGGGTCGTTGGGGTCGTCCGGAGGAAGTCGCCGGACCCGTGCTGTTCCTTGCTTCGGACCTGGCCTCGTTCATCACCGGCGCAATTATTCCAGTGGATGGCGGCTACTCGGCTTCTTGAAGTTTGATATCAACAATCCCATGCAGACCACTCATCCTTTATCACCAGAGCAAATCGTTACAAAAGGTATCCCGGATGATGAACGAGTATGGGTGCCCCAAGCGGCTAATGTGTGGTTTCGCCCGCTCATGTTGAACACGTTGAACGGGCAATGGTGTAACTTGCTTCGAGTGCGCCGAGCGGGAATTCTCAGCCGGCACCGGCATCCCGCGCCTGTTCATGGCTATGTCCTAAAGGGCTCCTGGCGATACCTGGAGCATAACTGGGTCGCGCGCGCGGGCGATTACGTTTTTGAGCCGCCGGGCGAAACGCATACTCTTCTCGTGGACGAAGACGTTGAAGAGATGATTACGTTCTTTAATATCTCAGGTTGCATGTACTACGTCGATACCGAGGGCCGGAATACGGGCTTCGAGGATGTGTTTACAAAGATTGATATGTGCCGTAAGCACTACGCCGAAATCGGTCTGGGCGAGCATTACGTCGATCAGTTCGTCCGCTGAATACAAACCGACAGCACGCATGGTAGATGTGCCAGAGTCCGAGCTGTCATTTCCGTGAACCCGAGAAGGGATCAGCGCTGCTTCCGTGCATGTGCCGCCTCGTCCTGCCACCCTCGCCTGAAGCAAGTTGGGGCGCGATAGAGTCTAATCGTAGTGGGTCGCACTCAAGCAAATCCTTTGGCCGGACCGGCGATACGCGAGTTTCCTAAGGCACTTGCTGTCTTCTCGATCGGAATGGCCGCGACATTTACCGGCGCTCTGATTCTTACGACGTGGGAGAGAACTCCGCAGCCGCAGCAGCCGGTGACCGTCGCCGCGCAAAACCCTCCTGCGGTCCCCGCCGCCAAGACGTTTCCACCAGCGGAACAAATTCAACCGCTGATGCCGGAACTTCCCCCTGCCCTGGCTCTTGACAAGGGGCTGGCGCGCGAGCTCAACACGAGAGTTTCGCCGGCGAAACCGGAATTTAGTTCTTCTCCAAATTCGCACTTGAAGGAAATAATTCCATCAAGAGCTCGTCAGTATAGCCCTGCATTTTATTCCAGCCAGCTCGCGCACAGCGCGCCAGCGGGGAACGCGCCCGGCTCGACATTCGAAGCGAAGCCGCAGCAGCTTCCGTTCGCGACAGGGCAGAACAATTCAGACACACCCGCGCGCGCCCAGTTACAGACAGCTTCACTTCCGCTCGAGCCGAGAATCTTGGTCGTATTATCAGGCACGAGCGTGGAAGTTCGATTGACTGAGACGCTATCCAGTGCCCGGCTCCATGCTGGAGACGACTTCCGCGCCGCGCTCGATTCGCCGCTGATTATTGGCGGGTTAATTATTGCCGCAGAGGATTCGACGGTTGTGGGGCGGGTCGCCAAGGCTACGAAAGCGCCTCTCCTCGGAGGAAAAGCGGACCTAACACTTACATTGACGTACATCCAGCGGCCGGATGGCAGTCTGATCCGGATTAAAACCAACAGCATTGAGCGAATAGGTTCCCATGGCGGTATCGTGAACACCGCGAAGATGGCGACAGGAGCGGCTCTCGGGGCTGTCATTGGCGCGGTTACGGGGGCCGCGGAAGGCGCGGGCATCAGTCCGGGTGTGAGGAACGACGATAGAGAGAGCGGATTCATGGCAGCCAAGAGAACCGTTGTTATCCCAGCCGGCACCAAGATCACCTTCAACCTTACGAGCCCGCTACATGTTACGCAGCAGGTGCCAGATCGTTCGGGCTGTCTTCGAGCAGCATGCGATGAGCACCGGTTCAGCGGTGCCGAGCGGTGACCAGCGGCTAAAAGCCCTTCTCCACGGGCATACAAAAGGGCGGTTCGATTAGAAAATCAGCGTCTCGGATATCTACCAGCGCATCGCGGATCGCCTGCTCACGCGCCAGCTCAGTGGTAATCACAAAAGGCAGGTCGCGCCAATCCTCGCGCGGGAGCTGGAGCACGGCGTCAATGCCAATGTGGTGTTTCGCAAGTATGGTGGCGAGTGTAGCGATAATTCCCGCCTTGTCTTCCACACGGAAACGAAGAAAGTAAGGCAAAGTTTGCGTCGCAATGGGCA
>JAFAMM010000168.1 GCA_019233375.1 Acidobacteriaceae bacterium
TTCACTTCGCCTTGTGTCTTCTGCATTTCTTCGAGCAGGTCGGGACTGATCGTCAGCAGGTCGCAGCCGGCCAGATGCTCGATCTGCTCCACCTTCCGGAAGCTCGCAGCCATCACTTGCGTTTTATAGCCGAACTTCTTGGCGTAATTGTAGATGCGGGTCACGGACGCGACTCCCGGATCCTGCTCGATCGGTATGTCCTTCCCGCCGTTTTCCTTCTTGTAGTAATCGTAGATGCGGCCTACGAAGGGGGAGATCAAAGTGACGCCCGCTTCGAAGCAGCCGACCGCCTGGGCGAAGCTGAACAGCAGAGTCAGGTTGCAGTGGATACCCTCCCGCTCGAGCTGCTCCGCCGCGCGGATGCCTTCCCACGTACTGGCGATTTTGATCAGGATCCGCTCGCGGTTTGTTCCGCCTTTTTCATACAGGCCGATCAGGTGGCGCGCTTTCGCCATCGTCGCTTCCGTGTCGAAGCTTAACCGCGCGTCCACCTCAGTGGAAACGCGGCCGGGGATCACTTTGAGGATTTCGCGGCCAAAGCTGACAAACAGCTGGTCCATGAACCCCTCAGTCTGCTTGTCATGGCTCCCGCCCTGCTTATCCGCAAATTCGAGCGCTTCGTCTACCAGATGACGATACTCGGCGCGTTGCGAGGCTTTGTAGAGCAGTGATGGATTCGTCGTAGCGTCCTGGGGTTTTAAACGTGCAATCGCCTGGAAGTCGCCGGTATCCGCGACCACGATGCTGTACTTTTTCAGAGATTCGAGCACTGTCATGTTGGCTTGGGCTCCTTCATTGAGTGTACTGCCAGAGGATCGCCGTGCGGGAAACTGGAGGTGCGGGGGCGACGTCCCGAAGGATAGATTCAACTTCTATTCGAGCTTCAACTCCTATTTCAATGAACAGGCGACTCGTTTTGATATGCGCACTGGCGCTCCAGGTCGTGGCAAGCGCGATGCTGGCAGACACGCCGCCCCCCAGCGTGGACAGTGTTTTGGAGCAATACATGAAGGCCGCCGGCGGAAAAGTCGCCATCGACCAGATTCATTCCCGGGAGGTGCAGGCGCGCGAGCACAGAGGGCCCAAGCTGGTATATCTCTGGCTGAAGCCGGACAAGGTCCTGCTCGAACAAGACAAGCAGAAAACAGGCTATGACGGTGGGAGCGGCTGGATCTTAACTAAGAAGAAGAAGCTGATGCGCCTGCCCAAAGGCGCTCAGCGCCCTCTCGAGCAGGATGCAAACCCGTTGCGTTACGTTCACCTGAAAACTCTGTATTCGGAGATCAACCCCGCTCCGCCCGAGACAATCGATTCGCGAAAAATGGATGTCCTTGTTGCGCCCAACGAGCTAGGCGTCACAAAGTTCTACTTTGATGCGGCCACTCATCTCCTCGCCCGCATCGACGAGATCGGGGAAACCTCGGCCTACTACAAACACGGGACTGATTTTCTGGATTACCAGAACGTGGATGGAATTCAGTTTCCTTTTCGGATCGTTCATCGCTCGACCGAGCCCGGAAGCAGAGATCAGGAGATCCGCGTGTCAAAAGTACTGCAGAACATAGAGATCAAGCCAACTATCTTTCAGAAACCGTCAGGTGTCGCCGTCACCTTAGGTGGCAAACGGTAGTCGCTTTCGAGTAGACTTGTGCGAAGCACCGGGGAGGTGATTATGCGCAAGCTGCTCTGTATGTCAGCCGTCTTCTTGGCCAGTTTTCAGCCCTCGCTGGCCGAGGATATCAAAGCGACCGTCCTTAAGCATTTGGGAACCTCACGCGACTTTACGCTGAAGGTGGCGGAGGCAATGCCGGCCGATAGCTATACATTCAAGCTCACGCCGCCGCAGATGAGCTTTGCCGAGCAGATGGTTCATCTCTCGCAGGGATTCGTCTACATCACCTCGCCGTTTACCGGCAGCAAGCCAAATCCGCCCAAACCGGCATCCATGAACAAGACGGATGTAATCGTCTTTATAAAAGCTTCTTACGAACAGCTAATGAACGAGGTGTCTAAATTAACTCCCGAACAGATAGCCAAGAGCTACCATTCCGAGGAGGGTGATCTAACCGGAACAGGGTTGTTGCTGTTAGTGATGGATCACACCACGCACCATCGCGCATGCGCTGAGATGTATCTTCGCGCCAAGGGAATCACCCCACCCGAATACGAGTTTTGAGGTCAGGTGTCCGACCAATCCTCAATCGTCCCAACCTCATCCGAAGCGGGTGCGGACGCGGCAACCGTCCGGCCTGCTTCGCTCCATCGAACCAGCGCGATTCCGGTGAATATGATAGCCATTGCCACGGCTTCGCGATAACCGAAGGGCTCACGAAAGAATAGCCACCCGAGAAAGACAGCGACCACCGGATTGACAAACGTATAGATCGAGACGATTGCAACCGGCAGGTGCGTCATCGAATATATGAAGGCGCTGAACCCGACGATAGAACCGAACACCACAAGATACGCAACGGCAAACTCAGAGCGCGCGGTTACCCCGCGTGGGAAATGCTCAAAAATAGCCGCTGGGATAAACATCGCTGCGCCGGCGGCAGCCTGCTGCACCGCTCCGCTTACAAAAGGCTGGACATGAGTCTTCACTCGTCTTTGCAGCAGGGAACCCGCTACCCAGCCGATCCCGCTCAACTGCAGAATGAGAAAGCCCGCCAGCGTTTGCCCGCCGAAACCCTCGCGCATCGCCGCAGGCAGAACGAGAAAAATAACGCCGCAAAGACCGATCATGAGGCCGCCTACTGTCGTCGCCAGCGGCCGTTTGCCGGCGGGAAGCATCCAGTCGAGCCCGACCATCCAAAATGGCGATGTCGTATAGAAGAGCGCAGCCAAACCGCTCGGGATCCACTCCTCCGCAATCGCCAGCAGCCCGTTTCCGATACCGATGCAGATGATGCCACACACGGCCGTGTGCATCAGTTCGCGGCCGCGCGGCAGTCTTGCGCCGCTCAAACCAGCGACCGCCAGCAAAATTACCCCCGAGATAACGTAGCGAATCGCGATTAAGTAAAGCGGCGGAATCGATTCAATCGCGATTCGAATCCCCAGGTATGTCGTGCCCCAGAACAGGCATACGGCGGCAAGGGCCAGGTAAGCGGTCCGATGTGGTCCGTGTGAAATGTCGTCCTCTATCCTTCGTTCGCGGGGTCGGGCTGCTGCTTCGGATCAAGCTTCTCAATCATCACCGTGGCGATGCGGTTCCGGTCGACCGAGGTGATGGTGAAGCGCCGGCCGCCGTATTCGATGGACTCCTTCACCTTGGGGATGTAACCGAAGTGAAAAAGGAGAAAGCCCGCCAGCGTCTCAAACCCCGCTTCGCTCGGGAGGACGATATTGTAACGAGTCTCCAGATCCCGGATTGTTGTGCTTCCTTCGAGCTGCAATACCTGCTCCTGAACAGGCGGGGTCGGCCGCACCACGTCGTGCTCGTCTCCGATATCTCCAAAGACCTGCTCGAGCACATCTTCGAGTGTTACCAGCCCCGTTACGGTTCCGAACTCATCCACCACCAACGCCATATGTGTGTGGCTTAGGCGGAATTCGTCAATCAGCTGGCTGAGCGGCTTCGTTTCCGGCACTACCAGCGGCTTGCGGATGAAGCGGCGCAGCCGGAACGGGCGTGCGGTTCGCCGGCGGTCATGCGCGAAGCGGCGCTCATCCCAGGCCCGCATCAAATCTTTGTAATGCAGGATTCCGATGATCTGCTCCGGGCGGTCCTCATAAACCGGTACACGCGCGAATTTGTGCTCCGTCATGACGCTCAGCACGGTATCGAGATCCGCATCGACGGGCAGCGACACGATGCTGTGCCGCGGCGTCATGATTTCGCGCGCGTAGTAATCAGAGAGTTCAATCAGCCGCTGAATTGCGTCTTGTTCGAACTGCTCCAGGTGTCCCTCGTGGCGGCTTGACTGGATGATGTACTTCAGCTCCTCGGGACTGTGCCCTCCGCGCGCATGGCCGGATGTCAGTCCAAGCGCCCGCAATACCAGCGCGGAAGTCCGCTCGATGATGACCACCAGCGGTTGGGACGCGCGGTAAAAAACAAGCAGGGCAGGCGCTGCGACTACCGTGACCCGGTCCGCCTTCTCGATGGCCAGGTTTTTCGGCACCACCTCGCCGATAATTACATGCGCGTAACTGATGATTAAGAAGGCGGCGGTGAATGCGATCCCATGCATTAACTGCGCCGGTACGCGCACTTCCACCGGCTGAAGAATACTTCGCAGGAGTTGGTACATGGTGCCTTCGCCGGCCCAGCCCAGACCCAGGCTTGCCAGCGTGACGCCAAACTGCGTGACCGAAAGCAGGCGTCCCGGATTTGCCAGCAGGCTGAGTGCGCTTTGGGCGCCCGCCTGGCCCTGTTCGGCAAGCTCCCGTAATCGCGATTGCCGCACGGAAACGAGCGCAACCTCCGCCGCCGCGAAGAATCCGTTCATCGCAAGAATAAGAACGAGCAAGACAAAGCGCAGGGTCATCTTGCGCTACGGAATAATGCCGGCCGAAGGGCACCGAACGCAGAGTAAAATCGGGTGGTGACGTCCCGCTTTCTGCGCGCCATCAATCTGAGCATAGCGGCCGTCGCATTGTTGCTGGGCGTGGCTGTCTACTGGTACGCAATTCGGCCGCTGCCTAAGACCTCTGGCGAAATCAGCGCCCCAATTGGCGGTCCTGCCACTATACAGCGTGATGCCCGAGGCATTCCGCATATCACCGCATCCTCTTGGCAGGATGCTCTCTTTCTTCAGGGGTTTGTCGCCGCCCAAGACCGATTGTGGCAGATGGATGGATTGCGCAGGTTCGGAGCCGGCGAACTGGCGGATGTATTCGGTCCGAACGCTCTTAGCGCAGATGAGCAGGCCCGCCGCATGCGCATGCGCGCTACCGCTGACGCGGATGTTCAGCACCTCCGCCCGGAGGAGCGCGCCCAGTTAGTCGCGTATGCCAAAGGCGTGAATTTCTTCATTGACACGCATCGCGGTGATTATCAACTTGAGTTTTCGCTGCCCGGTCATTCTTATGATCCTCGCCCGTGGACGATCTCCGACTCCATTCTGGTCGGCCTCGTCATGTTTCGCGATCTGACAGACTCCTCTCATTACGAAATGGTGAAAGGGAGTTTATTCGCCGAAGGCGCTGACCCCGCTAAGATATATACTCTTTTCCCCGCGAGCGCGGGCGCGTACGTCAATCCCGGCTCAAACGCGTGGGCCGTCTCTGGCGCCCATGCGGCCGATGGAGCGCCCATGGCTGCCAACGATCCGCATCTTGCCTACGCAATTCCCGGCACCTGGCACTTGGTGCACTTGAAGGCGCCAGGGCTCGATGTCTCAGGCGCCTCGTTACCCGGTGTTCCGGGCGTCATCTCAGGTCACAACTCCCAAATCGCCTGGGGCGTAACGAACCTGCAGGCGGATGTGATGGACATGTACGCTGAGCAGATCGATACGCGCACTGGCCGCTATCTATACGGCAACCAACTTCAGCAGGCGACTCTCGACACCGAGCTGATTGCTGTGAAGGGGGCGAAGCCGGTTCCGCTCGGCATCTGGATCACAAGGCACGGCCCGGTCGTCGAGTATGTGCACGGCAGAGGCTACAGCCTGCGATGGAGCGCCTATGACGGTTTCGGAAATCCATTTTTCGATATCGATCGCGCGCAGAATTTTCAGCAGTTCCGCGATGCGCTGAAGCACTTCTGGGGGCCTGGACAGAATTTCATCTACGCCGATAAAGCCGGTAATATCGGATATCAGGCAACAGGCGCTGTCCCGATACGACATGGTTTCCATGGCGACGTTCCGCTCGATGGGACTTCGCCGAAATTTGAGTGGGACGGCTACATTCCCTTCGAGCAGCTTCCCTCCGTGTTCAATCCCGCATCGGGGATTGTCGCGACAGCCAATCAGAAGACATTTCCTGCTGATTACCCGTACACCGTGGATGGAAGTTTCGCCGATCCGTACCGCATTCGGCAGATTCAAGCACGCCTTACCGCCAAGCCAAAGCTAACCGTTGACGACATGCTCGCGATCCAGAAAGATGTCTACTCGGCGTACGATCACTTTTTGGCGCGCCAGGTGGTTGAGGCTTTTAGAAGATGCGGTTCAAAGGACGCGCTCGTCCGACAGGCGGCCGCCATTCTCGAGCACTGGAACGGTCAGATGGATAAAGGCGAGGCCGGTCCCATGATTACCGAACTGCTGCATGAGGAGCTGGCATTAGCGCTCACTTCCACTTTGATGCAGCCGGCGATCAACAACGCCGTCCAGAGGTCAACTGGCCCACAGCTCCAGAATTCGGCAGCCCGGACGGACCGGCGCGATCATCAGTATCGATTGGTTGGCGCGCTAGCTGGTATTCCCGACATCCGGCCCCGTCCGCTGGTCATACAAACGCTGCTCGAAAACCGGCCAGCGGGCTGGGTCTCCGGTAACAACTGGGATATGTGGATCATAGATCACCTCGCGGCTGCGGTTAAGATCGGCCGCGAGCAGCAGGGAACCCCAATTTCGCGCTGGAAATGGGGACGTCTGCTCCGCTGGAAAGTGGAGCATCCCGTCGGCAAGCAATTGCCGTTCGTTAGCGGCTTTTTTGATATCGGACCGGTCGACATGAGCGGTTCGGGAACTACGGTGAAACAGACTACGGGAACTCTTGGACCCTCCGAGCGAATGGTGGTTGATTTCGGTGATTTCGACAAATCTGTCCAAAACCTTCCCGAAGGCGAATCCGGGCATGTGGCCTCTCCTCACTACAAAGATCAGTGGCCCGCATATTACGTGGGGAAGAGCTTCCCCATGGAATTTAATCACGTGGAAGCACAACAGACGCTGCAAGTGAAGCCGGCGTCTTAACCTTGATTTGATCCGATTGGACAGGAGTAAGCATGAGCAAAGCAAGTGTGGTGGAAACGCAACCTTTAGTGGATCGCGCAAGCTGGAAGGCGCTCCAGAAGCATATGGAAACAGTTCGCAACGTGCATTTGCGCACGCTCTTTGCGGAGGACCCGGGGCGCGCTGAACGTTTCTCGCTGGAGGCGCTCGGGCTGTACTTCGATTACTCCAAGAACCGCATCACGAACGAAACGCTTCGCCTGCTCCTCGCCGTGGCAGAAGAAAGCGGCGTCCGGGAGCGAATGGAAGCGATGTTCAGCGGTGAAAAGATCAACGTGACCGAAGACCGCGCGGTACTGCACGTTGCTTTGCGCGCGCCTCGGAACGCGTCTATTCTCGTCGACGGCAAGAATGTCGTTCCCGAAGTGCACGAGGTCTTAGACCGCATGGCGGCCTTCGCGAACCAATTGCGCGACGCGAAATGGCTCGGTTTCACCGGGAAGCCGATTCGCAACGTTGTGAACATCGGTATCGGCGGCTCCGATCTCGGGCCCGTGATGGCGTATGAAGCTTTGCGTCATTACAGCAAGCGCGAGATGACGTTCCGCTTCGTTTCGAACGTCGATGCGACGGATTTCGTCGAGTCTACGCACGATCTGAACCCTGAAGAGACACTGTTTATCATCTCTTCCAAAACCTTCACAACGCTCGAAACCATGACGAATGCGCACACCGCGCGCAAATGGATCCTCGATAAACTGCGCGACGAAAAAGCCATTGCGCGCCATTTCGTGGCTGTTTCGACGAATGCCGAAGGAGTGAGTAAGTTCGGGATCGACACGGCTAACATGTTCGGCTTCTGGGATTGGGTCGGCGGACGTTATTCGATGGATTCAGCCATCGGGCTGTCCACCATGATCGCCATCGGTCCCGATCAGTTCCATCAGATGCTCGCCGGGTTCCATGCCATGGACGAGCACTTCCGCACCGCGCCGTTTGAGAAGAATCTGCCCGTGCTCATGGGCCTAGTAACTATCTGGTACAACAATTTCTTCGGCGCGCAAACGGTGGCCGTGCTGCCATATGACCAGTATCTGAAGCGCTTTCCCGCCTACCTGCAGCAGTTGACGATGGAGAGCAACGGCAAACACGTGACGCTGCGGGGAGATCATGTACGGTATGAAACCGGACCGATCTTCTGGGGCGAGCCTGGCACCAACGGGCAGCATTCGTTCTACCAGATGATTCATCAGGGCACAAAGCTGATACCCTGCGATCTCATCGGCTTCTGCCGTTCGCTGAACCCGCTCGGAGAACACCAGGATCTGCTGATAGCGAATGTCTTCGCGCAGGCTGAAGCGCTGGCATTCGGCAAAACTCCGGAGCAGGTGAAGGCCGAAGGAACGCCGGACTGGCTCGTCCCGCACCGCACGTTTGAAGGTAACCGTCCTACGAACACGATCCTGGCCGAACGATTAACACCGGACATCCTAGGTAAGCTGGTCGCCCTCTACGAACACAGCGTGTTCACTCAAGGCGCGATCTGGTCCATCGATTCGTTTGATCAGTGGGGTGTCGAACTCGGGAAGGTTCTCGCAAAGAAGATTGTGCCGGAGCTTCAGAGCGCGCAAGAACCAAAACTGGAGCACGACAGTTCCACGAACACGCTGATTCGGCGTTACCGCAAGTTCAAGGCATCTAGCTAGAGGGTTCGCGAACTCCGCGACACCACGCGGCCAGACTCCCGCCTCTAGACCACAAGGTCATGCGGCTTCCCGGCGAAGTGACCTTGATGGAGCACTATGTTCAGCGGATCTGCGAGATTCGGAGACGGGGCCTTAGCCCGCGAGAGAGCTTCGGCCCCGGTCTGTTATTGACTCGATTGCTGTTGGCTCGAGGGCGGCACCAGCCCTTTGATCCGCAGATAGGTGATCATATTGCCGTAGTGCTCCATGTTATGAGCCACGTTAAAAGACAGAATGCTCAACTTCGGCGCGTCATGGCCAAAAAACTTGACCATTTGCGGTGCTTGGGCATCCGTCATCGCGCTGTACGCCTGGTCG
>JAFAMM010000154.1 GCA_019233375.1 Acidobacteriaceae bacterium
ATCTCCGGGAAGCTCAATGCGCATTTTCCTCTGAGTGTCTGGCAAACCGGCAGTGGCACGCAAACTAACATGAACGCGAATGAGGTCATCTCAAACCGCGCTATCGAACTCGCGGGCGGTGTCATGGGCAGCAAGAAACCCATTCACCCGAATGATCAGGTGAACATGTCGCAATCTTCGAATGACACGTTTCCCACCGCGATGAACATTGCCGCCGCAGATCAGTTGCAGCGCAAGCTTATACCGGCCGTTCAGGAGTTGTGCGATACCCTGGCGCGCAAAGCTGAACAGTTTAAGGACATCGTCAAGATTGGCCGCACTCACTTGCAAGACGCGACACCGCTGACTGTGGGACAGGAGATGTCAGGCTGGGTGTCTCTGCTCGATCGCGACTTGCAGCGTCTCCGCGTCACGCTCGACGGTTTGTATGACCTGGCCATTGGCGGCACCGCTGTAGGCACCGGTCTGAATGCGCCTCCAGCGTTCTCGGTCATGGTGGCCGAGAAAATCGCGGAGCTGACGGGTTTGCCGTTCCGCTCTCATCCGAACAAGTTTGCAGCGCTGTCGGCTCACGATGAGATGGTCTTCGCGAGCGGTGCGCTCAAGACGCTCGCAGCCTCTCTGATGAAGATTGCCAACGACATTCGCTGGCTTGCATCAGGTCCGCGCTGCGGACTTGGCGAGCTGACCATCCCGGAGAATGAGCCCGGTTCCTCCATCATGCCCGGAAAGGTGAATCCTACCCAGTGCGAGGCCATGACGATGGTGACGGTGCAGGTGATGGGCAATGACGCCGCGATCGGCTTTGCCGGGTCTCAGGGAAATTTTGAACTGAACGTCTTCAAACCTGTTGTCATTTACAACTTCCTCCATTCGACGCGCCTCCTTGCCGACGTCTGCCATAGCTTCAATGAGCATTGTGCAGCGGGCATCGACGTGCGGCGGGATCGGGTTGCGGAATACGTCAACAACTCGTTGATGCTGGTCACGGCCGTGAGCCCGGTGGTGGGATACGATAAAGCGGCGGAAATTGCTCACACCGCGCACGTTGATGGCTCAAACCTGCGCGAGGCGGCGATCAAACTAGGGTTTTTGAGCGGAGAACAGTTTGACGAGCTTGTCAAGGCGGAAGAGATGACGACTCCGGGCTGACCGGAGCTTTCGCTCAGATAAACATTTCCTCGTCTGAGGTGGCGTGGTCAACGGTTGGCCGTCCCCCTCGTCCGAGGTGATGGATCGCAGTTCTGAACCCGGCCAGAACGCCCTGCACTTCGCGAATCGGCCGGAGAACTCCCCGTTGCACGACGACCACTGTGTCCTGCACCCGGGTCATGGTGTCGTCCATCACCATTTCCGCCCGTTCCAGCTGGACCTTCGCGCGTGTCGTGGTGTCAGTCAGCAGCTCGTCCACTTTGGCGAGCTGCTGTTTGCTGACATTCATAATTTCAACGCTGCTGGCGCCAATCTTCTCCACCTGGCTTGCTGTTCGTTCTACTGTCCGGCGAGTCGTCCCGACAATATGTTGTATCTCGGGCCAAAGCGGCATGATTTTATTCCGCAGGTCGCGCGCCACGATAAACATTCCGAGCAAGGAGATGCCCTGAATCAGCAGCGCTACGGCCGAGACCGCTACGAAAATGATGAGAAGGATCAGGAGAGTGTTTTGGTCCATTGCGAGTAGTGGGACGTTTCAAATCCGGGCGGCTAAATGTTGTCTGCCGTCGTGCCGGCGCCCGGCGTCGTCGACCCCAGACCGGATCCAGCCGCGGCGGATTTTACTTCGCCCACCGCGTCGCGATAGGCCTGTTTGCCCGCTTCGACTGCACTACTGAGAGTGTCTTTCTGGCGTTGGACGGTCGTGCGTCCTTTTTCATAAAGATCTGCTGCCGATTGGCGGAGGTCGTCGGCACGATTGCGCACGTATTCCGAACCCTCCTGCGCGCGGCTCCTCAGGTAGTCGGCGCCTTCTCCCGCCTTGTCGGCCAAAAGCTGACGGGTCTCTTCACCTGCTTTCGGCGCCCACAGAATACCGGCCGCTACACCAATGCCGAGCCCGAGTAAAAAGTACCCGAAGCCGCTTCTTTCCTCCATGCTATTTCTCCTTATAAGACCCTGCGCGGGTCTTCCATTTGAAGTTTACATCCTTGTAGAGCATGCTGGTCCGCTAAAAGTTTCAGCAGGATGGCAACGCGCAAGTCTAAGACATTGAACGCCGAAGCCCTTTGGGAGTACGCCCTGCGCATTCTCGCCGCGCGGCCCTACTCGGAGGCGGAATTGAGGCAGAAACTGGCTCGCCGCTCCGAGACCCCAGCCGCCCTCACAGAAACGATCGCCAGGCTTCGCGAGTATGGCTTCGCCGATGACCGCAAGTTTTCGGAAGTGTTCGCGGCCTCCCGCTTGCAGAACAAAGGCTTCGGCGCGTCCCGGGTGCTGCGGGACCTCCGCGGAAAGCGCGTCTCCGCTGCTGTAGCCGAACAGGCGGTTTCAAATGCGTTCGCGGGCACCGATGAACGAGAACTGGCCAACGCGTTCCTCGAGCGCAAGTACCGCGGCAAAAACCTGCGGGAGTTCCTAAGAGAACAGAAGAACCTTGCTTCTGCTTACCGCCGTCTGCGAACTGCCGGCTTTAGTTCGAGTACAGCGCTTTTTGTTTTGAAACAGCACGCGGTCGAGATTGAAATCGACGAGATACCGGAAGAGGAATGAGCGGCTCACCGGCATTGCCTCGGAGCGCTCACCGCAATCCATTGCCCCCAGCCCGCACCGTCATCACGTACCAGCAGCCGCAGCCGCTTCATGCCCGGCTCGATCGGCATCCTCCAGTATGCCCATGCTCTTGATTGGTCCTGCATAGGCGCCGATGCGACACGTTGGCCCGTATCGGCATCGACCAGCTTCACTGATTCATGCTCAGTTGATGGACCAGTCAACACCGGAAGAACCAGACAGCGGTTCGCCGGGACGGTGAAAGCTGAGGATTCTACTGTCGCGGTCAGCGCGTCGGAACCTTGCCAGGTTGAGAAGATCGGAGGCGGCGCATTCCCTACGTTGCTCAAGTTTAGTAGCGGAACTCGATCGGTCAAACCGGGCGGTTCGGCGCAGAACGTCACTCCGGCAATCAGGTTCCCGATGTCTTTCGCGTTCACCGCCGAAATGGATGGCACCGGAACCGAGGCGCCGAGGCGAAGCAAGCCGGCCGATGTTATGACGAATGCCGAGATTGATCTCGAGGTATATGTCAGGTTTGCGAATCCGATCCACTTTCGCGAGCCGCGTGGGTTCGCGATCGGAATCCAGCCAGGAAAGCCTTCGGGAAAAGACCTGCCGAACCCGACAACCTGCCGGCTCTCATTCGCCATGACTATTCGGCCACTGCTCTTTCGATCCAAAAAGCCCGCGACCTCCAGCCCGTGTTCAACTGGAAACGAATAGGTTAAGCGCCCGGGTGCCGTGGATCCCGTAATCCTGCCAATCTTGTCTAGCGGCTTGCCAAGCAAGTCCGCCGTGCCATCGTGGTAAACCGAGAGCCGATCTGCCTGAAGTCTGCGCGCCACGTCTCTAACTACCTGAGGGGCGGGAAAGAGGACAACGAGCAGGTTATTATCCATAACGCCGCTTTCCACCGCCATTGTTGCGACCTGTGCTTCCCCGAAAAAGGTGTAGGAATTCTGAAACCACCAGCGCAGTTTGGCGAAGCCAAGCAGCAACAACATAGAAATAACCGCAATAATTGCCCAGGGGCGGCACATCCTCCAGCCGCTCTTTCCCGAAACCCAGATCGCCGCAGAAACAAACAGCGCCCAGCTAACAAGGGGTAACGTAATGTACCGTGGAGCCTCCGCGCCTCCGTAATGAGCATCAGCCGGATCCATTCGGCCTGCCGCCGTAAGAACAGCTGTCAACACGGCAAACGCATAACCTCCAAATAGCAACACCGCCAGCGACGATCGCATTAGTTTTCGGCGCAGAACGACGACGAAGAAAAAGATCATCACCGCGATCGCGGCAAGACCCAGGTAAGCACCGAACCGCGGTGCTTTCATCCCGCCAAAGGGCATGCTCATGTACGCGCCGGCAAACTCAATCGAATACAGAGGGTGTACGGCGAAGTTACGCAGATTTAAGTGGCCCGGTGAGTTGTAGCCAATGAAATACAGCCCGATCGCGAATAATCCGGTCACGCCGAGGGCTGCGATTTGCTTGTGTCGCAGTCCAAGCAGATATCCGGTCCCAATAAGAACGGGCCATAGCAGCATCCCGTTTCCCGAACTATACGTAGCTATCACGGCGGCTGCTGCTGAACCGGCGAGAAAGCGATTTCCGCCTGCGGGGACACCAGCTAAAAGGGTCAGCGCAAGGATTGCGCTGACCTGAGTCAGCGTCCATTGCAAAAGGAACGGGTCGCTCAAGACGAACATATTCCCTTTCCAACCCATAATGGTGGCGGCTAGTGCAACAGCTGCCAGGCGAACGAAAACGGAGATTTCTTTGTCGCTCAGCGTCCGGCGGCCGAGTGCTACGAGTATTCCGATATAGCACAGAAGGCTGCATGCAAGAGGTAGCAGCCGCCGTCCACCGGCAAACAGCATATCGGTGGCAAAAACGATCTCGGGAAACACGATACGGTGCTCATTGTGCGGTATCCAAAGGACCCGGAAATCCAGCTTCCTGTAGGAATCGAGGAATAGCGGAGCTCGACAGTAATCGCCAAAAGGAAACGGATTGAAATCGCGAACAATGCCTTGCAGCGAGCGATGCCAATTCACGCCCGCCCAGAGAAACAGACACACGACCGGAAGCCAATTGACGGAATCTGGCGGAATTCGCCTACCAGCAGTCGCGCGAGCACGACTCAGGGTATGTTGCACTTTAGCTAAAACTTGACTTGTGGGACTTTCTTCTCTTCTTCCGTTGTCTTAAAGTAGGCATCTTCTTTGTGGAAGCCAAAGATAGATGCAGCTATATTCTTCGGAAAGAGCTCGACGTCGGTGTTATATCGCTGCACAGCCAGGTTATAATCCCGGCGGCTCACTGCGATGCGGTTCTCAGTGCCGGCGAGTTCGTCCTGCAAGCGAAGGAAGTTCTCGTTTGACTTGAGTTGGGGATAATTTTCGGTCAGCACCAAAAGACGCCCCAGAGCGCCGCTGAGCTGATTATTCGCAGTGATCTCTTCGTCCTTGGAGCGAGCACCGAGCAGCGCGGCGCGAGCGTTCGCAACCTCGCCGATTACCGTCTGCTCTTGCTTGGCATAGCCCTTGACGGTTTCGACCAGATTGGGGATCAGATCGGCGCGGCGCTTCATGTCGTTATCGACCTGGGCCCATCGCGACTCGATCTCGTTCTTCTCGGTTACCAGCTGATTGCGCTGACCCATCAACTGCCCGCCAAAGATGAGGACCGCCAATACAATGATGCCGAGGATGAGAAGTACGCCCTTCACGTTCTTACACGCTCCCTTTCTAGCTTGAGTGCTGGCTTCGGTGACATCAACGTTGCAAACCGTCTACAAAACGGACCAGTGCTTCCGTCTCCGAGAGATAGCCGCCAAATAATGCCAGCGCAGCCGTAGTCGAATCTTTTTTCCCGGATGCTCGAATCGACAGTATCTCATTTACGGCCGGGAATGAGTTGCCGACGGCGTTCTCGAGCGCGGCTACAATATCTTTCTTCTTCCACTGTGGCGGATACCCGCTCAAGATCAGCGCGTGCCGCCCGAGCACGCAGAAGGTGGAGATGGAATCTGTCAGCAGCTTCATCAAACGGTCGTGATTGCGAAGTAATTCGGCTGCTTTCTGCCGCAAGCGGATCTGTTTAGCGCGCAACTCATGCTCTACCTGGGCACGGTAGAAAGAATTGTCCACGGTGATTCCGGCGATCACATCCGTTCCATACAGCACTCGCCGGTGTTCCTTCATATCGTGAAACTCCATCGGGAAGCAGTCGGTGGAAGTGCTGACCTCCTCGGCGGTAAGAAGCAGGGGCGGCGCGTAACCCCGCTCACGCCACCAGCGGAATACGGGTTCCGATTGAGCAATTTCCTCGGGCGTCAGGCGATCGAGAACGCAAAGAACGTTCAGGTCCGAGCTCGTTTCATTCCAGTCGCCGATTACGGCTGAACCGTATAGCACTGCTGCCACCAACCTGTCTGAAAAGGCCGCCTTCAGACGTTCGACCAACTGGGACAGAACTTGCTCCAAGCGTCCTCCTGTTGTGCTTACCAGTCGCTACTTGCTCCGCCGCCGCCGAAATCACCACCACCAAATCCGCCGAACCCTCCGCCACCGCCCGAATCGCCACCGAACCCGCCACCACCGCCTCCACGCCACCCGTCATCCCCACGCCGTCCGCCAAGCATGCTGCCGAGTATCAGTCCCGGAATAAAGCCTCCACCTCCACCGCCGCGATACCCGCCGCCGCGCCGGCCGCCTCGGCCCAAGAGCCAGAATAATAGAAAAATCCCCATCAAGATGAGTGGTCCGGGGATTCCAATGCCGGGGTGGCGATCGGGCGGCCGGGCGCGGCGCTGCGGGACAGCGCCTGTGAATGCGATGCCTTTCCCTTGTGCAATCTGTGCCGCCATGGATTGTGCGGCCGTCAGCAAAGCCGGCCCATACTCTCCTTGCTGCAGGTCAGGGCGCATCGCGCGAAGCGTGCTGCCGGCGAAGCCGTCTGTGATGTAGGGCTCAATACCGCGGCCCGTCTCAATGTCGCTTTTCCGATCTTTGATGGCGAGCAGAAGCAGAACGCCTTGGTTGTCTTTTTTGATGCCGACGCCCCACTCACGGGCCATATCAAGCGCGAAATCACGGATCGGCTGATCGCCGATTGAGTCGATCGTGACCAGAGCGAATTGAACGCCCAGTTGCTGCTCTACGGCCGTGCAGAACTGCTCCAGCTGTTGTTTGTCCTGAGCGCCGACCACACCTGCGAGGTCGCTCACATAGCCGGTAGGTTTGGGCAGCGAGCGCACGTCGACTGCTGACTCGGCAAGAGTCGCGTACGCCGTGAGCAGCGCAAGCATCACGGCCGCTGTTTTGAGGAAGTGGCGCAACACGATCGCGGCCTGCGTGTAATCTCGCATAGTGCCGCAAACCGGCGCTTCAATCGCCGCGCGAGCCGAAGAGCGGGGTAGTTCCTTTATTGCCTGGTGGCGCGCACGAGCGCCCTTTGCGCTCGCAACAGGCGCCGGCGAACGAGATGGCATGAAAAATGAGCTTATCAGGAGCGGCTGCTCGCGCCGGCCGTTCACAAGTTTCCTTGCTGCGCGATAACGCCGATGCGAAAGGTCATTTGCCCTCCGGCAGCAAGACGTCTTGCGCCCGCTTGTCATCACGCAAGCCCAGAAAAACCGGCTGGCGTAGTTTTCGGTCTGCAGTCAACTCCCCATATGCGATCTGCGCGACAAACTTAGGCGCGAGGTAAGTCACGTTGCGTTCTCGCGGAGGGTTGGGCAAGGGAGGTTGACCGCGCACCACGGACTGGAATTTCTTATGGAGCTGCGCAAGCGTTTCGTTGCTGAATCCGGTGCCTACTTTGCCAACGTAGACCAGCTTGCCGTTGTCGTACGCGGCGAGGAGCAGCGCGCCGAAATATTTGCGCGAGCCCGCAGGCGCAGTATAGCCAACCACAACGAACTCGTCCTCCTGGTGAACCTTGAACTTGAGCCAGTAGCCGGACCGTCCTTCAATGTATGGGGAGGATGCATCTTTGGCCAGCACGCCCTCGTATCCATTTTGTTTGGCTATTTGATAAGCTTTCAGCCCGTTGTCAGACAGACGGGCCGAGAGAAAGATCTCCGCGTGCTTATCGGTACTTGCCACCACATCTTCCAAGGCTGCGCGGCGATTCGAGAGTGGCTGATCGCGCAGGTCGCGGCCGTCTTTGTAAAGGCAATCGAAAACTGCGTAGCCGGGCGGGGCTTGAAGATTCTGCAGACGCTGGAACCGTGAAACGCCGGTTGGATCAAGCGACACAACTTCGCCGTCGAGCAGCAGCGTCGCCGATGCAAGCATTGCAACCGCTTGAGCGATGGCGGCAAATGAGTGCGTGCGAATCTTCGAGTTCCGTGAGAGCAGAGTGACCTGAGTTCCCTCCTTATACGCCAGAATGCGGTAGCCGTCGTACTTTTCTTCGAATACCCAACCCCGGCGATCAAAGGGTTCTTGAACCAGAGTCGCGAGCATAGGATGCACGCGAAACGGAATGCGATCACTCAACGCGCACGGCTCCCGGCACGCTCTGGGTAATTACTCCGAATGCGGTATGCGCGATCGCAGCGGGTTTATAGGCTGTCCTGCGAGTTCGTGTTCTTGCCATATAGGATCTGGTCGTTGCTGGCCAGCATCTCGGAATGAAACGCAACAGCATCGGGGTGAAAATCCGAACGTGGTGCAGGCTCGAGTACGAAATGACGATACCCGTCCGTGCCGCGCACCAGAGTGGCGCTATCGCGAACGTCGGCGACCTGCTTAATGTAAGTCGGCAAATAGCGGATCGCAAACCCGACCCGCCTCACATTACTGTGGTTCGGTTCCGAACCATGAACAAGCATCACATGATGCAGCGACATCTGCCCAGGCCTTAACACTACATCCAGCGCCTTAGACTCATCGACTTCGACCGCGATTTCCTGGCCACGGCTCAACAGGTTTTCCGGCGAAAAGGTGTCGCAGTGCGGGAGCTGCGCAAGCGTATGTGTTCCGGGAATCACGCGCATACATCCGTTCTCGGTTGTGCTGGGCGAGAAAGCAATCCAGGCCGTCACAACGTCCGGCTTCGAGAGTCCCCAATACGTTGAATCCTGATGCCAGGTAACCCGCGCCGGCTCATGCGGGTTTTTTATGAAAAATCCGGAGCCCCAGCATAGAATGTTGGGGCCGATGATATCCTCGACCGGATCGAGAATACGAGGGTCGCGGATTAGTTCATTCAGCCACGTTAACAGGAGGTGCGGCTTTCGATTTACGCGGGCGGGTAACCGGCCGCTGTGCTCCTGCTCCAATTGTTCCAGGCTGGCGCGAAACGCGGCTGCTTCTGACTCTGAGAAAGCCGGCAACGGGAAAAGAAAGCCTTGCTGGTGATACGCTCCTAACTGGTCTCGATCAAGTGCTTTGCCATTGCCCATGACCCCCGTCCCTTCACCAGAGTATCCGATATCTAATTACGCGCATGAAGACCAACATAAATCTTCGATACGTCATTGTTTTGGCCGTGACCGCCGCCCTGGGCGGTCTCCTTTTTGGCTTTGATGTTGCCATCATCACGGGCGCGGGCCCGTTTCTGCTGGAGCATTTCAAACTGAACGATCTGAGCCTGGGATGGGCGTTCAGTTCGCTACTGTTCGGCTGTGTTCTCGGGTCGATGGCTGCAGGGCGGTTAACTGACTTCTACGGTCGCAAAAAATTGCTTCTGACCGTGGCAGCCTTGTTTGCCGTTACCTCGCTTGGAACCGGTGCTGCACCGACTTTCGCAGCCTTCGTCGCAGCGCGATTTATTGGTGGTTTGGCGGTTGGCGGCGTATCCATCGTTTCACCGATGTACGTCGCCGAAGTGTCTCCACCATCTCTGCGAGGACGTTTGGGGGCTCTCTACCAGATGTCGATCGTCACCGGCATTCTTGTTTCTTACGCGATTAACTACTCCTTGCGTGCCGCCGGACCGGCGAACTGGCGCTGGATGTTTATCACTGGCGTCATACCTGCTGTCTTTTTCTTCGCCATGCTCCTTTCAGTCCCTGAGACTCCACGGTATTTGTTTATGGCCGGCCAAGAGCAGCAGGCGCGCGCAATACTGGAACGCATCGCCGGCCGTGAGAGCGCCGAATTCGAAGCATCGGAAATTCGGGCTAGCCTGTCGACGAAACGGCGAGCCTGGCGCGACCTGCTGCGGCCAGGTATTCGCCAGGCGGTGTGGGTAGGTTTTGGTCTTGCGATCCTCGTCCATGTGTCTGGAATTAACACCATCATTGATTACGCTCCCGCCGTTCTCAAGTCTGCGGGTTGGAAGATTGATGCTGCTCTATTCTCGACATTAATCATTGGGTTTACGAATTTCGCCTTCACACTCGTCTCGTTCTGGGCCATTGATCGCTATGGGCGCAAGCCGCTTTATATCGTCGGATCGTTGGGCATGACGGCGGCCCTCTTTGTTCTCATGTCCGCCGTTTTGATGTCGCGCTTCCAGGGCGCAACTGTCCTGGTCTGCATTCTCGCGTATCTGGCGTTTTTTGCGGCCTGTATCGGGCCCGTTTTCTGGACCCTTGTGCCGGAGATATTTCCAAACGACTTGCGCGGGACTGCCATGACCGTCCCGGTGCTGACCCAGTGGGTCGCGAACGCCGCCGTGGTTCTATTTTTTCCGCTCGCGTTTAATCAGCTGGGCAAAGCGATCACCTTTGGCTTTCTCGCGATGATGGCGCTCGCGCAAGCTATATTCGCTTGGATGTTCGTGCCGGAGACTAAGAACAAACCGTTGGAAGAAGTCGAAGAGTATTGGAAGAGAGTCGCGGTTTCGGGTTTGTGGACAGGTACCCGCAAGGGTGCCAGCATCCCGTAACGTAATTCAGCGCTTTTCAGCTAGCGCACGTTGGAGGCTCTAGTCCAATCGCTCAGAGGACCGAAAGAAAAGGAAATTGTCGTGCGCTAAGGTTCTGATTGCAAGCTGAGGGTCATGGCATGGAAGTCGATTGTGATCATGCGTGCTTGGTTCAACAAATCCATGCCGAGGTTTCCCGCTGCCCAAGTGCTTGTGTCGCTGCTCTGCTTAACCAGCACATGCGCTGGCTTGAGGCTTACGGCCTGGCCGCCGACCTGCAGGATCACAATCGGCAGGAGGACGGAATCATAGCTGGAACTCCCGCCGACCCCGGTGAGCAGATGGGATTCTTTTTGCCCGGAAGCCTTTAGGAGATCAGGAAATTTCTGCGCAAAGGGAAGACTCAAGACCGTGTGGACGGCTCCCGTATCGAGAGTGAAATCTAACATCGTGTGCTGAACAACAACTTGCGTGACGGGAAAAGACTGCTCGAAGCATAGATTCGCCCGGGAAAGACGTTTTGGCTGCGGGCGAAAGCCGAAAGCGAACGTGCCCTTTGGCTCCCAACGCAAGGTTTGCATTGCCAGCAGAACAGGGATGCCGAGCAGGCCACGCAGGCCCACAGGTAAACCGGCGAAGGGCGGCTGCGTGTCGGGCAAGACCCCAAAGGCGACGTTTTTCAGATGAAGATTACCCAAGAAGAGATCTTTCGCGACGGCGACGCGCATACCTACATGCGCACCGCTGCTGTCGCCGATTTGCGTGTTGACATCCCGAACAAGAAGACCCAGCCGTTTAGCTTCGGATTCGCTCAGGAGGGAGAAGTTGGCGCCCGTGTCAAGGATATAGGTGGCCTGCTTCCCGCCAATGGTAACCGGCAAGTATAAGTTGCCCTGTTCCAGCCGCAGCGGAAGTGTTGAAGGCTTTCTTCTAGACACGGCTTGGTCAGATTGGCTCAAAGCTTTGAACAGCGGGTGCATGTTTTTTGCGTCTTCTGCCGTTGGCTTTTCCCTCAACATGGCTTCGATCTGGAGAAATGCTTTGTGATAGAGACCGTTGCGAAAGTAAAGACTTGCCAGCAGCTCGTGTGCGGCGTAAGCGTCCTCAGAATGGGGTGCGGTTCGAATCACCGCCTCTAAATATTTCCGCGCCGGCCCTATCTGATTGAAGGCCGCCTCCGTCGCGCCGCGATAAAAGAGTGGAGCCCCGGCCTGTTCCATGGCGTCCCGTAGCGCAAACCATTGGCGCGCCGCATACGGTACTTGCCACCGGGCGTCTGAAGCCGTTTGGCAGAAACCAGCGGAAACGAAAAGCGCATGACAGAAAACCAGGAAGATTCTCTTCGGCCAGCGCTTCTGCCAAACTTCTCCTGCCATCGCACCAATCTGTATGCCAAATGTTGTTGACGATTCTATGCCAACTAATTCTGAAGGTGATCCGGGCAGGGTGTGTTCCCTTTCTGTACGAGCATAAACACCAGCGCTTGATGTAAAGTGGCGTAAGCTGCCGATTCCTGTTCCCGGCTAGAGAGCTGGCTTGGCTTCCACCGGCTGTACCGCAGACCGGCAGCGGCTCAAATATGTGGGTCATTGAGAAGATTGAAATCAGCGGCGGGTTCTTACCCGGTCTTACGATCAATGTTCCGCGGGGCTTGATTTGTATCATCGGGGCGCGAGGTAGCGGGAAATCGACGCTTGCTGAAGCCGTCAGATTTGCTCTCTGCGGGATTTCGGCTGTGCCAAAGCACTGTGTTGACCTTGTTCAGGCAAACCTCGCAGGCGGGGCTCTTGTCACAGTTACGGCTCTCGCGGAAGGCTCAAACCGTTACACGATCAAGAGGGGCCTGAAACAAACCCCGGTTCTCGTCACAGCGGATGGACGAGCGATCAACACCGTGGACGTCGATCGAGGCACGTTTTTGCCTCTGGATGCCTACAGCAGTTCCGAGATCGAGGAAATAGCCGATGAAGTGCTCGGTCACAAGCGCCGGACGCTGCTTGACGAACTTCGTAGCGATCAGATGCGGACCATCCACATGTCGCTCGGTGAAACCACCCGCGAGCTGGAGACGAATGCGGATCGGATCCGGAACGCGCAACGAACAATCGATGACCTCACGGAGCAAATGGAAGAGATGGGTGATGTTCGTGCCCGCCTGAGCGCTCTTGCGCCATCGGAGGATGAATCTGCAGGGGATTTCGTCAACCTTTCACGGCAGCAGCAATTCAATCAGCGCGAGATCGCGAAGCTCGATTCGGCGGAACGGGATCTGAGAACACTCGCGCAAACTCTCGAGCAACTAAAAAGGGAGGCACAGAATGTCTTCACTGCGCGCTTGCTCGAAGAGCAGTCTGCGAACGTGGACAAACTGCGCAAATATGATGAGCTGCTGGCGGCACTACTGACGCCCATTGAGAAGCATATTGCTGCGATTCAAACCAAGATCCGTGAAGCCCAGGGCACACTGGCTCAGGCCCGTCAAGGCATCACAGAGATCCACACGAGTCATACCGCCGAGTTAGCGAAGTTAACAGCCCGGAACCAGGCAGCGAGCGAGCAAGCCCGCATGCGCGCATCACTCGAGCAGCAGGTAGCCAAACTGGAGAGCCTGGAGCGGCAGCGGGCGGAATTGAATAATGAAATGCAGGCTCTGCTCGAAAAGCGGAAGTCGCTCAAAAGTGATCACATTCTGAAGCGGGATCAGATCTCGACGATTCGGGACGAAATCGCCTCCTCGCTGCAGCATGAAGCCGGCGAGCGGGTGCGCATCCGGGTGATGCGAAACGCCGATCATCTCGAGTACCAGCAGATGCTTGTGGATGGCCTCAAAGGCGCGAGGGTCCGGAACCAGAACGAAATCATCGCCACGCTCATGCAACTGAGACCGGAGCAGCTTGCGCAGCTCATCCAGTCCAACGATCTCGCTTCTTTTGACGAACTAACCCATTTCGGATCAGAACGGTCACGGAAGATATTGGATTCGTTTCGCGAGACCATCGATCCGCTCGCCATGGAGGTAATCGCGATCGAGGACAGAATCGGTATTGAGTTAAACGTCGCAACTTCGGGGCGGCCGCATTTCAAGGATGCGTCCGATCTTTCTCGAGGTCAGAAATGCACGGCACTGTTGCCCATACTTCTGGCACGAAGAGACAACCCGCTGATCATCGATCAGCCCGAGGACAATCTCGACAATCATTTTATTTTTGAAACCGTGGTGAATGCGGTGCAGCGATTGAAGAAAAGCCGGCAAATGATCTTTATTACCCATAATGCGAATATCCCGGTGCTGGCTGAGGCGGAGCTTGTGCTGGTGTTGAATTCGGACGGCCGCGTTGGAACCATTGAGAAGTGCGGAAGCGTCGATGAATGCCGCGAACAGATCATTGACCTGCTCGAAGGGGGAAGAGAGGCATTCGAACTACGGTCGAAGCGCTATGCAGGCAGATCTACTTCCGCCGGCTGAGTCTCTGCATGAGAAGCTCCGGCGTGTCGCGATAGAAGATCCGCGTGAGGCCCGGAAGTTATTTCTCCGTGTTCTCGATTCCGGCGGCCCCATCCTCGATGAGTTTCTGGCGCAGATCTCTTCTCCAGCCGATGGGCGCCTGCGGCACGTGGTCGCTAGCGCGTTACGAAACAGTCGAGACAAGGAGCGTTTAGCCCCGCATCTCATCGTGTGGCACGAAATTGAAACGGACGAGTTCGCAAGACGCGCGATCTCAGCCGCTCTGGATGGCGTGGAGACAGAGTCAGCCGCCGAGACAGCGCTCGCTCAGGAAGTCGCTCGTTTGACCGCGGCGATCGGGCGCGAGACGGCGCAACGAGAACGCTTGAATCGGGAGTTGGAAATTGCCCGGGAGGTTCAGGAGCACCTTTTCCCTCAGCGGCTTCCATCTGTGGCGGGCATTGACTACTGCGGTCTATGCCGGCCCGCTCGGGAGGTTGGTGGAGACTACTACGATTTTCTTGAGCTGCCCGATGGCAGACTCGGATTCGCCATCGGAGACGTATCTGGAAAGGGCGTGGGCGCTGCGCTGATGATGGCAAGCCTCGAAGCTTCGTTGCGCGCGCTCGCTTCGGTTATCGACCATCCTGCGGAGTTGATGGACCGAGTCAATCGCCAGGTGCTTCAGGCATCTGCAGCAAACCGGTACGCGACGCTTTTCTACGCTCAATATGATCCCGTGAGCCGTCGCTTATCGTATGTCAACGCAGGTCATAACCCACCCGTGGTGCTGCGGAACTCCGGCGGCTCGTACCAGGTCTTGAGGTTGGAAGCGGGAGGGCCGGTGATCGGGTTGTGGCCGCATCGTTACGAGCAAGGACTCTTTTCTCATGAGCTGGGGGACTTGGTCGTACTGTTTACAGATGGGGTTTCGGAATCGATGAACGCCCGTCTCGAAGAGTGGGGGGAAGACAGATTAATCGAGTTCGCTAAAGCATCTCATGGCCTGCCTGCTTTAGATTCGGTGAGGCAAATTCTCGCCGGAGCGGAGGCGTTCGCGGCGGGCGCGCCGCAGCACGATGATATGACGCTGGTGGTGCTCCGCGTAACCGGATAACCGTACCAATTTAGAAAGTAAATCGTGCTGAAAACTGAAAGGCACGAGGCAGGCCGTTCGGACTGATCTCTTGCAGAGTTCCGAAGTTGCCCAACCCGGAGTTTGGTACAAGATAGCACGTCTGGTTTAAGCTGATACCATCGCCGCAGTTAGTGCCGATCGGATTGTATTGCAGTTGATTAACTCCATTGCCATTCTGCACATAGAAATTGGCGTGGTTAAACAGATTGAACACTTGCAATTGGAGTTGCAACTGCTTACCTTCACCAAGCGAGAAACTCCGGGCAAGCGCTACGTCGATTCTCTCTAACCATGGTCCATAGAAGGAATTGAGACCGATTCCCGGCGTAGGGCCGGCGCCATTGATCCCCGAAGCCGTGTTCGACGTGTCCTGGTTGAAGGCACTATCATTCAAGTTGTTATTACCGGTGAGACTGCCATCAACAACAAGACCGCAATTGTTGAACGAAAGATTGGAACTCGTGCATGCGGGACTTAGAAGGCCCGCATAAGGGCGGCCGGAAGAAAACTGCATGACGCTGCTGAATCTCCAACCTGACAACAACGCGTGCCCAACGCGAGAAGTTGTCAATCTCTCGAGATGTGGAAGATAGACGGCAGCGAAACTGATTCGATTGCGCTGGTCAAGCAGCGAAGGACCGGCGGTATTGCTGAAATCAAACTGGTTGTTGAAGTCCACCCCATTCGTCATGGTGCTCTTGGCCAAAGTATACGAGAGTTGGAAAAACAGGCCATCCGACATACGATGTTCGAGCTGCGCGAAAAACGACCGGTAGTAACTTCGCCCGGGACTGATAAGCATGTTGATCTGGCCCAGGTTGGCATTACGATAGCCCTCGGTTAGCAACCCGCTGTCCATGTTCGGCAATACGATGGTATTTCCATTGCACGGGGCCGATATGGTTGCGGGCGGGCAAACGATATAAGTCGTTGTGCCCTGCAACGGGTTCAGGTTCAAATCATAAGCACTTCCTGAAATCAGATGGACTGCGTGACTCCCCAAAAAGCCGGCGCTCACGCTCGTATTCTCGGAGAGCTCGCGCGCGACCTGTAAGCTGGTCTGGAGAACATAGGGTGCGTGGAATTGCGGAGAGATGAATGAGATGTCGGGTGATGCCTGAAAAAGGGGCGAGTTAGACGCGAGGATCGTCGGGAACGTGGGTGACTGTTGATTGGGCGGCAGGCCCGGGCTATAGCTTGCGCTCACTGACGATTGTTGAGTTGGCAGACCGTTTGAGACAACCGCGTTGCGATAGTTCAGCCCGTTCATGTTGTCATAGAATTGCCCGAAACCGCCCCGCACAACCGTCTTAGGTGTCGCCTGCCAGGCAAATCCGAACCGCGGCGCCAGCCGCAAGAACTGATTGGGATATTGCCCGGTAAGCGGGAAGGCAGGATTTTCCAGAGGCTGCGGGTAAACCTGAAAGTCCTCGCGTAATCCTATCTCGAGAGTTAAGTTAGGTACCGGCCGGAATGAATCCTGAGCATAGAAGCCGTAAAAAGGTACGTGAAAGGAAAAAACCGGATTCCCGGAAGCCTGGCTGAAAAGGTTGTATTGTCCGAGCGCGAAACTCTCGAGGTTCGAAAATTCGTAGCTGCCCAACAATGAGCCGAACTGCACGTCGGCATTTGGATCAGCGCCCCCGAAATTGGTATCCGCATCGAAGGCCCTGTTTGTTTCGAAGCCAAATTGAAGAGTATGCTTGCCAATTACATAGTCGACCCGGTCTGCTACGGACCACTGCTTCTCGAACACTCTTCCGACGGAAAAGGGAGCGTTGCCCAGGGTGAATGATGCCGGGCTATCGAGTATGACTGTAGGCATGTTCGGCGCGAGTCCCGTCGGCGTAGCTATCTGATTATCGTCGGAGGCGCCGGCGTGAAATTCATTCAGCACTTTGGACGAGAACGCGTGAGTCCAACCCAGGCTGACCTGGAAATCATGCACTTCAGCGTTGGCGAGTGTTTGTTTTCCATACACCGCTACCGGGCTGGACGTGATAATGCCCCCCGGAGAGTTGAAATAGTTCACATTAAAGCTGAGGAACATGGCGTCCCGCGAAGTTGCCTGATAATCCAGCCGCGAGGTGGCTACAACATCGTTTTTCTGCCGCGGCGCTATTCCCAGATTGGAGTTTATTGCGTTAATTGCGTTTGATACCTGTTGCAGATAGGCTGGATTCGCGGCATCTGGCACGCTATTGTTCCCCGGTACCGGGTAAGGAGCGTTTGGCGCCGGCAGCACTGTTCCGTTTGGGATTCCGAAATTCGTCGACAAGTTAGACTGCAACTGAGTTAACGCGGGGTTGATGATTGAAATTGGATCATTCTCCCGTTGTTGCTCATAGTCAACGAAGAACCATAAGCGATCCCGCAGGATGGGTCCGCCAAGTGAAGCCCCGAACTGATGAAGGGAATCCTGCTGTTTTGGGTAGCCATTGGCGTTCGAGATCGAGTCATTGGCTTCAAAGGCGGAATTGCGGTTGTAATAAAACGCGTTCCCGTGCCAGGCGTTACTGCCGGACCGGGTAACGGAGTTGATGAAACCCGCTCCGCCTCCATAGACCGCTGAGTAGGGGCCGATTGCGACCTGAAACTCCGAGATGGCGTTCTCGCCATAAAGGTAGGGAATACGATAGCGGCCCAGAATGTCGCCGAAATAATTACTGGTGGCGTTGGTTCCATCAACAGTGAACGCATTCGAGCCGTTCCCGTTCGCGTACCCCGAATCTTCTCCTCCCTGTTGCCCAGCGATGCTGATCAGACCGGTATCGCCATCGGGACTGGTATTGGGCGTGAGAAGTGTGAAATCCGTGTAACGGCGCCCGTTGAGTGGCAACGCCTCAATCATCGGTCGGTCGAGCACGGAATCAACCGAGACTTCCGCCGGCTGCAGCAGTGGGGATTGCCCGCTGACGCGAACGCTGTCTTTGCCGGTCCCCAGTTTCAGCCGTATGTCTTGTACCGTGAGGTTTCCCACCAGCACTTGCACGAGACCTTCAGCGTCGCGAAATCCTTTGAGAGCGGCTGTAATCGAATACGCGCCGGGCGCGAGGGCAGGAAACCGGTAGAATCCGGTATCATTCGTTTCTGTACTCTGTTCTACGCCCGTGTCGATGTCTCGAACAATAACTCGTACTCTCGGTGCCGCGGCACCGCTTTGGTCGGTTGCGCGACCGCTGAGCGCGCCTGTCAAGACGACATTCTGGGCAGTAGCGGGCGCATAACTGAGTAGCAGAACCGAGAGCTGGATGAAGAAACATTTCCACACCTTGGCACCCCACGGTAGTAGAGCATCGCGATGACGCATCGAATCGGGTAAAGATAAGCTTGATGGTTACACGCCAGTGCTACAAAACTATGAAAACGCGACGGGCGGGTGACCAACTTACCCGTCCATTCTCCGCATGACGATGTTTTGTTCACTACCTACGAGCTTCAACCCTAGGTTCGCGCCGTGTCCCAGTCTCTAGGCCCAGCCGCGTCCCCGCAGGTGGCGCCTCTGCTTGCGTTGGCCACTAAGTTGCTGCGGCTCGGGCGAACAGCCGATGCGATCGCGCCGTTGCACGATGCAGCCCTGCTCGAACCGGCTAATCCCATCATCCAGCACGATCTCGGCCTCGCCTGCCTCGAGTCCGGCCGCGTACCCGATGCTATCGTGGCATTGCAGCGGGCCATCGCGAGCGACCCGCGCTACGCCGATGCATATTTCCGGCTGGGAATCGCCTTGGAGAAGATGGGCGACATCGGCGGGGCCATTGGTGCTTACGACCGCGCCACTGAGTTGCGTCCATCCCTGACGGAGGCGTGGTTCCGAGCCGGCGCCCTGGTTTACACACTAGGCTATCGCGACGAAGCAATCGGCTGTTTCCGCCGCGCCGCGGCGACCGGAGCCAAGACCAGCTTTGGCCGGCTTGCCAAGGCGCGGGCGCTGCTGACCCAAGACCGAAATCAGGAAGCCGAATCGGTGCTGCGTAAAACTGTGTCGCTCGACCCAAAGAACGCTATGGCGCATGATCTGCTGGGAAATCTGCTCTCTGAGTTTGGTCGTTTCGAAGAGGCCCGCGAATGCTTCGAACGCGCGGTTACACTGGCGCCGCTGCTCGCCGGAAGCTACTATGATCTCGTCCGGTGCCGCCCCGTTACGAGCGATGACGATGGTCTGCTTCAACGGATGGAAGCCGCCCTCGCCACCCCGGAATTGGAACCGGCGCAACGTGTGCGGCTTCACCTCGCGATCGGCAAGGCGGCCGAGGATCTCGGCGATTATGCTTTGGCAATGCACCATTTCGACGCGGCGCACGCCGACCGCGAGGGCTCTACGCCCTTCGACCCGGCGGCGTTCTCGATCGAGATCGACCGCCTGATTGCCCGCAGCGTACCTGAATGGATCGCCAGGGCGCCCGAAGTTGGCAGCCGCGATGCGACGCCGGTGTTGATCCTCGGCATGCCGCGCTCCGGCACAACTCTCGTCGAGCAGATTGTCTCTATGCATCCGGAGGTCCGCGCTGCCGGCGAGTTGCATTTCTGGAACCAGCGGGGGGCGTTGTGGCACCAAGCTGGCATGGCTGGGGACGAAAGTCCGTTTCTCGCCAAGGCGGCGGCGGACTATCTCGGTTTGCTGCGCGCCATCGCGCCGAAGGCGGCGCGAGTGACCGATAAAATGCCGTTCAACTTTCTCTGGACCGGGCTGATCCACCTGGTATTCCCGCGCGCAACCATCATCCACTGCCGGCGGGATGCAGTTGACACGGTGCTCTCTATTCATCAGACCTATTTCCGCCCCGGCCTGGCGTTTCCGACCGGCGGGGACGAACTGGTCGCGTATTTCCGCGACTACGAGCGGCTCATGGAGCATTGGCGGAGCGTGCTGCCGGCCGATCGCTTCATCGAGGTCGATTACGAGGAACTGACCCGCGCGCCCGAACCAGTGATCCGGCGCATCATCGCGGCGTGCGGCCTTGGGTGGAACGACGCGTGTCTTCACCCCGAGCGCAATCCGCGGGCTGTGAACACTCCCAGCAAGTGGCAGGCCCGGCAGCCGATTTATCGCACCTCCGTCGCGCGCTGGCGAAGATACGAGCCCTGGCTAGGGCCGCTGCGGGCGCTCGTCGACGGCAAAAAGGCGTGACCGTTAAACAAAGCGTAACAATGCCTGCTGCATGCTAGAAGTCGGGTCATCCCTCGCACGAACGAGGCCTCGGGATTGAGCCATCCTTTCGCGAATGGTTAGACCTGCTAGTAATCGCGGGCCAGCCGAACTGAATATGAGAGTCCTTGTCATAGAAGACGAAGTCAAGACGGCTAAATTCCTCAAAAAGGGATTAGGCGAATCGGGTTTTGTTGCCGATATTGCCGAGAATGGTCTGGACGGCCTCCACCTGGCGCTGGAAGTTTATTACGACGCCATCGTCCTTGATCTGATGCTTCCGGAGATGGATGGCTGGGAGGTACTCAGCCGTTTCCGCCAGGCTAAACGTCAGACGCCCGTGCTTCCTCTAACCGCGTTGGATGCCGTGCACGAACGAGTACGAGGATTCGAACTCGGCGCGGACGATTACCTCCTAACGCCTTTCGCCTTCCCCAAATTGCTTC
>JAFAMM010000186.1 GCA_019233375.1 Acidobacteriaceae bacterium
CACCTCCGATGAAGAGACCTGGCGCGAAACACGAAGCGCCAGGAGATCATAATTTCTGGTCCTGACTGGTATCGGCTGAACGGCCCGATGTGAGTCTGGCGCATTTGCACTAGAAGCGATTCTTTTCGGGCGAAACCATCACGTCCCGCCGGAATCCCGCGCGCGACCGGCTAAACCAGCGGTCCCGTGGCGGCGCTTCACAGCTAAATAAAGCGCCCCGGCCGGTTGCTTTGATGTTTGCAAATAACTGCAACACCACTACTTACGCGGCACTTGCCTGCAAGCCTGCGGTAATCTGTGCAATCTGTCAGAATAAGGAGTAGTTGCTTTATTGAAGAGCAACTGCTGGCCGGAAATTCCTACATCATACTTTGGCGGCATCTCCAGCCTGCCTCACACCCGGCCGGCAGTTTCCGCCTATCTGCTGTGAAGACACAAATTGAAGAGCAGCCCGGCGATCGCCTGTCGCTGCCGTTTGGACTAACATTTTCAGATCTCTACGATCGCGAAGGATTGCGCCGCCTGGACGGCGTCTTTCTCGATCGCCTGGACGAAGTCGCGCCCGATTTGCGCAAGCGGCTGGAAGAAGCACGGAGAAACCCTCCGCCGGCACATGTCAAGGCAGCCTCAGAACTTATCATCGCGCTCGCCCCATATCTCGAAGATTTTCTCGCCGACTTGTTCGGGATCAATCAGGAATTGCGGGAGTTGCAAAGGCGTCACTCGGAACTCGCTCCTCTGTACTCCGTGAAACGGCGCTTTGTGCAGCGTAAGGCCGTGGTCGGACAGACACCGGAATCGGCCGCTGAGATTGATGGGTTTGTAATCGCCGCCGAACTGGAAACGTTGTTGCAGGAACCGCTCACGGAACTCAGCTTCGCGAATCACGTCGCGCGCTGGCTCGATTCGGAGGCGGCGCACAGTGAGCATTTAAAGTTAGCGGCGCGCTACGCTGCGTGGGCCACGCTGTCTCAGCAGGGTAAAGCAAAGCATGGCGGCGGCGTGCTTTTTAAGGTGCCGCACAAGCTCGACATGCATCGATTGTTGCCGGTCGAAACGGTCAAGAGTGACGGCCTGGTGCGGCTGGAGCTCAACAGCAAGCACTGGAGGCGCCGGGAAGGCTTCGAGCTGACCGATGCAGGGACGGATCTTACCGGGGCGCTCGATCAGGTGCACTACTGCATCAAATGCCACAACCAGGGCAAGGATAGCTGCTCCACTGGTTTGAAAGAGAAAAATGGAGCGTTCAAATCATCGGGTTTCGGCGTGCCTCTTGCGGGCTGCCCGCTCGATGAAAAGATCTCCGAAATGAATGCGGTCAAGGGGAACGGGAATGCGATCGGCGCGCTGGCGATTGTTGCGATCGATAATCCCCTGGCTGCGGCCACCGGTCATCGGATCTGCAATGACTGCATGAAAGCGTGTATTTTCCAGAAGCAGGATCCGGTCGACATCCCGCAGGTCGAGACAAGAACCCTGAAAGACGTGCTCGAGCTGCCCTGGGGCTTCGAGATCTACAGCCTGTTAACGCGCTGGAACCCGCTGAATTTCGCTCGTCCGTATCCGAAGGCACCCACCGGGTACAAGGTCCTGATAGTGGGTTTAGGCCCCGCCGGCTTCGCCCTCTCGCACTACCTCATGAACGACGGCCACACAGTCGTTGCCGTCGATGGCCTCAAGATTGAGCCTCTGCCGAAGGATATATCCGGCATAGATGCTTTTGGCGATCGCCTCCCATTCCGCCCCCTGCGCGACGTGACCGAGATCTATGAGCGGTTGAACGAGCGCGTGATGGCGGGGTTCGGCGGGGTCGCGGAGTACGGCATCACGGTCCGCTGGAACAAGAACTTCCTGAAAATCATCCGGCTGCTGCTGGAACGGCGCACGCAATTCAGCATGTTCGGTGGGGTTCGTTTCGGCGGCACCATGACCGTCGAGAGCGCCTTCGAGATGGGCTTCGACCATATCGCGTTGTGCGCCGGCGCCGGCAGGCCAACGGTCATTCCGATGAAAAACGGCCTGGTGCGAGGCGTGCGCCAGGCCTCCGACTTCCTCATGGCGCTCCAATTGACCGGTGCCGCGAAGGAGACATCGCTCGCAAACCTGCAGATTCGCATGCCAATTGTCGTTGTCGGCGGTGGACTCACGGCCGTTGACACCGCGACCGAATCGCTCGCGTACTACGTCGTCCAGGTCGAGAAGTTCCTGAAGCGCTACGAAGCGCTTGCGGCCGAGATCGGAACTGACGCTGTTGAAAACGGCTGGACCGACGAAGAACATGAGGTCGCGCAGGAATTCCTGGCCCATGCGCGCGCGATTCGGCTGGAGCGCGCCGAGGCGAAGCGTGAGGGCCGGCCGGCCCGTCTCATTGAGCTGCTGAACTCGTGGGGCGGCGTTACCATCGCGTATCGCCGCAGGCTCATCGATTCGCCCAGCTACACGTTGAATCACGAGGAGGTCGCGAAAGCCCTCGAAGAAGGCGTGCGTTTTGCCGAGTGCCTGGCGCCAGACGAAGTGGAAGTGGACTCAACTGGCAGCGCCAAAGCCTTGCGAGTGGAGAAGCAGGCCTTCGACGACGCTACCGGCAGACTTGCCCCGACGGGCGAGAAGATTGTTCTTCCGGCACGCAGCATTCTAGTCGCTGCAGGCACCCAACCGAACACCGTGCTGGCGCGCGAAGATGCCGGGAACTTCAGCCTGGATGGCCGCTATTTCCAGGCCGTGGATGAGAACGGCGAGCCCGTGAAGCCTGAACGCAGTGCTAAACCAGCCGAGGTCCGTGTTCTCATTTCGCTGCGACCCGATGGCCGCGCGATCAGCTTTTTCGGCGACCTTCATCCATCGTTTTCGGGCAATGTTGTGAAGGCCATCGGCAGCGCGAAGCAGGGCTACCCGGTCGTCTCCCGAATCCTTGACCGGCGGAGGGTTTCGCAGCCCGCTCCGGCAGCTCTGCTTAACCGGCTTAACGATGAGCTGCGCGGTGTTGTGCAGGACGTAATTCGTTTGACGCCCAAC
>JAFAMM010000272.1 GCA_019233375.1 Acidobacteriaceae bacterium
CGTCCTTCGTCGCCTCCTTGCGCCTAGGCATCCACACGCATGCCCTTAGTAGCTTGACCATAAAATTAACTTCTTCTCTTCTACTTCTTCACTACTTCGAGCATTCTCTTCGCTCACCCGGCTCTCCCTGCCCCTACCCCCACCCCCCGCTCTCGCGGCTGGCTCAGGCGCGGCTTTGCAGCCGGGTCTCGTTTGCAACTTGTGTTGCCCGTCTATCTCTATTCAATTGTCAAAGAACGCCGCGAACGGCTTTCGCCAAACCGCAGGAATTATTCACCGAGCCGAATCGGCCCCGTTCACAATTTCTGTATTCTGGCTTATGCCCGATTGCGTTTATTTTAGCGCCAGCCGATTGGACGATCACCAGAGCAAAAAGATTCGCTTCGTTTGCTCGAAATCGAAAATATTTGACGGACGCTGCTCGCGTCCCGGAGAGGATCATTTCGGCATCACTGCTTTCGCGTGAGGCGACCGTCCTTCCGGCGACAATCGTTAGAGTAGCAGCCCAGCGTATGCGAGTCAACCCGAACGGAAGTGAAACACCGAAGCTGAAAGGCCAGGTTCTTCGGGGACGCCCTTGAACCCGTCGCCCGGTTCACATCGCACAAAGCTTGGCGAGGATTTGTATGCGGGCCGAACAGTCTGCTCGAGCGGTTGCGCCGGCTGCCTGTCGACAAGGCCGGGATTTGAGCAGGATGATTTGAGCAGGATCAGGACAACTGGGCGGAGGCGCTCGATGACAATTCGCTCACCCGCGGATCACGGTGCCGGTCAGTTGGCCGGGGCAGCCAAACCGATCACGCTGTAGCGGCGAATTTTCGTTGAGTCTGTCTCGATACACGCTCAAGACCCACGAGCCGCGCCGAATCGCGTCCACAAGGGCACCGTTCCATTTCGAGACGACCGGCCCAACCCGTTTGCACCACCGGATTTGACCGAAAACTGTATCGGATCTCGCCGGCGTGAAACGAGATTTCTGCTTCCGGCTGCACGTGCCAACCCTCATGCGCTTCGCATTCGGCTGCCATGAGCGTACTGTTTGGGCCGATGAGCAATTCGTACACCGGCACCCCAAACGCTTGCCATAACCGCACGCGGAACACGTCGTCGAGCAGAGCATTACAGGTGTACGTGAGTACAACCAGCGCGCGGTCGACGGTACTTAGATCCAACCGGCCTTTCTCCATCTCGTCCAGCACCAATTGCAACTCGGACTGTGTGCCCACCAGCACGTGTGGTTGGTAAGCGGCCAGTTCGTCCCATCGTCCGCAGGGAAAGCCGCGCGCAATCTGTACAGTCGGGACCGTCGCTATTTCCGCAATACGCACCCTTGCACTCACCAGGAAAGGCAGCTTTATCCGGGAATGCCAGTTGACGGCCGAAAGCCTGTAGGAGAACTGTTTCATCTTGGGTTCCGTGGAAAGTGTGCCCGCTCGCAGCGATTCCTCTCCGCCGCATCGGTACATGGCCTACAACGGCGGCCCAACAATGAAATCGGATCGAAGTCTAGCACGCCCCAGACCGGCGCGGCCGCTAAGAACTCCGGCGCGCAGATCGCTATCTGCTTCTGCGAGTAACCGGGCCGACGGACACGTTCGAAACGAATCGTACCGGGCCCGTTCCATCGCTGGTGCGACCTCATGGATCCGTCACGGAAAGCGCAGCTTTCGATTTCGACTCACGGGCCAGGTTGAAACGGACGGGGCAGCTTTTCGGATCCTGCTCTTAGGCGTCTTGTTACTCTCCGGAGCTGATGCGAAGCTGGTGGTGAAAGCACCGCGATGGACATAAGTGACCGCCTAGGAGGACCTTTGCGCGCCTGGACCGTCTGGTTCACAGGGCTGTCCGGCTCTGGAAAGACCACACTCGCACGCAACCTGGCCGCATGGTTAGAAGCGGCATCCATTGATCACGAGGTTCTCGACGGTGATGACATGCGTGCGGACATCTGCCGCGATCTCGGATTCACGAAAGAAGACCGGAATGAGAACGTCCGGCGCATCGGCTACATCGCAAACGTTTTGAATCGCCACAACATTGTCGCGATTGTCGCCGCGATCTCACCTTACCGTGAAGCTCGAGATCAGGTGCGCACGAGAATACCGAACTTCGTTGAAGTTCACGTTGACTGCCCGCTCGCTGTCGTTATGGCCCGTGATGCGAAAGGCCTTTATAAGCGAGCGCTATCCGGGGAAATCAAAAACGTTACCGGAATCTCAGATCCATATGAACCGCCCGTGACACCTGAGCTGTACCTGAATTCTGCCGAGCAATCACCGGAAGAGGAGTTAACCGTTCTGCTTGCGCGCTTGAAAGAACTCGGTCTCCTGTCTGGAAAGCCGTCTCTGAAAGGCAAGGGGGCATGATACTGCTCATTAAAGGGTCCTGTTTGTCAGAGCACCCGGGCATCCGCTGAACAGGCTCGCATCCGTAAGAAAAAAGAAACTGATCTGTCGGTG
>JAFAMM010000412.1 GCA_019233375.1 Acidobacteriaceae bacterium
GGGTCTGGCGCAGTGCTGGGCGGCGCTCGAGGAGAATCCGCACCTGGTAGCGATTTCGCCGATGTGTTCGGGCGATGACGAGTATCTGGACCGCTACTACTCGCCCGGCGGAGCGCTGAAGCTCGGGCACCGGCTGCTCTGGCTGACCCAGAACGTGTCGCCGCATCTCACATCGCCCGCGTCCGCGCGCCCGCGCTTTGCGACTTATATCGAACATCTTCCGTTGCGAAACCTGGATGTGGTGGCGACGGGCGCTCCGCTATCCCTGTGGCGCGGCGCGCTCGACCATCCTTCCTATGACGAATATTGGGACAAACGCAGCGTTCGCGAGGAGAGCCGGCGCGTGAACGTCCCGGTGCTCTCGTTCGGCGGCTGGTTTGATAATTACGCCGAAAGCGATCTGGACGCGTTCTCCCGGATATCCGTACAGCACGTGCCGGTGGAAACCTGGATCGGTCCGTGGGCGCATAATCCCGGATTACGCTTTGCCACGCGCGATTTCGGAGAAGACGCGCATCTTGCGATCCGCGCCAAACAAGCGGACTGGTTCGACCGCTGGGTTCGCAAAACGGCGGCGCGCGACGACGAAGCGGGCGCTAAACCGCTGTTGCACATTTTTGTGATGGGGCCGAATGTCTGGCGCGACGAGCACGAATGGCCATTAGCTCGCACGCGTTACACACCGTTGTACGTTACAAGCAAAGGCCACGCCAACTCGATTTCCGGTGATGGTGTTCTTGAATGGACCGCAACGACGCCAAAATCTCACCCGGACCAGTTTGTGTACGATCCTCGGAATCCGGTTCCGACTACGGGCGGGGCGGTGTGTTGCGATCCCAATCTTCTGCCCCCCGGTCCTCTGAACCAGGAGCTTGTCGAGCAGAGACCGGACGTCTTGGTGTATACATCGCCGCCGCTCACGCAGCCGCTCGAGGTCACCGGGGCCGTACGCGTCCAGTTGTATGTGGCGACTTCGGCCAACGACACGGATTTTACGGCCAAACTGGTGGATGTGCAGCCGGCCGGGAGCCCACTGCTGGTGACAGATGGCATACAGCGGCTCCGGTACCGGCTATCGCTGCAGCATCCGGTTTTCGTCAAGCGCAACGTACCGTACCAGGTCAATGTGGATGCCGGTGTGACGAGCTATGTCTTTGCCGCCGGACACCGCATCCGGCTCGAGATTTCAAGCAGCAATTTCCCCCGATTCGACAGAAATCTAAATGCGGCAGGCCCGAACGCAGATCAGATGAAAATTCAAAAGGCCCGGCAAACGGTTTTTCATGACGAGCGATATCCTTCCGCGATCATTCTGCCCCTGATTCCGAGAGACGACGCCGAAGATGCGGCGGTTGGCCACCCCGACCACGCTGATCACATGGCGGTCAATCCAGCGCCACGAAAATCGCACCCGCAACAATGAGCAGACCGCCGACGGCCTTGCCCCAGGTGAGCTTTTCGCCAAGAAAAATCGTCGCGAAAACGATGACCAGAGCGACGCTGAGCTTATCGATGGGGGCAACGCGCGAGGCCGGCCCTAACTCGAGCGCGCGGAAATAGCACAGCCAAGAGAGGCCGGTCGCCAAGCCGGAGAGCGCGAGAAACAGCCAAGTTTTGACGGACGGAACGTGATAGCTATCGGGCTGTTTCAGCAGGAAGAAGATGAGCCAGGTAAAAAGAACGACAACGGTGGTCCTGATGGCGGTGGCATAATTCGGGTCAATGCCGGCCACACCCACTTTGGCGAGAATCGCGGTTGCGGCCGCAAAGACGGCAGATAACAGCGCCCAGAAGAGCCAACTCATGTGCTTTAGTTTCGTCCATAGGGCGCTTTCGGCAACGCGCCGTCGAGGCTTGGATCGACGCTAGGCGATACCACGCTCGACGGCGTACCTGGTCATCATGGCCGTGGAGTGAAGCTTCAGGCGCTCCATAATGGCGGCACGATGAAATTCGGCGGTGCGGACAGAGATCTCCAGTTCGTTCGCGATTTCCTTAGCAGAGTGGCCCTGGGCGATCAATCGCAACACCTGAACCTGGCGCTCGGTGAGATCGCCTTCGGGCGGCAGCGGCCGTTCATCCAGCGTTTGTGTTCGCGACCCGATGTACCGGCCGCCGTTGAGGACGGTACGGATGGCGAGCATCAGTTCCTCCATCGGCGCGCGCTTGGAGAGGTATGCCTGCGCGCCGACTTCGACAGCTCGCCTGACATATCGCGCCTCTGTGTACATCGAGAGAAACATGACTTTGACGCGCGGATGCGAGCGGAGAATACGTTCAGCGGTGACGAAGCCGTCGCCATCGGGCATACGAACGTCGAGGATGACCAGATCAGGAGCGTACTCGCGCATGACTTCGTCGAATGAAGTTAAATTGTCTACGCCACGCACCTCGTAATGGGGGCTCGCCACGAACATCAGCGCATCGAGGACAAGGTGGTGATCGTCGGCAAACAGCAATTTGGCCCGCGCGGGGGGCGCGGATACAGCGGCTTCATGGAATTCGGTATCGATGCTAGTCATTTCCGGTTCTTAAGTTCTGTAGACGCATTTTGTGCTCAGAAACATTACCTGGATTATCGGTCTAAGCCGCTCGCGGGCACAAATCGAGGGGAAGCCCTGGGTGCGTGAACGGCCTTGGAGTGTCGGGTACGCTAAAGACAACGTGAATTTCTCGCACCACTTTGTTGTGGCGGAACAGCTTTTGGGGGAAAGGCGAATCGAGGAAGCGCTCGCCGAATTCGATTTTGCCGAAAGGGAAGGTCACGACCCCGACGTATGTTCGGCAGGGCGCTGGACATGCATGATGCTGACCGGCCGTTTCGAGGCGGCCTGGCGTGAAAGCGATCTGATCGCAAAGCGCGGCAAGCCGGATCCGCATAGCTTTTGGGATGGACAGCCGTGCTACGGCAGGCGCGTGCTCATCCGCTGCCTGCATGGTCTGGGTGACACAATTCAGTTCGTACGCTATGCGTCATTGCTGCGGGGCATCGCGGCTTCTGTGAGCATAGAAGCACAACCGCTGCTAAAGGAATTGTTGGGCCTGTCCGGGCTGGCTGATCATGTGTTCACCTGGAACGAGCCCGAGCCTGCATGGGACCAGCAGATCGAGATCATCGAGCTGCCGCGCGTCTTCCGGACAACGCTGGGCTCCATACCGGCGCGCGTGCCGTATCTGTTCGCGCCGGGCGGTCCCGGATGCGCGGCGGATTCCGGTTTTCGCGTAGGGCTGGTGTGGTGTTCGAGCGCGTATGACCCGGCGCGCAACATTCCGCTTGAACTTGCGGGGCAGTTGTGCTCGCTGGCGGAAGTACAGTTCCACAGTTTGCAAGCCGATCCCGGCCGCGCAGGATTGCAGCGGTGTGTCCTTCCCATACAGGATGTGTACGACCCATCAGGCTCAGTAATGGCGGCTGCCAGATCGCTGCAAAAGATGGATCTACTGATTACGGTAGACACGATGATGGCGCATCTGGCCGGCGCTCTAGCCAGGCCTGTGTGGACGCTGCTGCCGTATCAAGCCGACTGGCGATGGATGCTCGACCGTGACGATTCCCCGTGGTATCCAACGATGCGCCTGTTCCGGCAGACGTCATCGGGCGATTGGCAAGGCGTTATCGATCGCGTGAGAAACGAACTCGAGCGGCACTGTCAGACAGTTGCAGGGCTGGCCGATGTCTCCACTGTGGAGCGAGGGTCGGCCGCTCCAGGCAGCGTGAAATAGAAGGACGAGCCTACGCCTATCTCCGACTCCACCCAGATCCGGCCGCCGGCTCGCGTCACGATCTTTTTGCAGGTAGCGAGACCGATGCCGCTCCCGGCGATGTCCATGCCGTGACGACGCTGCATTGGCTGAAAGATGCGGTGGTACCACTCCGGCTCAATCCCTATGCCGTTGTCCTGAACACAAAAGAGCCACAGCGCTCCTTCACGGGAAGCCGTCACTTTTATGGATGGCTGGACGCCGGGACGCCGGTATTTCATGGCGTTTGAGAGCAGGTTTTGGAACAGTTGCGCGAGCGGCTGTGCCTGGATGAGGAGGTCGGGAAGAGGATCGTGCGAGATGGTCGCGCCCGTTGTCTGGATATCCCGCTGCAGGTTCGCGGTGGCCATCGCAAGAGCCTTACCGGCATTGGTGCTGGCGGCAGCACCGATCGCGGTTTTGCCGACACGGGCGTGGGCCAGCACTGCTTCCACCAGGTCTGCCATGCGCTCCAGGCCTTGCGAGATTTGCTTTACGCATTTTTGGCCCTCGCTCGTAAGATTCTGAGAATGCCGGGTGGCGAGCAAATCGACGAGCCAGCGCGTGCTTGTAATGGGCGCGCTCAGGTCGTGGGATGCGATGCGCGCAAACTCTTCCAGTTCTTCGTTTGAGCGCTCCAGTTCGTGAGCCATGCTCTTCAGCCGCTCGTTCACGGCCTCGAGCTCCTGCTGCATCTCAAGCCGCGGGGTGATATCGGTGTGGGTAGAGATGATGCTCATGGGTTCGTTCGAATCATCAGAAAGCACCACCCATTGAGCGGCTACCCAGACGGGGCTTCCGTCGCGCCGGAATTGCTGCAACTCTCCTTGCCACATGCCGGTTGAGAGCAACTGGTCGTGAATCTGTTCGAGGGGCGCCGGGTAGGTTGTTCGTAACAGTACGTCTGAGAGCTGGCCGACCGCCTCCTGCGGGGTCCAGCCGTAGAGCCTTTCGCATCCACTTGTCCAGTGTTCGATGACTCCTTCCCAATTACGAATCAGGACAGGCGATTCTTCGAGAGCACGAGCCAGAACGCGTAGATCGTCCTCGGCGTTCTTGCGTTCCGTGACATCCTGAATTACTTTTCCGAAGCCGAGCAAGTTGCCGGAGTTGTCGCGCAGCGATATTGTGACGCCCTCGGCGAGGATACGCTGCCCGCCTTTGCGGACCAGCCAGCGAGTATCGGAAGCGCGGCCAGTCTCCACGGCTTCGCGCAGCTCGCGCTGGCTGACGCCCGCTAAGCGGTCCCGCGGAGGCAGTAGAATCTCCGCATTCGCGCTAATGAACTCCTCACGAGAATAGCCGAGTTGCGCTTGAACGCCCGGATGCCAAGTGGTGAAGTTGCCATCGCGATCGAGCAAAACCACGACAAGTTCATTGAGGTGCGAAACCAGAAGTGCGAACAGGCCTTCTCGATCGGCGGCGGAGTTCTCCATCATTAACGAAATTTCTTACCTGAGCGGCTAGCCGGAATGAACCATTTTATGATGCGCAGAATTAACACTCACGTAATCCTTCATATAGGATTTGATTAACGCCGTAGACAGTTGTGACATTTTGCCATACACGAATTTCGCTCAGGGAGGCTGGTGAAATTTCGAGGCGGTGAATCAAGTCAATAGGCATGCCCAAGACCAGCAGGAGAACGCTCCGGACCACATCGCCGTGCGTGACGAAAGCTACCGCGGCATCTTCATGGCGATATTTGTCGACGGTCCGCATAATGGACCGCCAGGCCCGTGCCTGCACCTGCAGCATAGACTCTCCGCCTGGGGGCGATGTAGTTGCGCGCCGCCGATTGAAATTACGCCAGTCCTCGCGGTCCAGCAGTTCTGAAAACGCCGTTCCCGTCCATGTGCCGAAATCTATTTCGGTGAGATCGTCGTCAATAGTGACGGTGAGATTCTGGCGGCCGGCGATGGCAGCTGCGGTTTCGAGCGCGCGCTCTAACGGACTCGATACAACTTCAGACAGCGCACAGGACGCGGCGAGCCGGTCAGCGATGGCGTGGGCCTGCCGGATTCCTTCGGCATTCAAGCGCACGCCTGGCCTGCGGCCGTAGAGCACCTGCCCCAGCAGATCGTTTGTGGCGTGCCGTACAAGTAGAATGCGAATCATAGGACGGGAGAAATAGACTCAGTTGCCCCATCACTACACACCGGAGCAGGTTGCGCAGCGCGCGCAGGAATTAGGTCCATGGTTCCACAATATTTCTCTTCTCGGCGTGGCGACAGCGCCGGGACACTTTCTGGGTGATTATCCATCGAGCAAATGGCGTAACTTTGAGAATGCGATTCCGCAGGACCTGCGCGGTATGACGGTGCTGGACGTGGGATGCAACGGCGGTTTCTATTCGATTGAAATGAAGCGGCGCGGGGCCGACCGCGTGCTCGGGATCGATCACGATGAAGGTTATCTCCGGCAGGCGCAGTTCGCAGCCGAGGTGCTTGGGCTCGATATCGCGTTTGAGCAGATGTCGGTCTATGAGGTGCCGCGGCTGAATGAGAGATTCGATCTCGTGCTGTTCATGGGCGTTTTCTACCACCTCAGATACCCATTGCTGGCGCTCGATATCTTGAGACAGCACGCAGTCAAGGATTGGTTTGTTTTTCAATCGATGCTGCGCGGCAGCCGGACCGTTCCCGCGATAGCTCAGGATTATCCTTTTTCGGAAAAGGCGGTATTTGACCATCCAGGTTTCCCAAAGATGCACTTCGTGGAACACAGCTACTCGAATGATTGGACAAACTGGTGGATACCAAACCGGGCGTGTGCCGAAGCCGTTCTGCGCAGCGCCGGCTTTACCATACAATCCGTCCCGGAACAGGAAGTGTTTGTTTGCAGGTGCGATCAGGCCGCGACGCTGCATCCATTGCCCTACTGAGTAGCCTCGAAACACGAAGGGCGCTGAGAACCTCAACAGAAGACGACTCATGATTGAAGCGGTAATGCTCTGGAACGAGCCAAACAACTTATCGCACTGGGATTTTGAAATCGACCAGGACTGGTCCGCTTATGCCGAGATGACGAAACTGGCCGCGCTGGCAGTACGGGCGGAGAATCCGTCGCTGCCGCGCGTTTTGGGGGGAATCAGCCCGATCGATCCGGCGTTCATACAGCGGATGGAGAAGCTGGGCGCGCTCGATTCCGTGGACGTGGTAGCGGTGCACGGTTTTCCGCTCGACTGGAATCACTGGACCATCCAGGAATGGCCTTTGAAGCTGGAAGAAATTTGCTCTGTCACGCCGAAACCGATATGGGTATCGGAAGTAGGCGCGTCTTCGTTCGGGGCGGAAGAGGTGCAGGAGTTCGGCTTGCAGAAAACGGCGGAGCTGCTGATTCCTCGTGTGGATCACATTTACTGGTACAGCCTATTCGATCTGCCGAAGGCATGGCCCGCCACGACGCGCCATCGGGAGAGCGAAGGGTCTTCTTATTACCGGCATTTTTATATGGGGCTGTACCGGGAAGATGGCACCCCGAAACTGGCGTCAAGACATTTTTCCGACCTGGCGCCTTCGCTCGGCATCTGCCAGTGGTTCCATTTCGAGGACCACCGCCTTGAATCAGCGGTGCGGCTTTTACGCGATCTGGGCGTGAAGAAGTTGCGAACCGGCCTGAGCTGGGCGGACTCCGAACGGGCTCATGCCGAGCAGTGGTTCGACCGCCAGATGCAGCTCCTTGAGCCCTTCGAAGTGACTGTAACGTTTTGCTTTACGCCTGAACGGCGCGGCATTCGACCGCATCATACCAGCCCGCCGAAAGACCCTCGCGAATTCGCTGAATTCTGTGCCGGCATGACGCGCAGGTATTCCAACTAGTTGCAGCTTGCTGCTAGGGAAAACACGAGCCCCCCTGTGCCTCTTTGTAAATGTAAGTAGAAACAATGGAAGCTACAAAGCTTCTTATCTTTAACGGGGATATACGCGTACTTTTATGGATCAGAAAACGCGTGCGACCGATAGCGGCATAAATCAGATCGATCGCGACCCGTCCGTGGTTGCTCTTGCAAGCAGTTACATCCCACAACTAAAGGAACTGACCGCAAATGAAAGGAACCGTTCTCATCACAGGCGGTGCTGGCTTTATCGGCTCTCATGTTGCATCGGAGCTTCTCAGTGCGGGGTATCAAGTCCGCGTTTTGGATAGCTTAGTAACGCAGGTTCACGGCAACAATCCTGATCGTCCGGAATACCTCGACGAGGAGGCCGAGTTCATACTCGGTGATGTGCGGAATCCGGAAGTGCTGGATGAGGCACTGGCGGGGGTGGACGCCGTTTATCACTTCGTGGCGCTGGTAGGTGTCGGGCAAAGCATGTATCAGATTGCCGAATATACTAGCGTGAACAACCTTGGTACAGCCGTGTTGCTGGAACGGTTGTTGAAGCACCGGGTTCGCAAGCTGATCGTTGCTTCGAGCATGAGCATTTATGGAGAAGGGCTGTATGTCACACCAGACGGGCAGCCTTACATGCATGCCTCGCGGGGAACAAGGCAGCTCAAGGCGCATGAATGGGAGATGATCGCCGAAGACGGACGCCCGTTGCGGCCTGTTCCGACGCCCGAGACCAAGCAGCCGTCGCTCGCTTCGGTCTATGCATTGTCGAAATACGACCAGGAACAGATGTGCCTGATTGCGGGCCGCGCATACGGCCTGCCAACGGTTGCGCTGCGTTTCTTCAATGCCTACGGGCCCTATCAATCGCTCTCGAATCCGTACACGGGCGTGCTGGCGATTTTCGCCTCGCGCCTGATGAACGGGAAACGGCCGATTATCTTCGAAGACGGCCGGCAGCTCAGGGATTTCGTAAGCGTGTACGATATCGCTCAGGCGTGCCGCCTTGCGCTTGAAGTGGAGAGCGCGCAGGATGTCGTGCTGAATGTAGGCAGCGGTTCTGCCATTACCGTGACGGAAGTCGCGCGCAAGCTGGCGCGGGTTCTCGGCAAGGATATCGATCCCGAAATATCGGGCAAATACCGTGTCGGCGATATCCGGCACTGCTATCCGGATATCAGCCAGGCTCGGCGCGTACTCGGCTATAAGCCGTCCATTTCGCTTGAAAAGGGCATGCGGGATCTTGCCGGTTGGCTCGACAGGCAGACAGCGCCGGATCGCTTCAACGAAATGCGAGAGGAACTCGCCTCGCGCGGACTGGTGGTCTGAGGTACGGGCGATGAGAAATCAATTCGTTCTCATTACCGGCGGCGCCGGATTCATCGGCACGAACCTCGCGCTCAGTTATCTCGCAGAGAATCGGCCGGTACACATTTTCGATAATCTCAGCCGTTCAGGCGTTGAGAGAAATGTGCAGGAGCTGTTGGACCTCTATCCGGGCCGCGTGCTGTTTACGCAAGCCGACGTGCGGGACCGGCCTGCCGTGAAGGCGGCGATTGCTTCAGCGCGAATTGTCTACCATCTGGCGGCGCAGGTCGCGGTCACGACCAGCCTCGAAGACCCCATGGGCGATGTCGACACAAATCTGTTCGGAACGCTCAATGTTCTCGAGGCCATAAGGGCGTGTTCACAGCGGCCCTCATTGCTTTTTACATCCACAAATAAGGTTTACGGAAGATTGTCGGGCGTCCCGTTACGGGAGGGGGCTCGATGCTACGAGCCAGTGGACCAGCACGCCGCGCAGGCGGGCGCCGGGGAGGAGCAGCCGCTCGAATTCTTATCGCCGTATGGATGTTCAAAGGGCGCCGCTGATCAGTACGTGCTCGATTACGCGCGTTCGTATGGGCTGGCGGCAACGGTTTTTCGCATGAGTTGCATTTACGGTCCGCATCAGCTTGGATCAGAAGACCAGGGCTGGGTGGCGCATTTTGTGCGGCAGACGATGAAAGAGGAGCCGGTGACGATCTACGGCGACGGCAAGCAGGTGCGCGATCTGCTGTTTGTGAAGGATCTTGTGCAGGCGATGCGCCGCGCACAGGAGAATGTGGCGGCGGCCGCCGGCCAGGCGTTCAATGTTGGCGGCGGCGCACCGAACAGCATCAGCCTGCTCGAGTTGGTTGATGAACTGAAACAGTTGACGGGAGCGAGTCCTAAGATTGCGTGGGGCGCCGAGCGTCCGGCAGATCAAAAGTGGTTCGTGTCGAATTGTTCGAAGATAGGAGATCTTCTTTCCTGGAAGCCCGCCACCCCGGTCAGACGGGGGCTGACACTGCTGCACGAATGGTATCTGAAGAGGCCCGAGCTGATCCGTCAATCTCAGAGAGACATGGCTGCGATGCAGGTGGCAGGATGCGCGTAGCTCTGATCAATCCTCACTGGAATTTCGAGCGCAGCATCTACTTCGGCTGCCGGGAGCCTCACCTGCCGCTCGAACTGGGCTATTCAAAAGCCCTGCTCGAACGGAGCGGCCATGAGGTGGCACTTATAGACGGCCACATGGAAGAACTCGGCGAGGATGAGATCGCGCGCCGGGTAGACGCCTTCAGGCCTGATTTAACCGTTCTGACCACCGCGCCGACGTATCTCTTTTGGCGCTGTGCTCCACCGGAGCTGCGGGTGCCTGCGGGGTTGTGCAAACGCGTGCGCAGATCAAGCGCCAAGCTGATCGTAGTTGGTCCGCATGGTTCCACCACGCCGCGGGCGACGCTGCGAAAGCTGGGCGCGGACTTTGTCGTGCTCGGAGAATGCGAAGAGGTGCTCGTCGACATCGCAAACGGGGCACACAATCTGTCTTCGGTTGCGTTTCAGGCAGGCGAAGAGACGGTTGTCCGCGGCCCGAACCGGGCGGCCGATATGAAGGCTTTGCCCGCACTGCATTGGCCGGATGCCATCATTGCACGGCACCGTCATCATCACCACCGC
>JAFAMM010000333.1 GCA_019233375.1 Acidobacteriaceae bacterium
CTGCGACGGCGGCGGTATCTGGGGCTGCGCCCGGCACGGTATCCCAAGCACTCCAGGCAGTTTCCGGAGCGGATTGCCGCATGCTGCGGATCGCGCCGTGCAATTCTGAAAGATCCTCCGGCGCACTGGTCTCCAAACGTTCCAGAAGTTTGCGAGCACGCTCATCGGAGCGGCGCACCTCTTCCTTCTCGGCATCACTCAACGTGAGAACGCGAAGAGTGAGAATCTCATCGATTTCGGTCGAATCAAACAAGTCCCCTTTGCTTTCGGGCGCAACCTGGGGATAGTCATACAGGATGATGGGCGAGCCCAGCATGGTATCGCGGAGGTCCGGGTTGCCGACCAGCACCGGCCAGACACCGGCATTCCGGCAAGCAGCTACCTCTTCAGCGAGGCCGGGAGGCGGGTCAACTTGCGAAACGAAGGAACCGTCCTGGAGGCGCAGAATCAGGTGGGCAGATGCCAGCGAGCGCAGCAATGCATCAGTGCGGCGGCCGCCAGCCCAAAACGTTTGATTTATCACGCGAGCGGTGAGGCGGAACACATTCGGGCGAAGTTCCACTGCGCCGATGTGCAATTCACCTTCGAGCGGAAATCTAGAGCGGCGCACTCCGGCCTCCACGTCCTCACCGCCCGGGAACCGAAGCCTCTCAATATGAGGAGCCGTGATCAATGCGTCGATGAGCAGCGGCTCCAGATGCACGTTCTGCTCGACAGCTGATTCCGAATCGCGGCCACCGGCGTGCTCCGAAACAATTTGCAGGAAGCGCAAAGAAATGTCGATCCGCGCTTCGGGCCGGCAGAGCGCGATGCACTCCATTTGAAAATACGACCGGTCAGATCCAGTCTGATTCGCGGCCCAGGAAGGCGGGTACAGCACTCCAAAGTTCCAACGCTGCTGATTCTTTAGGGCAGACTGGCGATAGGGGTACAGAAGATAGCCTTCGTACAAAACCGCCCGCGTAATCTTTTCTACGGCATCGGAACTCATGAGGGAGGATGCTCCCGCTCCGCGACGGCCAGCATGCGCTGGATCGCTTCTTCGAAGGTCGCGAGCCCCGCGCTCATTTTGAAACGGTAAAGTTCGTCGAAGACATCGCGCCGCAGCCTCAGGCAAACCGCATTTGCACAGTGCTGCTCCATAACGCTCTTCCACGCTTGCACGGGAAGATGAAAGCGAGCCTCTTTATTCCAGGAGATTGGCGCGACCTGCAGGCCCCCTTCGGAGGGTTGGTAAAAGATGGAGCCGCTAAACAGAAATGTGAGCGGCACGTCGCGATCCGAGACGCCATCGAAGTATTTCGTTGTTCCCAACTCGAAATCAAGTGAACAGGGGACAGTAATGGGACAGACAACGGCACCTGAAAATGCAGGAATATTCAGAGACGTATTGATCCAGGTTATGGGTTTGAGAGTGTCGCCCCAGCGGCCTGGCTCATCGAACAGATCCGTAAGCCTGGCCTGCTCGGCCGGAGTGTAGCGGCGCCGGGCTGTTTCAATCTGAATCTGGCAGCGCACCAGAACGGCTTGAATGGCGTGCTCGGGAACGTTGTTCGTGACCCGCATGTCAAACGCGAGCGCAGGTGTCAAGCTGTCGCGAACGGGATGGGCGGCAACGATCTCAAATGACAGATCAGGCATACGGGGCCGGCTCATAGCGGGAGGAACGTTCGTTTAGCGAGCGAAAGAAGTCGTTAATCTGTGCCCAACCTTCGTCGCCGCCGGAGAATCCGCGCCAGTACTTGCGGACAAGGCCGGTCAGGCGGTAACACTCGTCGAGCGGTACGCAGAAGTATTCCTGAGCTCCGTTCATTCGATTGATCAGTAGCGCCTCCACATCGGGGGCCAACCGGGCGAGCACCGGATTATCAGCGACGACTTCGTTCCAGACTTCCGAATCGAGTTCGGACTCGGTAGGTCCCGCGGGGCTGGGATACACCGCGAACACCTGCCGCGACCCACTTGAAAAGTATATGAAGGCAAGACCGATAGGAATGCCGAGACTGTTCCATGCCTGGCCGGTCAAGTTGAAAGAATGAAGCCGCCGGATGTCGCGCGGCACGCGGCGATACTTCGTTTCTCCGCCACTCGCGAACAAGATGGCGCAGGGATCACAGGCGCAGAGAAGGCGCCGGCTCCGCGGATCGAGCAGATGTTGATGCCGTTCGGCGAGCACGGCGGAACACAGGTCGCAGCGCTCGCGATCAGGCTGTTTGGCGGCCAATTCCCGCAACGACGCAAGGCCACGTGCCGTTGAGCCGGTTGCGCGAGGGTTCATATACGCGAACCGATGAGATCTGAGACAGGCACAAAGCCGGGCGGAGCGGGTTCCTTCAGACCTTCCAGAATCACGCTGCTGATTTCGGGCGCGGCCTGGAAAATCGCGTTCTCAATCGTTGTGCGCACCGGTGCGCCGGCCCAGGGACGCGCGGAATCGAATCGCAACCGTACGACTGCCTCCTCAACCGCAAGCAGCGAGAGTCTTGCGCCTAGCGAGCCGAAAACTTCCTGCAACTTCTCGAGAGCGCGGGTAATTCTGGTATGCAGATCATCGGGGTGCAGGCCATGCAGCAGGAGCATGCTGCTGGTGAGATCGTCCTGGGCGGCGCGTTCGATGGTGCTTTTATCCGGCGCATCGCACGCGGCAGCGATTTCAATGAACCGCTCAAGCCCGGCGGCGTGGAAAGCAAGAACGGCCTGCAACAGATCGACGGCCGCAGCACGGGCGTTTGGATCACCCAGCGCCTGGACCCGGCGTACAAGCTCCTCGATTCTGTCGAGCCACTCCTGCGAGCGGATCTCACCGTTGGTCATACTGCATGGGCGGCGCGATCAGGCAGGCGGCATATGCGGCATGCGGGGATCGATAGGTTCCCGCGCCTGCGCATTGATGCTGGTGGAGTCACGGGCCGTGCGTGTACCTGTTTCGCGGCCGGGCTCGGGCCCTTTGTGCCGCAGGACCTCTTCTCCGCGGCTGGTGCCTTCCGTGTGAGACGAGATTCTGGATTTTTCAGTATGTGGCATGCGGTCCTTTATGAGTGCGCTCCGAGGATCGATGAATGCTCGGCACGGAGCACTTTTCCATTGCCAAGATACATATGGACGCCGCAGGGAAGGCACGGATCAAAGCTTCGCACGGCGCGCATGATATCGATTCCCTTGAAGTTATCCGGCCCGTTCTCTTCGAAGATGGGCGTGTTTTGGACAGCGTCTTCGTATGGCCCGGGTGTGCCGTAAAAATCTCGCGGATTGGCGTTCCAAGGCGTCGGCGGATAAGGATGGTAGTTTGCAATTTTCTGATCACGAATGACGACGTGGTGCGAAAGTACGCCGCGAACGGCTTCGTGGAAGCCGCAACCGATGCCTTCCTCGGGAACGGTAAATTCCGACCACGTTTTGGTGTTGCCCGTTCGAACGCACTGTAACGCCTTCTCGATGAAATGCAGTGCCGCCGCAGCTGCATACGCCTGGAAGTAGGTGCGGGCGCGGTCTCGTTCGATGGCATTGCTCCACTTCGGAATCTTCCATTCGAATTCGGCCTCGGGAAGCAGGGCGGTCTTCGGGAGATTGATTTTGACACTGTGGCCGGTGGCCTTGATATAGCCGATATCGACAAGACCATTCAGGGCCGTGGCCCACAGGCGCGGAAGCGGGCCGCCGCCGGTATCGAGCGCCAGGTGATCGCCGGTCCTCTTGTCCAGCCAGCGAGGCGACATAACCCAGGTGTAGTTTTTCTTGAAATCGCGCTTTTGCGGTTTGGGGAGAGTGGTTTGATTCCACGGATGCCGCTTGTCGATCGGGTTGCCGAGCGGATCTGTCCTGACAAACGTTTCGCCTCCCTGCTCCCAATCTTCGTAATAGGAGCTGCCGAGCAGGATGCGCATGTTCAGGTTGATCTCGACCAGATCGTTGGTGACGACCTCGCCATCCACAATGACGCTCGGGGTGACGAACATAGAGCGGCCCCAGCGTGACATGTTTTCGTATCTGTAGTCGCAGTCAGCGGGGTCGTTGAAAGAGCCCCAGCAGCCCATCAGAATGCGACGCCTGCCGACTTCTTCGTAGCCGGGCAAAGCCTCATAGAAAAAGTCGAAGAGGTCGTCGTGCATGGGGACGACTTTCTTCATAAACTCGACGTACTTCATCAGCCGCACGAGATAATCCGTGAACAGTTGATGTGTTGGCACGGTACCGACCCCGCCGGGGTACAGCGTCGAGGGATGAACGTGGCGGCCCTCCATCAGGCAGAACATCTCACGCGTCATACGGCTCATCACCAGCGCTTCGCGGTAGAACTCGCCGGTAAAGGGGTTGAGCGAGCGCATGATGTCGGCGATGGTGCGGAAACCGTGTTTGGAACTGTTGGGGGCAAGCGTACTTTCGGCTTTGGCCAGCACGCCTGGGTTGGTCTGCTTTACCATGGCCTCGCAGAAGTCAACCCCGACCAGGTTGTCCTGGTAGAGGTTGTGGTCGAACATGTATTCGGCCGCTTCGCCAAGGTTCAGAATCCACTCGCCCAGCTCCGGAGTTTTCATTCCGCAGGCCATGTTCGCGGCATACACGGCACACGTGGCATGATTATCGCCGCAGATGCCGCAAATGCGTGAAGTGATGAAAGGCGCATCTCGCGGGTCTTTGCCCTGCATGAAAATGCTGTAGCCGCGGAAGATTGACGATGTGCTGTAGCACTCCGCGACGTGCTTGTTATCAAAGTCGATTTTTGTGAAGATTCCCAGGCTGCCAACAATCCGAGTAATCGGATCCCAGTTCATCTCGACCAGGTTCCTGCTTTTCTGCTCCTGACTGATTGAGGGTTCTGTTAAGGTCGCCATGCAAGGTTTCTTTCTTAGTAAGTAGCCGGCTGGTAGCCTGTGGTTAACTTAGAGCCGGGATGACGCCACTTTGGTTCTTTATTGGCGGTGTTGTTAGTAATGGATCGCAGCGCGCGCATTGCGCGGCCGTAACTCACTGCGATGGTTGAGGACAGCGTGGCTCCGGGCGGCTGATCCATAAAAGGCATGAATTTGTCAGGGAAGCCGGGCATGGTGCACCCGATACAGATGCCGCCGACGTTGGGACAGCCACCGATGCCGCGCATCCAGCCGCGTTTAGTGACGTTGCAGTTGACTACGGGGCCCCAGCACCCGATTTTGACCAGACACTTCGGCGAACCATATTCGTGCGCGAAATCGCCCTGCTCGTAGTATCCGGCGCGGTCACAGCCTTCATGTACTGTTTTGCCGAACAGCCATGTCGGGCGCAGTTGGTCATCGAGCGGAATGACGGGCGAAAGGCCCGCCGCCTGGTAAAGCAGGTACAGGACGGTTTCCATCATGTTGTCCGGCTGCACCGGACAGCCGGGAACATTCACCACCGGCAAGCCGCCTTTCGAGCGAAACGACTTGCCGAGATAGTCCACCAGTCCCATTGCGCCCGTCGGGTTGCCGGCCATGGCGTGGATTCCGCCATACGTGGCGCAAGTGCCACACGCGATCACACCCCAGGCCTTTGGAGCGAGCCGGTCAATCCATTCGCAGGTAGTGATCGGCTGGCCGGTGTTGTAGTCGGTTCCAAGCGCCGCCCAGTAACCGTCTTTTTTTACGCGCTCGTTTGGGATGGAGCCTTCTACGACGAGGACGAAAGGATCGAGTTGCTCCTTTTCGGCCTGATAGAAGTGCTTCATAAAGTCATCACCGACTTCCATCGCAAGCACGGGGTTATGCAGGTACACCTTCGGCAAACCCGGGATGGCGCCTAACAAAACGTCTTCGATGCCTGGTTGTTCGGCAGCAGTAACAGAAATCGTGTCTCCATCGCAACTGAGGCCGGCTGTAATCCAAAGAATGTGGACCTCTGATACTCCATTGCGCGGGGTCGACTGGGGAAGCGACGTGGTCGCCATAGTCTTTGCGCCTCCTGACGCGCCATGACGGGAAGCCGGCGCGGGAAACTAGGTCACTCAGCAGCTAGAATCTATCACAGCTTTTGCGAAATCGGGCTGGAGATCGGGATCACTCGCATTAGTGACAGTACCAGCAGGTCCATGGAGCTGCTTAAGACATCGCACTCAGAGCTGCCTGCCCTAGACTGATTCCCCCGTCATTGGGAGGCACGGCGCTATTCATCCAGATTTCAAGGCGTTCTTGTTGTGCGCGCGCGGCAATCTCCGCCACGAGTAGCTCATTCTGAAATACGCCGCCGGATAGGACAACAAGAGTAGTGTTGTTTGCTTCGCAGAGCTGTCCGGCTGCTTGACAGACTGCCTGTGCAACGGCGGCATGAAAGGCACGCGCTATTTCTCTTGTGTCCCGCCCGTGCTGACGATCGCGGAGGATGGCCGCCAGCAACGGGCGGAAGTCCAATTCCGTGCCCTCCAGAGGAAAAGGATAAGGCTGCACGGGCGTCGCCGCGCGAGCCAACTGCTCAAGCCAGATAGCGGCTTGCCCTTCGAACGTTATCTCACGCGTAAAGCCGGACAACGCTGCTACTGTGTCGAACAGGCGACCGATCGACGAGGTCTGAAATGTGCGGATTTGCTTTTGCACCAGCCGCAGGCATGCCAGGTACCGGCTCGGGAACCGAAAAGGCGGCTGAAGGAGATCGGTTGAGTCTTCGAGGCGGCTCACGAAGCCCGCTGCGCACTGTACCGGAAATCGCGCAGCGGCGTCGCCGCCCACGAGACTCGCGGTCCGCAAGTGAAGAGCACGTCTGAAGCCGCCGCTTACGGTACCGACGAAGAACTCGCCTCCCCAAATCGTGCCGTCATCGCCGTACCCGGTTCCGTCAAAGCTCACGCCAATGGCGCACCGCTCCCAGGCTTGGCGTTCGGCAAGCACGGAGGCTATGTGAGCACGATGATGCTGAACAGGCACCCTCGCGCGGGCCGGCAGCTCGAGCGCATGCAAGGTGGAGGCGTATTCCGGGTGAAAATCGTGAGCGACGGTCAGTTCGCCGCAATCCACTCTGTACATATCGAGAAAGTCGTGAATGGTTTCGCGAAATGCGGCCCGAGCCTCGTAGTGATCGAGGTCGCCGATGTGCTGGCTGACGAATGCCTCCCCCTCGACGACGAGCGTAATGGTGTTTTTGAGATCAGCGCCGACCGCGAGGATGGGATTCCGTACCGGAAGGGTTGCGACCGCTCCGGGTGCGTAACCGCGCGAACGGCGGAGGATGACCGGACCAAAAACGCCGGTACGGGCGACGGAATCGTCCACACGGCGCGCGATGGGGCGCTCGCCGGTTAGGTACGCGTCAGCAAGACCGGACAGATGCTCGCGCGCTTCCTCGTCCCGGTAAGCAATCGGTTCGCTCGACCGGTTTGCGCTGGTCATGACGAGTATTTCCGGCGCGCCGGCAGCAAAGATCAGGTGGTGCAGCGGCGCGTAGGGAAGCATGATGCCGAGTTCGTGAGTGTCCGGGGCAACGCCGCGCAACTCTACTCGGGCGCGCGCAAGAACGATCGGTCGAGCGGACGACAGCAATAGTTTCTCTGCCGCGGGCGTTAGGTCCGCAATCTGGCGCGCTACCTGCAGCGTTGCGGCCATGACTGCGAATGGTTTCTCCTTGCGAAATTTGCGATCGCGGAGCAGGAGCACCGCTTGAGCATTAGAAGCGTCGCAGGAGAGGTGAAATCCGCCAATCCCTTTCATGGCAACAATGGCGCCCGTTCGCAGTAACTGCGCCGCGGCTTGTACGCTGGCCAGATCGCCGCTCACCTTGCCCTCGGCTGATTCGAGACAATAATGCGGGCCGCAATGCGGGCAGGCGAGAGGTTGGGCATGGAACCGTCTATCCGCCGGGTCGTCGTACTGTGCCTGGCAGCGGGCGTCCATGGGCCAGTGGCGCATGGTGGTGCGGGCACGGTCGTAGGGCAAGCTTTCGATGACCGTGAAACGGGGGCCGCAGTCCGTGCAATTGATGTATGGGTAGAGGTAACGCGGGTCCTCACGATCAAACAGCTCTGCCAGGCACGCGCCGCAGATCGCCAGATCAGGCGAGATGCGGGCCGACGGCGAGGCGGCGGGGCGACTGGAGCGAATTTCAAATTGCGCCAGTCCCAGCGGCTGCCGTTCCGATACTTCAAGCGAGCTGATCTGCGCAGCAGCGGGTGGTTGGGCCGTCAGACTGATAGCAAAGGCTTCGAGATCAGGTTCGGCGCCTTCGACGTAGATCTCGACGCCGTCGGCATGGTTTAGCACCCAGCCGCCGAGATTGTTGGCGTTTGCCAGGCGATAAACGTATGGCCGGAACCCTACGCCCTGCACAACGCCGCGAACGTGCAACAGACGGCCGGCCATTCACATGTGGTCTGCTTTGATGATGCAGCCCCGGCCCTGCCAGCCGATCTGAACAACTTTGCCGCCCTCTACCAGCACAGGGACGGTGCGCTGGCCATCCGTGAGAGCCTGCATGCGGGCTAGCGCTTCAGAGTCGGCCTCGACGTCGTATTCGGCGAAGTCACGCCTGTTCCACTCGAGCCATTCCCGAAGCTCTTGCGTATACGGGCAACTGGAGGTTCCAAAAAGTTCAAAGGCCGGCATTACTGATGCCCTCCAGCAGATCACGAAGCGTGTGATAGATGGACGCCTGCACCTCCTGAATCCGCGGGATGTAGTCGGACGGCACAATCAGCGCATGGTCGGCGAGACGGCTGCGCACGATTTCACCACCGTCGTAACCTAACAGGCCAATCGTGAGCAGCCCTCGTTTGCGGGCTTCTTCGAGCGCCGCGATTACATTCTTCGAACCGCCGCTGGTGGAGATGGCGATAGCCACATCAGAAGGAGCGGCATGGGCGATGAGCTGGCGCAGGAAGATGACTTCGGTTCCCACATCGTTGGCCAGCGCCGTGATATTCGCCGGCTCGAAGGAAAGCGAGATTGCCGGCACAGGGCGGTAGCCGTGAGGCGGAGCGACGCAATCGAGCGCCCAGTCATTTGCATCGGTTGCAGAACCACCGTTGCCGAACAAAATCAGCTTGCCGCCCCGCGCTACCCGTTCAGCTATGGATCGTGCGGCGTTCAGTATGCGATCCGCTTGCTCGTCCGCAACTTGAATGCGGAGCCGCGAATCTTCCCGAACCTTCGCTTTTATAGAACCGGCAACCTGTTCCAGGATGTTCCGGGTCTCCTGTTTTTGCTGGCCAAGAAAGGGATAAAGGAAAGCCGCATCGCCGGCATCATGACCAAGCTCGCGATGCTCAAAGAAGACGTGCACCGTTTCCCATAGCGTGTGGTAGAGGATTTCGAGCAGTTCCTGATGGATGAATGCGTCGCGGGCCGGGGCCTTCAGCGCGTACGAACCCTCATTGCCCGGAAGGGAAAACGTCATGGCGCCGCGTTCCGCTGCCTCCCGGAGTATGCTTTGAATTTCGCGATCCCCCTCAGGCGGCCCGAAACCCATGACCATGTCTTCCGGGCGGAGCAGCGCGCGCAACCAGGTAACAGGCAAAGCGGAAACATCAAGCGCGGGAAGGGCCCGTTTCCCCACGATGACGGGATGCACAAACTCGACCGATACGTGCTGCGCGTCAGTCGCGTACGCGCCTTTGCCGAAAGCGAGCAAGCGGCCGCCCTGCAGAAAGCGCTCCGACATGGCACGGCAGGCAGTCGCAAGGATGTCCGATTCACGAAGGAAGAATTGTTCAAAGAACCGGTTGCGTTCGGTGAAGGCTTGCTGGACGTAATTCGCGAGCGCAGTAGTTACGGGTGACATGAGTCAACAGATTCTCGGCAACGGATCACCGACAAGCATATCGATGACGCGCGTTCCGCCATAACCTCTGGTTCCAAGGACGGTGCCCGGCGGCTGCTCTCGAATTTCTCCGATCAATGCGCATTCGCTTCCCTCAGGTAAGGCTCTGACTGCGCTCAGAGCAGGTTCGGCAAATTCGGGGGCAACGATCGCGACGAACTGGCCTTCATTCGCAATGTGGAGCGGGTCGAGACCCAGCAGTTCACACGCGCCGCGCACCGCATCGCGCACCGGAACGCGTTCTTCGATTAGCGCCACGCACAGGCCGCAATCGCGAGCAAGCTCGTTCAGGGAAGTAGCGAGTCCGCCGCGTGTCGGATCACGCATCCACCGCACCCCGGGCGCGGCAGCGGCCGCCATCGCCTCAATCAGGGGCAGAACCGAGCGGGTGTCGGAGCAGATCTCGGCTTCAAGATCGAGTTCACCGCGCGCAAGAAGAATCGTAATGCCGTGATCGCCGATCGGACCGCTCAACAATACCTTGTCACCGGGCCGAACGCTTTGCGCACTAAGCGCGAGGCCGGGGATAGGCCGGCCAATGCCGGCGGTGGTGATGTACATGCGGTCAGCCTTTCCATGCTCCACGACCTTCGTATCACCTCCGACGATTGATACGCCGGCCTCTTTGGCTGCATGCGCCATGGCGCGCACCTCGGCTTCCAGCACCTCGGTGGGCAGCCCGGCTTCGAGAACAAAGGTCACAACGAGGCTTTCAGCCTGTGCTCCGGAGACCGCTAGATCATTCACCGTACCGTTCACCGCAAGCTCACCGATAGACCCACCAGGGAAGCAAAGCGGCTTCACCACGAAGCTATCCGTGGTGATGGCGAGCTTTGAACCGTTGAGTGTCACGTGCGCCGCATCACCAAGCGGCTCGCGGCGTTCACCAAACAGCAGCGGCGCAAAGAGGCCTTCCACTAAACGCCTGCTCGCTTTGCCGCCGGCGCCATGCGCCATTTCGATCTGCGCGTCGCGAAAACGAATTCTGGGCGCGGCGGTGCTCATGTTCGTAATCAGACGGGGACGCCGGCAGTTGTTAAATCCGACTTACGATGCTCGTAGTTATAGTAAGCGGCGCATGAGCCTTCGGAAGAAACCATCAGCGCGCCGATGGGATGCTCAGGCGTACATTCTTTGCCGAATAGTTTGCACTGAAGCGGCTTCAAAGCGCCTTTGAGCACCTCTCCGCACTGCGCCGCTTTCGGATCCGTCACGCGCACGCCCGGAACATGGAATCGTTGCTCCGCATCCCATTCGGCGTAGCTACTCTTTATCTTCAATGCCGATTGCGAAATGAAGCCCATGCCTCGCCACTCAAAAAACGGCCGCAGCTCGAAAACTTCGGCCATCGCTTTCAGCGCCGCGCGATTTCCTTCCCACGGGACAACGCGGGCGTACTGATTCTCTACCCGGGCATCCCCGCTATTGAGCTGCCGGAGAAGCATGATGATGGCCTGCAAGATGTCAAGCGGCTCAAAGCCGGCGACTACGATCGGCTTCCGCTCGTTTTTCGCGACCCATTCGTACGGACGGCATCCGATAACGGTGGAGACGTGGCCAGGACCGATGAAAGCGTCGATGCGCATGCCGGGCGAGTCCAGGATGGCGCGAATGGCCGGGATGATCGTGACGTGATTGCAGAAGACGGAGAAGTTTCGCACACCGAGGCTTCTCGCGCGTATGAGAGTAAGCGCCGTAGAAGGTGCGGTTGTTTCGAAGCCGATTGCGAAGAAGAGGACGTGTTTCTCCGGGTTCTTTTGCGCGATTTTCAGTGCATCCAAAGGGGAGTAGACAATGCGAACATCCATGCCGCGCGCTTTGTGCTCCAGAGGACTGCCTCGGGTACCGGGGACGCGCATCATGTCTCCGAACGCAGCGAAAGTAACTCCGCTATCTTGCGCGATGGAGAGACCGTCGTCAATGCGCCCCATGGGCAGGACGCAAACCGGACAGCCGGGACCATGAATCAGCTCAATGTTGGGCGGCAGGACGTCTTTGAGTCCGAACCGGTAGATGGCGTGCGTATGGCCGCCGCACACCTCCATGAAGCGGTAATGGCGGTGCGGGCCGGCGAGGCGGCGAATCTCCGCTGACGCCTTGGCGATCACGCCAGCTTCACGAAACTCGTCAACGAATTTCATAGCGATTCTCAGGGACCGCTCTCCCGACCAGGCGTTTCATGCGAATCATGCTCGAATGATCCGTATCCTTGCGCCTCTTCCAAGGCAGCTTCATGCTCGCCGAGCTTGGCGAGCATTTCCAGCTGCTCGAGCGCCTGGTCTTCGCTGATCTTGCTCATCGCGAAACCGACATGTACCAGGACCCAGTCTCCGGCTCGCGGCGGATCATCCTGCAGCAGCCCGGTATCTATGTAACGCCGCACACCCACCACTTCGACAAGCGCGCGGGTGGGCTCATCGCCTGAAAACTGCAATACCTTGGCGGGTATGGCTAGACACATGACCGGATGCCTCTGCTGAGGAGAGCTTTACCATCCGAATTGTACGCCTACCTCTCGGGAATTGGGAGAGGCACCGGCTGGATCACATACGGCGGCGACTTAAACTAAGAAGAAAGGTCACTAAATGAACAAGTGGGGCTATGTGGGCCTGCTTCTAGCGATAACGGTTCGGGGGCAGGACATCCCGGCGAATAAAACCGTTACATTCAGCAAAGATGTCGCGCCGATTCTTTACCAGAACTGCACGGTATGCCATCACCCGAACGACATAGCACCGATGTCGCTCTTAACCTACAAGGACGCGCGTCCCTGGGCGGCGGCGATCCGGCAAGCAGTGGTCCAGCGGCAAATGCCGCCATGGCACGCCGACCCGCACGTGGGCGATTACATCAATGACCCGCGATTATCCGACGAGGCGATCGCGACTATTGTCGCCTGGGTGAAAGGTGGCGCTCCGGAGGGAGACCCTAACGATCTGCCGCCAACACCGGTGTATCACGACGGCTGGCATATCAAGCCCGATGTGGTGTTCACGATTCCGGAAACGACGGTTGCCGCCGGCAATCAAGATGAGTACGAATACATCTACGTGCCCACTAACTTCACCGAAGACAAATGGGTTCACGCGGCCGAAGTGGTACCGGGAGACCGCCGCATTGTGCATCATGCAACGGTTAGCGTGGTGAGCGCCGAGGAAGCGCATAAGTTCCTGGCAACCGACCGCGGGGCCTCCGATGTCGACCGATTTCATTTCCGCACCGGCAAAGTGAATCATACGAAGCCGGATGCGCCCGTTTCGGACGACGGTTGTGTCACCCCCGCCAGCGGCCCGTTGAAGGAATACACGTCAGGAGCAATCAATCATGTTCCGTCGATCTATTTGCCAGGTCACCTGGCGGAGACGCGACCAGCGGGATATGCTCTGAGAATTCCGGCGGGCTCGTATCTGCAGTTCCAGATTCACTACAGCAACCGGCTGAATCAGGAACTAGCGGATCGAACCAGTATCGGAATTGTGTTCGCAAAGGAGCCGGTCACGCACGAGGTCGCGCAGTACGAAATCTGGAACAACTGGTTTTTGATCCCGCCGGGTGACGGTAACCATAAAGTTACGTCGTGCTTTACGCTGCCGAAGGATGTGATGGCAGTCGCCTACACGGCGCACATGCATTTCCGCGGGAAGAGCATGGAGACAGAAGCGATCTTCCCTGACGGACACCGGGAAGAACTGTTCAATGTTCCGAAATACGACTTTCGATGGCAGGAGACCTATTTCCTCAAGCATCAGTTTGTACTGCCGAAGGGTACAAAGCTGGTGACCACAGCGTACTTTGATAATTCAGCGAATAATCCTCTGAACCCCGATCCGACGAAGGCAATTCGCTGGGGCGAGCCGAGCAACGAAGAAATGATGGGCTTCTGGCTCGCGTACGCGGACGTGAGCCCGGTGAGTCCGACGAAAGATTTCTCGAAGGGGAATCCGTCCGATGACGCGTTAGGGAAACCCTCCGGGAACAAGTAGAACGCGTATGAACCGCCGCCGCGCGTGCCTCGCACTACTGGCCGCTGCTTGCAGCTTCGGCCAGCAGATTCAGGACAGCTCCCCGGCTCCTAAAGACTGGGTCTGTCCCATGGATCCCGATTACCGCTCCGAGAAGCCGGGCGTGTGCCCGCGATGCGGCATGAAACTTGTCGCGCGAGTACCGGACCGGCTTGAATATCCGCTGGAGGTTTCCTACCGCCCTGAGTGCCTCCATCCCGGCGATCCGGTCACTCTCAGATTCCGAGTTTTAAATCCGCTCACGGGACAGGCAGTGAAGAATTTCGAGACAGTGCACGAGAAGCTGATGCACCTTTTCGTGGTCAGTGAAAATCTGGCGTTCTTCGAGCACATGCACCCGCAGCCTCAAACTGATGGGTCATTCACTCTCGTTTTGAAGCTGCCGTACGGCGGCATGTACCGCATGCTGGCGGATTATTATCCGGCCGGCTCGGTCCCGCAACTGGCAGTGAATACGCTCATCGTCACAGGCACAGCGCCCCAATCTAAGTTGGCGGCCTCACTCGCGCCGTGCCCCGCTCGAAACCTGACCGCCTCACTGCGATTGGATCCTTCGGAGCCTGTCGCGGGCTTACAGACCAAATTGTTTTATGACCTGACGCCCGCCGACGGTTTGCAGCCTTACCTCGGCGCTTGGGCTCACATGCTGGCTGTGAGCAGCGATCTGATCGACCTCCTCCATCTGCATCCATTTCTCGCCAACGGTGGACCGACCGTTCAATTCAACATCGTGTTCCCACGGCCGGGCCTGTATCGTATCTGGACGCAGTTTCAGCGCGAGAGCGTGGTGAATACGGTTACGTTCACGGTGCCGGTGAAATCTCTGTAGCGGAAGACTCAAGAGCGAAGCGAAGCGGGTCAGAGGATTCGATCACGGTACCAGAGGGCAGCGGGACCGGCTCGCGAAAGAAGAAGGTCCGGCTCGAGCCGGCGTTGAAGTGATACAGCCACAAGAGCGGCTCGATGCGCCCGTCCGGCGTGCGGGCGGTGATACGAACAGACGAGGCGTTAGCTTCCGGCCGGATTCCGGCCAGTCTGACGGGCGCCGTGAGTACGGTACGAGTTGCAACGGTTTGGAGATCGCGAACTGGCGGGCTGCTTGGCGGAATAACGTTTGACGGCATCTTCGGAAAAAGGGCCGGGTTGCCCTGCGGCGCACCTCCGATCACCCATGCGGCAATAATCATGATTTCTTCCTGCGAAAGGCCGTCGTCAGGTTTGAGATCGCCGAAGCCTTTCACTGCGCCCCATGGCGGCATGGCGCGTGAGAGGACCTGGTCCTTGATATCCACCGCCCAGGGGCGCACTTCCTGGTAACTGGTCAGTGGAATGGACGATCCGGCTCCGTGGCAGGTCAGACAGCGCTTACCGAGAATGCGAGAGATATCGCGCGAATAAGTGAGATTTGTCGTGATGATGTCATGAGCGAAGAGCCGAAAAGCAACGCCGCCTCCGATCAACGACCATGTGACGAGCCGGAGCAGGGTCTGCATTTTCTTTCATCATTTTAACGGCTGGGTCCAGGTACACTCACGTAGTGGCCGATTCGCCTGTCTATGTCTGCCCTTTTCATCGATCGACGCTGAAAATCAAGGGCGGATCTGCTCGCTGCCCGCGATGCGACGCTTCGTATGCGATCGAGAACGAAATATGGATTCTCGATACCGTCCATCGCGCGGACCGTCTGGCCTTCGACGAGCAGGTTGAAGCGAGTCCGATCCCTCTCGATAAGTCCAAAGCGGAGCGGCACATGCAAGCAGCGGGAATAGGCCGATTGCACCGTGCGAGGATCCTCGATGCCGGTTGCGGCCTGGGCGATATGGCTTACGGGCTGGCTTGCCATCCGCATATCAAGTCGTCGGATATTTATGCCTTCGACCACTCGATTGCAAGCGTCCGTCAGGCTATGAGCAATGTGGGTCAGCCCGCGAATGGGAACCGCGTTTACTTCTCGACACAGGATGCTTCTTCACTTTTCTTTGGCGACAGCAGCTTCGATCTGGTGGCTGGATCGGCGGTACTTCATCACATAACGGATTACCGCCTGTTTCTGAGGCAGATCTTCCGCATTCTCAAGCGCGATGGTGTTGCGATCTTCTCGGAGCCGTTTTTTGAGGGATACTTCTGGCCGTGCTTCCTGCTTCACCTGGCGGCGCAGGAGTTGCATCTGGAGAGCCTGGCTGGACCGGAGTTCGGGATGGCCGATTTCATGCTGAAGGACACGGCTTACCGCGTGCAGAACGCCGACGATGTGGCGGCGCTAGACCCGTTGACGGACAAGCATTACTTTCGCGCGGAGATCCTGTCGAGTCTTGCGGCTGAACTCGGATTCAGAGGCGTGCGGTTTCAAAATGTAGAGCCGGCGCGGTTCTACGACTGCTGGATGCCTCATTTCCTGGACGTTTACCAGATTCAGCACGAGCCGCTACGGCGGAAGGCGATGCAGCTCTATGACGAGCTGCGCAGCTATGCGGGACCAGCGTTACCCGCAATCGCCCCACACTTCAGGTACATCGTTCTGCAGAAATAAAACCATAACCCCGACGGTCCGCGCCACCAGCGAGAGGGCAAATCTTCGCGAGAGATCCGCGCTAGGCGACGGCAACCGGCGATATCTCGGCTGTTCCCTCGCCGATCTGCTGGCGCCACAGAGCGTAGTACAAGCCAGTCTCGGCGACAAGCTCCGCGTGAGTGCCCTGCTCCACGATACGCCCTTTCTCGAGGACATAGATGCGCTCGGCGTGCATAACCGTAGACAGCCGGTGAGCGATCAGGATGGTCATAACATCTGACCGCTCGCCGACGTCGCGAATGGTTCGCGTGATCTCTTCTTCGGTGATGGAGTCGAGCGAAGAGGTGGCTTCATCGAACACCAGGAGCCGCGGCCTGCGCAGGAGCGCCCGGGCGATGGATAGCCGTTGTTTCTCACCGCCGGAGACTTTAACGCCGCCTTCGCCGATCAGGGTATCGAGCCCTTTATCCGCCCGGGCGAGCAAGGAATCTGCCGCGGCGCGGTGCAGCACGTCCAGGCACTCGGCATCGGTCGCGCCGGGCCGGACAAAAAGGAGATTCTCGCGAATGGTTCCGGAAAAGAGCTGGGTGTCCTGGGTAACGAAGCCGATCTGGGCGCGCAGTTCATCCGGATCGATGTTTGCCGAATCAATTGCGTTGTAGCGAATGAGCCCCTGATCCGGTTGGTACAGGCCCACAAGCAATTTGACGAGCGTGGTTTTGCCCGCGCCGGACGGCCCGACAAACGCTACCGTTTCGCCTCGCGAGATATGGAAATTGACATCGCAAACGGCCGGCCGCGTGGCGGTCCGATGCTGGAACCTGACGTTCTCGAATTCGAGGGTTTCGAGAGGACCGAGCGAAACCGCGTTGACGGGTTTCGGCTCCGGCGGTATCGCCAGGATCTCCTGCAGCATATTCAGCGAGGCCTCCGTTTCGCGGTAGATGTTGATGATATTCCCAAGCTCCTGCAACGGTCCGAAGATGAAGAAGGAATAAATAAACAGCGAAAAGAACTGGCCAACGGTAATGCGCTGGGTGAAGATCAGGTACAGCATCATGAAGAGGATGCCGGTGCGCAGAAGATTCACCGCCGTGCCCTGGAGGAAGCTGAGGCCTCTGAGATAACGCACCTTCTTCAGCTCGAGCTTCAGAATTTTGCCGGTCGTGGTGTTCAGGCGCGCGATCTCCTGGCTCGCGAGGCCAAGTGTTTTCACGAGCTCGATATTGCGGAGGGATTCCGTTGTAGAGCCGGCAAGCGCCGCGGTTTCGGCAACGATCGCCTTCTGAATTGCTTTGATCTTGCGGCTTAGAACGGAGCTGATTCCACCAAGCACCGGCACGGTGGCCAGAAATACGGGCGCGATAATCCAATCGACACGCAGCGCATAAACAGTAACGAAGATCACGCCCACTGTAGCAGTGAATAGGATATTCACGAATGCGCTGATAAAGCGCTCCACATCGCTGCGGACCTTTTGCAGCTTGCCGAGAGTTTCTCCGCTGCGCTGATCTTCGAAAACGATATAGGGAAGTGAGAGCGAGCGCTCGACTCCGTCGGCATAGAGTTCGGCGCCGGTCTGCTGGGTGACCACGTTGACGTAATAATCCTGAAAGTTCTTGGCCACTCGTGAAATGAACGCGACGCCGACCGCCGCCGCCAGGAGAAGAGTTACGCCCTCAATGAACTGGGTGGTTGTGTACTGATGGAACTTCGTCGCGTAGCGGTCAATGATGTAGCGAAAGATCAGCGGGTCAAGCAGTGAAAAGATCTGGTTGGTAGCCGCGAGAACAAGCGCCAACGCCACCAGGCGGAGATGCTTTCGCAAATAGTGCGCGAGCAGGAGCATGTAGAGCCAATCGTGTCAGATTTCTTCGTTTGATGCGCGGTGCAAAGGCTATGATGCTCTCGCGCAAAATGGGTTTTCTTCGAATCAATTCGCGGCTCCGCCAGGGGGCTGGTTGGGAGTTTGTGTTTTCCATACGCCGGAGGAGACCTCGCGCGCGGTGTACGGTCTCATTTTCGAGACGTCTAATTTGACCTGTTCGAATGCCGGAGAGGTCTCGATATAGGACGGCCGCGGAACGAAGGTGCTGATCTCCTTGTTGATGTATTCGGTGCGATTGCCGGGGTTCGGGTGATCGCTGAGAAACTGCGCGCCGCCGGCGCCGTACTTGGCTTCGATCGTTTGAAAGAACTGCGGCATGCCATGCGGGTCATAGCCGGCATCGTACAGGATACCGACGCCTTCCAGATCGGCCTGCTTTTCCGCGCCGCGCGACATTTTGAGAAAGCCGAGACCCGCGGTCATTCCAATGCCTTGGGCCGCAAGTTCTCCCGCGGCGCCGCCGAGCGCGACGCTGGCCGCGATCTGCCCAATACCGGCAAGCAGCCCAACTTTCTGCTCCTTCTCCAGATTGCAAACGGAGTGCTGGAGGACAACGTGCGAAATCTCATGCGCCATCACGCCGGCGAGTTGCGCTTCATTGGCGGCCGCCTGAATGGTCCCTAGATTCACAAAGATAGACCCGCCGGGAAGGGCAAACGCATTGATATCGGCAACATTCACGACGTGAAAATTGTAGGGCCAGCGATAACCAGGCGCCTGCGCCACAAGCGTGCTCCCCAGTTGCTGAATGTATCGGGTAACCGGACTCGAATCGGGCAGCACGGGCATCTGGCGATAGACCTGCGCCTTGGCCTTGTCCCCGAGTTGAATCTGCTGCTCGGGAGTAAAGTTGTTTTTGCATGGGGCCAGTTCTACACGAGCGCGAACGTAGGGCGCCTGCAACGCAAGTGCAGCCAGCAGCAGGAGCGATCGCAGCGCGAGAAGCCTGGCCGGCGCTCGTGTTTGTTCCCGTCTCATCCGGATCCTTCCATCTACTATGGTAGTCACGTTCAAGAAACAGTTGAAGCCGCTCGTAAGATGTACTGGTTGAGCCGCTAGCTGCCATGCAAAGACGTGTCCCGTCGCGCGGCGGTCTGTGGTTGCTGTTTATCGTTGCGGCGGCTGCGTCCGTCGCAGATCGCAGCACGCCCCCGGCCGATTCATTCAGCATGCTTCCGACAGGCAAACGGGTTACCCCGCTTGCTACACCCGGCGCCAGGACTCAACAGTTGAATCCCGGGCTCAAACAGCTTCCGAACTTTGTCGCAGGGCAAGCGATGACGGCTGTGGTTAGCCCGGACAAGAGAACCCTGCTGGTTCTAACGAGCGGTTACAACCGCAACAACGACGCGACCGGGAAGGCCATCCCGGAGGCCTCGGATGAGTATGTTTTCGTTTACGACATCAGTTCGCCTGAAGCGAAGAAATTGCAGGTGCTGAAGATTCCTGATACGTTCGCGGGACTGGCGTTTTCGCCGACCGGGCAGGATTTCTTCGTTTCAGGAGGCAAAGACGATAACGTTCACACGTTCACACTGAGTTCGACCGGCATCTGGCGTGAGAGCGGTGAGCCGATCTGGCTCGGTCATCATTCGGGCCTTGGATTGATACCCGGGAAAGAGCCTCTCGCAGCCGGCGGCGTGGCGGTAACACCGGATGGCAAGACGGCCGTCGTCGCAAACGTATACAACGATTCCGTCTCGATCGTGGATCTCGCGTCACGGCGCGTTCGAACAGAACTCGATCTTCGTCCCGGGAACGAAGATCGGCGAAACACAGCCATCCCGGGCGGCGAGTATCCTTTCTGGATCGCCGCCAAGAGCAATGAAGAAGTCTATGTTTCGAGCGTTCGCGACCGCGAGGTCGACGAGGTGCGCATTGCCGGCACGCCTGCCGTAATCCGCCGGATTGCGGTCGCTGGAAATCCGAACAAGATGGCGTTGAACCGCAGCCGGTCACTGTTGTTCGTTGCGCAGGACAACAGTGACTTCGTGAGCGTTATCGATACAGCGGCGAATCGCGTGATGGAAAACATCAACACCACGGCGCCTGACTGGCTGACGAAGCCGTCACGCCTCACCGGCAGCGATCCCAATGACGTGGTCCTTTCCCCCGATGAGCGCACTTTATTTGTGAGCAATGGCGGAACGAACTGTATCGCTGTTGTCGCTCTTGGACGGGATGGAACAAGTTCATCGGTCAGCGGGTTGATTCCGGCGGGTTGGTTCCCCAACGCAGTAGCGCTGGGCGGCGACGGAAAAGTTCTTTACATCCTGAATAGCAAGAGCGTTCCGGGTCCGAACCGTGAGAGAGGCCTGGGGGTCAAGAGTGGGTCCAATTTCCATCCTGGTCCGAGCGAGCTGATCAAATCTCAGAATGACTATATTCTGCAGCTCGAAAAGGCGAGCCTGGTGACTGTGCCGGTTCCGGATGGAACGGTTCTGCGGCAGCTTACGCGTGTGGTCGCCGGCAACAACGGTTTCACGAACGCCCCGAATGCGCGGGATGAAAACATGATGGCTGAGCTTCGAAAGCGCATCAAGCACGTCATCTACATCATCAAGGAGAATCGCACGTATGATCAGGTGCTGGGCGATTTAGGCCGCGGCAACGGCGACCCTTCGATCACGGAATTCGGACAAGCGATCACGCCGAATTTTCACGCCCTTGCGCGCGAGTTTGTAGATCTCGATAATTTCTTCGACTCGGGTGAAGTGAGCGGCGACGGCTGGCCCTGGAGTACATCCGGCAGGGAATCAGACTTCGGTCAGAAGGCCGTGATGCTGAACTACGCCGATCGCGGCACGAATTACGAGTACGAAGGGACCAATAGGGACATAAACGTCGGACTTGCCACTCTGAAAGAGCGCAAGAAAGCAAACCCAAAGACGCCGGACGATCCGGACTTACTACCGGGCGCAAGCAATGTCGCGGCGCCGGATGGGCCGCACGGTACACCGCGAGAGAAAGGGTATCTTTGGGACGCCGTGTTGCGGAAAGGCTTGACGTTTCGCGAATACGGCTGTATGAGCGACACCCAACTCGGCGCTCCTCGCGAGCCCGACGCGTTTCGCAAACGCGTGGTTCTCTCGAGGCCTTCAAACCCTGAGCTTTATGAATTCGGCGATCCTTATTTTCCCGGCTTCGACCCCGGATACCCGGATTTCTATCGCGAGAGAGAATGGGAACGGGAATTTGATTTATTCGTAAAGAACGGCAACCTTCCCGCGTTTGAAATTGTGCAGTTGCCAGTCGACCACATGGGCGATTTCGATACCGCCATCTCGGGCGTCAATACGCCTGAGAAGCAGCAGGCCGACAATGATTATGCAACGGCACGGCTCATCGAGCGTGTGGCGCACAGCCGCTACAAAGACTCGACGCTGATTTTCATCATTGAAGACGACTCGCAAGACGGGCCGGACCACGTTGACGCTCATCGCAGCACGGCGTACGTAGTGGGACCGTATGTGAAGCACGGCGCCGTGGTTTCGAACTATTACACGACGGTCAGCATGGTGCGGACGATAGAAGACATACTTGGCCTCGATCACCTGAACCTGAACACCGCAACGGCCGCGCCCATGACAGACGTCTTCGATCTAAAGCAGGGGGCCTGGGAATTCGCGGCCAAGCCGTCCTCTGCCCTTCTGAAGACACGGCTGCCTTTATCCGATGCAGCGCGGAAGTCAGCCTCTACCGCTGCCCCGGTCGTGATCTCGCGCACGTTCCGCTACTGGGCAGAGAAAACAGCCGGCTTCGATTTCAGTGGCGAAGACCGGGTAAATGCGCAGCGCTTCAACCGCATAATCTGGCAAGGGATGATGCACGGCCCTTATCCGGCGCGAGAGTACTGACTACTGCCGACGCGGGGAACTTTATTGAGACCTTTTGCGTTGCACTATCTGAGGATCTGACATGTATTGCGTCAACTGCGGAACCGAATTAGCCGACTCTTTCCGGTACTGTCCCGGATGCGGAACAGCAACCGGTACGCAGAGCCCCGGCTCCGAAGTAGTGTTGCGGAGGACTCGCCTGACCAGGTCCCGGACGGATCGAAAGATCGCAGGCGTCTGCGCAGGTCTGGCGCGCTACATCGGTATGGATGTAACGCTGCTGCGAGTCCTCTTCGTTGTATTTACTATCTGGCCGTGCGGAGCAGGCCTGCTTGCGTACATTATCTGCTGGATCGTGGTACCGAATGAAGCTCTGCTGCTCCCGCCCGCCGGGAACGCGAACCCGAATCTGGTGAAGGCATAATCCGAATCACCTTTCGGCAACAAGGACTATCTCGTAGGCGAACAGCCCCGGAGCAGCGGCGGTGAGAATTCGCAGGAGCCGGTCCGAAACCCGAAGCGGTATGCCTTCCGGCCGCATCGAGATCACGCGCTCGACCGGAATAACGGTGTAGCGGCATCCGGTAATGCGGTACCCGTATTTCCGAAGCAGCTCACGAATCGTTCTGCGCGTATAGAAACGCAGATGCGACCAATCGAGCAAACCGCGATCACTGTACCTGAAAATTCCGAACAGCACCATCAGGCGAACAGTGAGGTTCACGGTATTGGGAACGGAAACGATCAGTTTCCCGCGGGCACCGAGCAGGCGACGGCAATCCTCCAGTAGCGGGCCGGGCTCTTTCAGATGTTCCAGCCTGTCGAGAAGAAGAATGCGATCAAAGACACCATCGGAGCGGCGGGAAAGCGGTCCCAACCCCTGCTCCAGGTCTGCCGGCGTGACGCTTTCGTAACCGGCTACGGCGGGCACTCGCGGTTCGCAGTCCACGCCTGTAACGCTGTTACCCGCGCTTACCAGTTCTGATCCGAACGCGCCGTCAGAACAGCCGATTTCCAGAACGCGCTGTCCGGTGCCAATGAGCTGCGAAGCGTAATGATGGGATGAGTACCGGCTGCGCTTGATGGCATATGGAACAAAATACTCTTCGTATTCAGGATGACTACGAACCGCGCGCGACGTCTCCTTATACCTCTGAACGGCACGGACGATCGCCTTCGCGTACTTTAAGCCGTTAACACGGCAGATTTCGTCACCGTAGAAGGTGGGGATCGGCACTTCCAAAATGCGAAAGTTCTGATGGTGCAGCTTGATGATGATTTCCGTGTCGAAATGAAAATCGTTCGTCAGCTTGTCCAGCCGGATTTGGGCAAGAGCGTGGACGTTATAAGCGCGGTAGCCGCTGTGGAACTCAGTAAGATGCAGGCCCAGCGCACGGTTCTCGAAAGCCGTCAGAATGCGGTTTCCCACATATTTGTACAGCGGCATGCCGCCTTTTAGCGGTCCGCCGAAATCCTTCATCATGCGGGAGCCGAACACTGCGTCCGCTTCGCCGCGAACCAGCGGAGCGTACATGTGAGAAAGCAATTCCGGCGCGTACTGCCCGTCGCCATGAAGCAGGACGACGATGTCGAAGCCCTGATCAATGAAGTAGCGATAGCCTGCTTTCTGATTTCCGCCGTAGCCGAGATTTCTCGGGTGCTTCAGAACACGCAGCTTCGGTAAGTCCGTCATGGCTTGAATGCCGACGGCCAGTTCATAAGTAGCATCAGAGCTTGCATCGTCAAAAACGACGACCTGCTCCACGTTGCGCCAGACCTCAGGTGTAATGCGCTTCAAAACATTTCTGAGCGTGGTAAGCGCGTTGTAGGCGACTATAAAAATCCCGATGCGCTTGCCGCGACTGTTCGCGCGCTCGGGCGACTCTTCAAGAGCGCTCTGACGAAACTGCGGCAGCGGCTCAAAAGCAAGAGTAAGTCGAGGAAGAGTGTCCGCGGAAGGAACTGAAACGGGAGACGGATTCATGTACAAATAGGGCTTCTCACCCGTTTTATCTGATCGTATCACCAATGTTGTGTATGCCTTGGCGCTGATTCCGCCAGGTTAGGTGGCAAGCGCTCCAACCAGCGCTAAATAGCGCACGCTCATTTCTTTTCGGAGCGTGTTCGATGCGCCTTTGTCTTCAATCACGGCATCCAGAAATTCGCGCAGCTTCTCTTTCGAAGGCGCAACCGCCGGATCTGGAACCGCCGTTTGCAACTCGCGATTCCGCAGATAACGTTGGCAAAGTTCCAGGTCGAGCATTCGCTCGCGCGGAGTTGCCGCAGAGATCGCACGTCCAGTGATGACGCGCAGGAAGGGAAGCGAATCGTCATCCGGCGGGGTCTGTGGCAAATCGAGTTGGGGCGTGACGTCAAGCGCCGCCCTTGCCTGCAGAATCCCCTTGCCGAAGTAGCACGGATCGGCATTCTTGGCCGAGCGGAAGAGCGCATTTCGAACCGCCTCTACGCGGCGCCAGTCTCGGGGAAGCTGAGTTTTGTACTTTTCGTACCAGAGTGCGACAGCAGCGGCGATCTGAGGCGTGGCGGACGAAGTACCCGCGCCGTCCATGTCTATGGTCTGGGGACAACCGAAGCGAGCCCATGACGTGTTGGGAGTATACGCGGCGAGCGCGGAGCTCATGCAGCTAGCGGGCCCCCAACTGCCTTCTAGAACATCGAGCGGCAGATTGAAGTAAGGCTGGCCGTTCGCCATGACACCGCATGCGGCAAGCGTCCGGTGGTAGCGAGCCGGGTAGACCACATGATGGCTTGGAAGGCCGCCGAAGCAGTCGCCCGAAGCCGCGACGATACACATACCCGCGAGATACGCATGATTTACCGTTTCGTTCCATGCCGCCGACGGCAATCCGCCCATGCTGATGGACACCACATCGCAGTTCTGTTGCAACGCGTAGTTGATTCCTTGCGCGAAAGTGCTGGTGTAGAAGAGCACGACAGAATTCGCGATCCGGACCGGCAGGATATCAGCATCAGGAGCGCCTCCCAGGAACTCACCGTTGTTTTGAGCAACCTTTGAACCCGCCAGAATTCCGGCGGTACCAGTGCCGTGGCCGGACGTATCGAAGAGGCGGTTCCTATCGGGGTCGGTTGCGTTATTCGGATTGTGGTCGGCCGCGACGAAGTTACGCTGAAGGTCGAGCAGTAAGCGCGCAGGCCGGGCGCAGTGAGAAGCATCATAGCCGGTATCAATATGAGCAATGCGAGTGCGGTCCGGATCTGAAAATGAAACGGACGCGCGCGCGGATGAGAGCTGCGAATACTCGTCGCGCAGGTGCCAGGCGAAACCAGGGCCGGCCGGGCGCTGATCCTTACATTGCGGCTTCGGATCGCAGCTCTGCTTCTTGAGCGCCTGCGCACTACCGCCGGGATTCACCTCATTCCGGTCCAGGTAGGATTGCGGCAGATCCGGCTCGGCAAACAGAATGGCCGAGTGATCGATTCCGAGCGCATCGCCAACTCGCGAGTGAGCGGAATCCCACGGATTCGCTTCCATATTGGTCAGATTCGCGAGATACCAGGCAGGGCGGCCTGATTCGAGGGCAAGCTCCGAGGCAGCTCGCCCGTTCGCACTCGTGTCAAACAAGGGCCAAAGGTTTGCCCGCACAGACGGAGTGGCGAAACCTGGATGCGGCAAAAGTTTCAAAAGCAGCCGTTGAGGCGTTTGCCCCATGTAGTATTCTGTCCTCCCGAGATGCTGGGGTGCATGGACATGATATCGTCGATGTCGTTTCTCTCATTCGCATCAGGCGAACAAACACTAAGAACTGACTCCTGATCTAAGTGCAATTCGATCATAAGGCTGTAGGCATTGGCGAAGTCGTTGTCGAGGAACTGGCCGACATTGCCCGGCGCCGTGGCGATCAGCCGGCGCAGCTTGATTCTAAGACCTGGGAGGACGCTTGCCATGAACGAAGGCTCACCGGCCTTTGCCTTTCCGGCGGCGGAATTCGCAGCGCAACATTCGGTCTAGGCGTTCTACAGGCGCTGGTTAAGCATCAGATTCTGCAAAAGACCGACTATCTCTCGTCCGTCTCAGGCGGCGGATACATTGCATCCTGGCTGCAGGGCGTCCTTCTCCGCTATCGAGGCTTTGATGTTTTGACCAGAATTGTCCCGGGACCATCGAGCAGCGATCCGGTCACTTTTCTTCGCAAATACAGCAACTATCTCGCGCCGCGCACCGGTTTCTCGCTCGATAGCATTGTGATTCCCATCATCTGGTTGAGAAATACGGTTTTGAACCACATCATTATCTACGCCGTGTTCGCGGCGCTGTTCTCACTGCTAATCTGGCCGGGCTACGGGCTCCGCGTGCAAGCGGAGAACGGGGGCGGCGTGGGCTCCTGGATCGAAATCGTTGTGGCCGCTATCGCCGGAGGCTTCGCCGTAGTGGAAATCGGAAGTAATCTGAAGAGGACCGAGTCGCGGACTTTTGATGCCGACGACACCCGCGCTTACAAGCCCGGAACCGGAACGGAAAACGTAGCTCTGCGCGTGACTGCTCCTCTCGTGGCCGGAGTTGTTTTGTTGATGTTGTCGGCGGTAGCGCGCCAGCCGTCAGGGCTCTTTCTGCCATGCGTCGCTTTCGCGATCTTGGGGATTTTACATGCATTGCTGCAGTGGCGGGGCGGCTTTGTCACCTGCTATGGGCGCCGGCATGCCCGTTCATGGCTCGCGCGGCTCGTTTATCTCCAGGTTTTGTGGATGTCGCTTTCCTGTGCCGGCTTCGTTCTTCTGCTTTTCATCGGTATACAGCGCCTGTTGCTTAGCTGGGATCCGCAGGAAACCGCGGGCAGCCAATGTGTCGTGGCATTCGGCCCGCCTCTTTACCTCCTGAGTATCATGGCCGGCGTCGCTCTTCAGATCGGACTCATGGGCATCGATTTCCCGGACGCAAGCCGCGAGTGGCTAGCGCGGGCAGGCGCGCTGTTTGTGATTGTAATTGGGTTTTGGGCGACTCTATTCGCGGTTGCGATTTTCGCTCCTATCGGTGTGGCTTGGGTGTGGCACAAAAGCGGGTCCCTCCTTCTGTCCGCGGCGGGCACCTGGATCTCGACGACCGCGGCTACCGTGCTTGCGGGGAACAGCCGCAGAACCGCCGACGCCAGCGAGCCTGCAGGGAAGAGCAAGACCCTCGAGATCATCGCGAAATACGGCCCGTTCGTCGCCGTTCCAGGTTTTCTGGTCGCGGTTGCATCGCTGGTCCAGGCAGCGCTGTTTCTTCCTTCGTTTCTACGAGGCAGCCCGCCCCAAGAGTTTCTGACGAAGTACTGGGAGCGTCTCGAGTTCATACAACCAGGCTCAGTGGGCTACGCCCTTGCCTTTACGGCGGCTGCGATCATCATTGCGACCGTGTTCTCGCTTCGGGTGAACATCAATGAGTTTTCACTTCATTACTTCTACAAGAACCGCCTGGTCCGATGCTATCTGGGCGCGAGTCATACCGAGCTTCGCAAACCTGATTCATTCACGGGATTTGATCCGCTCGACGACATACTGCTGCGCGATCTTCGTTGCGATGCTCCACGCATCTCCCCCGGAGCGCCTTATCCGCTTCTGAACGCATGCCTGAACGTAACCACAGGCTCTGAGCTGGCGACGCAAGAACGAAAAGGACTCTCATTCACGTTTTCGCCCCGGTACTGCGGATTTGTTCCCTTCGTTTCCGAGGCGGACGAGACAGCGGGCGCCAATATCAGAACAAACGCCTTCGTTGATACTGCTGAGTTCCTGGCCGGCATTCACCTCGGCACGGCGCTGAGCATCTCCGGCGCCGCGTTGAGTCCGAATCGCGGCTTTCACTCTTCCCCCCAGACCGCATTTCTGCTGACGTTATTCAACGCACGTCTCGGTTGGTGGGCGGGGAATCCCCGTAATCCGCAGACATGGATGCGGCCCGGCCCGCTGTTTGCGCTGCGCTGGCTTTTTCTCGAGCTTTTCGGAGCGGTGGATCAGCGCTCGGCTTATCTCAATCTGTCTGACGGAGGGCACTTCGACAATCTCGGCCTGTACGAGTTGGTGAGGCGGCGCTGCCGCTACGTCATCGCGGTTGACGCGGAAGAAGATCCGCGATACATCTTTGAATCGCTGGGCGAAGCCGTTCGTAAATGCCGCGCGGATTTCGGTGTCGAGATCCGCATCGACATCGACCGTATTCGTCCCGTCGACGGAAGGAGCCGCACGCATTACGTAGTCGGCCGCATCGAGTATCCCGAACCCGGCAGCGAGCCGGGCTGGCTCCTCTATTTGAAATCGAGCATAACCGGGGACGAGCCGGCCGATGTGGTGGAGTATTTTCGAGAAAACGCCGCCTTCCCTCAGCAGTCGACGCTCAACCAGTTCTTCTCCGAATCGGAATTCGAGTCTTATAGGAGGCTCGGGCTGCACGTGGGGCTCTCGGCCTTTCAGCGACTCAGCGGAATTGTGACTGACAGATGGTTCGAGCGGCTTGCCGCAGAAGTCAAAGAATGTTAATTGCGCGGGCGGCCAGAATCGCTATCGTGCCCAGCGAGATCGAACTCTGGAGCATCATCAGCCATTTCGCCCACCCTGACAGGATAGGAACATCTGTCGGCGAGAACGCTGTACTCGTATTGAATGCAAGAAACAAATAATCTACAAAGCCGGGCCGCCATGCCTTGTTGTGCTTCATGATCATTTGCGGAAACAGGAAGGCGCCGTCGTTGTGCGAAGCCCTGGCGTCGCGGGAAGCGGGACCTCCCGCATCCAGCCGCCAGTACCAGGAGGCGAAGACCAGAATATTGCTGATCCACAATGCGACCGCCGAACGAAGCAACTCGGTGGGGCTCTCGCGCTTACCGGGCAGACCGGCAATTAAGGTGCCCAGTGCCCAACCAAGCGCGAGCGTCAGTACACCGCTGCTAAGAAATCCAAGGGTGCGATTCAATTGGTTGCGGCCTGATCTATGGGCCGAAACCGCAGCGATAAGCAGGACCACGGCGATGCCGGGCAGCAGCCAGTTCGGACCGGCAGTCAGCCGCTCCGGCAGAGAAAAATAAAGCGCTGCCGTGGATAGCAGCGCCACAATTGCCGGCCAGCGAGGCTCAGGCGGAAGAAGAGCCGGCAGCCGCTCGGAAGTATTCGCCATCATCAGATCGACGAGTCTACGATACTCTAGCTCGCGATCTGCAGATCGGGCTACTCGACTTCGACTTGTCCGCGGATCTCCCCGCTGGGAAACGTTGCGGTGTGCACGTTCACGTATGTGTTGCCACTG
>JAFAMM010000024.1 GCA_019233375.1 Acidobacteriaceae bacterium
GCCAATTGGGTCAATCTCGGGTTTAACTTCGGGTCGCTCCTGCGTGATCCAGATGGTCTGCTGGTTGGTGAGGGGAAATTCATGCGGCACATTCGGATTGCTCAGGAGGCGGACTTGGAGGCTCCGAGTGTTCGGGATTTGATAAGAGCCGCTATTGCCGAAGCGGAGCGACCGCGAGAAAAGGCCGGGAAGCCTCGTGCGGTTGTGCGCATGGCCCGATCCGGCAGAAACCGCCCAGCGACAAAAACGGCGACAAGCTGAGCTCCGTTGAAGCGAGTGTCTTTGTAGGTTACCGCGTGACTTACTTAGCGCGATTAGCCAGTCAGGCAAGCTTCGGCACGACCGCCAAATGGACGGGCGTGTTTCCTACAGGGAGGAGAGTGAACAGAGCGCCGCCGGTCTTGTAGCGGTCCGTCCGCAGCGGGTTTTGCCGAATGCCGGGTATATAGATGACCGCCAGATCGCCCGAGGTGCGATCGAGGATGAGGGCGAAACGGCTGTCAGGCGTAACACGGATGAAATCGGGTCCCTGCCCAACCTCCACGATCCCGAACACCTTGCGCGTTTCGATGTTGAGTATGCACACGTCCGAGCCATCCGCGCTGGCGACGAATAGATATGCAGGAGTTCCGGAACATGCCATCACGCCGGGGTTGCGCCCGGCAAGCACGGTTTGTTCGACCTCGAGCATATCGAACGGGAATACGATCGCGACCGCGTCCATGCCTTCGCCGGAAACGAACAACTGGCCGCGATCGACGCTGAAGCAGAGGTTCTGCGGCTGCATAGCGAGCGGGAGGTCGGCTACGATCTCGAGGTCTGGCACCGATAGGACTGTTAGAGAGCGGTCGTGGTAATTGGCGACGAGCAGGAGTTTGCCATCGGAGCGAAAGCGAACCTCTCCAATCCGCCCCGGGAATTGCGCGCGAAATGGGCGGGAGTTTTCAGGGCTGAACAATTCAACGATGCCTTCGCGGCCGCCCGCGACGGCGACGCGGCCGGTGCTCGTAACATCGATGGCGGTGGGCTCCGCGCTCAGCTTGTGCCGGCGCACGACCTCGAGGCCGGCTGAATTTACTTCCAGCAATTCGCGGGTAGCGGGCGTTGTGGTCCAGAGATTCCCAGCGGCGGACGCGCTTTCAAGACCGGCGAGCTGCCCGGCTAAGTGCCGTGAAGAGGCGACATTCAGGTCATTATCGATGAGATGGATAGAGCCAGTCTGGGGTGTCAGGACGTAACTTGTACCGTGGGGGCCGGGAGCAATCATAGTGGGCGAGCCGCTGACGGGAATCGACCTGACTATCTGAAAGCGGGTAAGATCGACGGCTGTAACGGTCTGGTCACCGGCGGTGGCGACGAGTGCGTATCCGGGGAAGCCGATTCGCTTCGGGCGAGCGCAGGAGGCCGCGAGAGCGAAGCCGCAGGCGGTTAACCAGCTACGGCGCGTCATCTGGGCGGAAAGGCAGTCAAAAATAATGCATACACCTGAGGTTATATCGGGGCTATTCCTATGTTACTCTCTGAGTTTGTTCCCCTTTGTGTGAAGCTGTTCATCAATGAATTTCAGGTCCGTCTTTAGCCTCATATCCTCAGATCTTGCCATCGATTTAGGAACCGCGAACACGCTTGTATTTGCCAAGGGAAAAGGGATCGTTGTCAACGAGCCGTCGATCGTAGCCATCAACAAGAACACGGGTGAGATTGAAGCTGTCGGAAAAGAAGCGAAAGACATGCTCGGGCGCACCCCCGGCAACATCGTCGCGATCCGGCCGATGAAAGACGGCGTCATCGCCGATTTCAAAGTCACGGAGCGCATGCTCAATTACTTCATCCAGAAGTCGCACGGCCGGAAAATGCTGGTACATCCGCGCATCGTTATCGGCGTGCCGAGCGAGATTACGCAGGTAGAAAAACGCGCCGTCAGCGAATCGGCGTATCGCGCCAAGGCGAGCGAGGTTCACCTGGTAGAGCAATCGATGGTGGCAGCGATCGGAGCGGGGCTGCCGATCACCGAGCCTTCCGGGAACATGGTGGTTGACATTGGGGGAGGCACGACGGACGTCGCCGTGATTTCGCTGTCGGGCATTGTTTATTCACGTTCCGTGCGCATCGCAGGGAACGAGATGGACGACGCCATCATGAATTATCTGAAGCGAAAATACAACCTATTAATAGGCGAGCGCACGGCCGAGCAGATAAAGATTCAGATCGGTTCCGCTTACCCGCTGGACAAACCGCTCACGATGGAGATCAAAGGGCGTAATCTGGTGGAGGGCGTACCGAAGACCGTTACCATAGAAGATAGCGAGATTCGGGAAGCGCTATCGGAATGCGTGGCGACTATCCTGAACGCGATCAGGGTGGCGCTGGAGCGTACGCCGCCGGAGTTGAGCGCGGATATTAGCGATAAGGGGATTGTGCTGACGGGCGGGGGTGCCCTGATTAAGAATCTTGACCGGCGCATTCGGGAAGAGACGGGATTGCCCGTTTCGATTGCCGAAGACCCGCTCGCGTCCGTGGTGTTGGGCACCGGGAAGATGCTGACCGATTTCAAACTTTTGCGGCGCATCGCCATTGAATAGACACGGCGCGCCCCATCGTTGCGGCCGGTATTCATAGAGTAAAGAACAGAGAGTCATGGAAGCCCTGCTGAGCCGCTACCGGAACCTCACGGTTCTGCTGGTTGTACTGGTGGCGCAGCTGTTGTATCTCGCTTACCAGGTCAAGACCAATCGCGATGAACGGCTTATCCGTGTTTGGGCGGTGAGTGCAGTGACACCGATGGCGGGCATGGTGGAGGCGATGCGGCATAACACCATCGGCTTCATGGAAGATTATTTCATTCTGCTGGATGTCCGTGAGCAGAACCGCAAGCTCAAGGCCGACAACGATCAACTGCGGATGGAGAACGTTTACTACCGAAACCAGCTGGCTACGGCGGAGCACGCCCAGGCGCTTACGTTATTCCAGAAGCAGACCCCTTCAAAGACGGTCGCGGCACGGGTGATCGGGAACAGCACAGTTGGAACGGCCAAAGCAGTGTTCGTTGATCGAGGATCGACCAGCGGCATCGAAAAAGGAATGGCGGTCGTCACGCCTGAAGGAATTGTCGGCAAGGTGGTTGCGGTTTACCCGCTGGTTTCGCAGGTTCTGCTGGTGACGGATCCGACTTTCAAGGTAGGGATCGAGTCGCAAAAGGGCCACGTGCACGGGGTGCTCGATTGCAGCAGCGGGAAATGCATCGTTGACCAGGTGCAGAACGAAGAGAAAGTAGCAGTAGGCGAGTGGTTCTTTACCTCCGGCGAGGACCGGGTGTTCCCTAAAGGATTTCCGGTCGGCATGGTGGCGTCCAGCCAAACCGGACAGGGCATGCGTGATATCAAGCTGAACTTGAGCGGCGCGCCGGGCGGAGTAGAGGACGTGCTGGTGGTGCTGCAGGGCGTTCATCAGCCGATCCCGGCGAGCGCTCCCGAGGATTTGAGCGCCAGCGAACTCCCTGCCCCGCCTCCGGAAAAGGGCGGCGAAGCGACTGAAACCGCAAAGCCGCAGACAGAAGCCGATAAAGTGCTTGCCAAGTATGCCGAACTCGGCAAACAGGAAGAACACGTATACGGCGCTGTCGGCTCATCCATTCCGAACTTCAACCTTAAACCGGAGACTCCGGCGAAGCCAGCGGCCGACATAGCCGTACCGGCGAAGACGGATAGCGCGCAGCCGGCAGGCAGTGAGCCAAAACCGCTGAGCAGCGATACAACCAAGGCGAACAACGCCGGGCTGGCGGTACAGTCAGCCGCAAAAGCGCCGGCACAAAACAGTCCCGCACAAAACAGCCCCACACAAAACAATCCTGCACAAAGCAATTCCACGCAAAATCACCCGGCACAAGTGAATTCCGCGCAAGACCACCCGGTACAAAACAATCGGGCGCAAGTCAGCGAAGCCGGCGTGCTCGGCGGCCGGCCTTCAGTGAAGGCGGCTGCCCCAGCTGTGAGTGCTGCTGCTACGGCGGAAAACGAAGTGTAGCCCGCGACTCACAGGGGGCCGGTGCTGCCGCTGGGCGCCCCGAGGCACAAGACGGCTCCGCCTGCCCCCAGTACAACAAAAGCAACTGCTGACCAGGAATGAGCGAGACGGGCGATCAGATCCTCGAGCGGCCGCTGCGCGAAAGTTGGTTCAGCCGCTTCCAGGTGGTTGCCCTCGCGGCGCTCACCCTGGTTTCGATCATTGGCAAGTTTTATCTGCCGCGGTTGATTCCGCACACGGAGTGGCTGGAACTGCCGCTGCTGCTCACGGTGTATTTCGGCTTGATGCGGCGGAGTCAGATCGCGTCGCTGCTGTTTGGAGCGTTCGTGGGGCTGGCCGAAGACTCGCTCTCGCCGGCGAATCTTCCTATCGGCATGTATGGCATCACGAAAACGCTGGTCGGCTACTTTGCCGCGTCTGTCAGCGTTCGATTCAATGTAGAGAACTCCGCGATCCGGCTCGTGCTGTGCTTTTTCTTTTTCGTTTTCCACGCATTCTTCTACTGGGTTATGCGACGGGCGCTGCTCGGGCAGGTGATACCGTTCGATCCCCAGGAAACCTTTGTACACGGCGCTTTAAATGCCGCCGTTGCGCTACCTTTGTTCGCAATCCTCGATAGAATGAGACTGTCGGGTTCCTTATAGCATTCTTCCCGGAAACGAATAGTGGCATTAGTCGACAGCGTGCACAGGCGAGAAGAGCAGGTTTCAGCGGAACGCCCGGTGCGCGACGATCCCAAGCGGGCGGCAAACAAGATCGCGCTGTTCCAATACCTGACGGTGGCCGTTTTCATATTCCTGATCTCAGGGTTTTGGAAGCTGCAGGTACAAAATCCGGACCTATACAGCGAGGCAGCCGAAAGAAACCGGATTAAGAGCGTCCCGATACTGGCGCCGCGCGGCCGAATTCTCGACCGGGACGGACGCGTGATTGTAGACAACAAGGCGTCCTATTCGCTGCTTCTGAACCGGGAACAGATCAAGCCGGAGCATTTGCCGCCCATTGCCGCCGAACTCGGGCTAGATCTGGACGAGCTGTCGAAGAAGATCCGCCGCATGGGATCGGCTCCCCAAATTATCATTAAGGACCAGCTCTCGCGGGACGATATTGCCTGGATAGAAGCGCATCAGGACGATAGCGCGTATCCGGAGATGCAGTTAATCCGGGCCTGGAGAAGGCAGTACCCGCAGGATGGTTTTGCTACGCACGTGATCGGGTATGTAGGCGAAATCAGCGAGTCGGAGCTGAACCTTCCGCAATATCTCGACTACCAGCAGGGCGACATTATCGGCAAAGACGGCTTGGAGCGCCAATACGATGACCAACTCCGGGGTGTAGACGGGCAGCAGCGAGTGCTGGTGGACAGTTGGGGGCACGAGCGGCAGATGGAAGCGAGCAAGCAGGCGGTGCCGGGAAAAGATCTGCACACGACGCTCGATCTGGACCTGCAGGCGGTCGCAGAGCTTGCGATGCAGGATAAGCGAGGCGCGGTTGTGGCCTTAGATCCGCGCAATGGCGAGATCCTTGCTATGGTCAGCCGCCCGACGTTCGACGCCAACAAGTTCACCGGGCGCATCAGCCGCACGGATTGGACCGAAATTGCGCAAGATCCGCACAAGCCGCTGCTGAACCGGGCGATTCAGGCGCAACTGGCGCCGGGCTCGACGTTCAAGCCGATTATGGCCATCGCGGGTCTCGAAACCGGAGTGATCGATGATGAAACTCATTTCCACTGTTCGGGCGGCGCTTCCTTTTATGGCCATTACTTCGCGTGTCATATAAAGCGCGGGCACGGAGACGTGAACCTGCATCTCGGCATCGTGCAGTCCTGCGATGTTTTCTTCTACAACGTGGGCAACCGGCTCGGAATCGACCGGATTGCACAGTACGCGGAACTCGCGGGGATCGGGCATAAGACCGGGGTCGATCTGCCGAACGAGACGCAGGGGACGATGCCTTCGAGCAAGTGGAAGATGCGCATGTTCCGGCAGAAGTGGTATGCGGGCGAGACGATCTCGGTAGCGATCGGGCAGGGTGCGGTGACCGTTTCACCTCTGCAACTGGCAGCAGCCGAAGGCGGACTGGGAGTGGGAGGGGAGTGGTATCAGCCGCACCTGCTCCGATCGGCGGCTCCCAAATTGCTGCGGGAGGGACACTTCAATCCCGATAATCTTAGCCAGGTGATCTCGGGCATGTACGGCGTGGTCAACGAGGGGGGCACGGGCAGGGCCGGAGTTCTACCTGGCATCAAGGTTTGTGGAAAGACCGGGACCGCCCAGGTTGCCGCGACCGAGAAGACAAAGGGCGCGAAACTGAATAGCGCTCTGGCCAATAACGTGTGGTTTGTCGGATTCGCACCGATGGATCACCCGGAAATCGTAGTCGCGGCGCTGTATGAGAACGGCGAGGAAAGCTTCCACGCGGTGCCGATCGTGCGCGACGTATTGAAGGCATACTTCGACAAGAAAGCCCGGCGCGAAAAGAAGGGCGAAACGGAGACGGCAAGTTTGCTGGCGCCGCTCCGTCTGCTCGCATCGCCGGTGCCGGCACACATGAATCTCCCGATTCCGGAAGGATTGCCGCAATAGGTGTACCGCTCCATCAAAGATCTCGATTGGCCCTTGATTATCGTGACGCTGGCGCTGTGCACGCTCGGCGTTTTGCAGATTTACAGCGCCACGCTCGGCACGAAATGGCAGGACGCCTGGTGGAAGCAGATTGTCTGGGTTGGTACCGGGCTGGCGATGATGTGGGCGGCCGCGAACATCGATTACCACGTTCTGCTGGGACGCTCCCTGTGGTTCTACGGAGCTTGCGTCGTCCTGCTACTCGCCACCGGGCTGATCGGCAACAAAGTATTCGGCTCTACGCGGTGGATTCGCGTGGCGGGATTCACGCTCCAGACATCTGAGTTCGTGAAGATCGTATTGATTCTGGTCATCGCCAAATATCTGACCGACAGCAAGGCGGACCGGCTGGAGTGGAAGGACCTGCTTAAGCTCGCGGCATTCGTGGGCGTGCCGATGCTGCTGGTCATGAAAGAGCCGGATTTGGGCACATCCCTGACGTATTTGCCCATCTTGGTGTGCGGCGCGCTAATGGCCGGCATGCGCTGGAAATACTTGCTGATTATTAGCGGGCTGCTGCTTGTGACGTTGCCGATCGGGTATCATTTTCTTAAGCCCTATCAGAAGGATAGACTGGTCAGCTTTATATATCCGGACCGGGATCCCAAAGGGACGGGCTTCCAGGTGATCCAATCCAGAATTGCTGTTGGAAACGGCGGCATGTGGGGCCGCGGGACAAAGGAGAGCTCTCAAACGCATCTGGGGTTTCTTCCTGTGCCGCACACGGATTTCATCTTTTCTTCGTTCGCGGAAGAGCACGGGTTCGTAGGAGT
>JAFAMM010000108.1 GCA_019233375.1 Acidobacteriaceae bacterium
TGAAAATGGCACTTGGAGAGCCGGCCGCCGCCTGAATGGCGATGAGAACGACCAGGGTCATTATTGGCGGTTTTCCCCACACAGCACGAGCATCGAAAAGGTCCTGGTATATCGCTTTGAGTAATGCGGAAGAAAGAGCCCTAGGATGCCGGGATTTTGTTACCTGCCAGTAGTTCCTTGAGAATGCGGCCCAGATCCAGGAACGCGTCCAGATCGGAAGGCTTTCGAAAATAGTGGGCAGCGCCTAACTCGGCGGCCATCTGCCGGTCCCTGGGTGCATCGGAGGAGGTCATGATGACCAGGAGAGCGCCGGCACACTCCGGATGCTTCTTGAACATCTGGACCACTTCATAACCGCTGGCTTTGGGCAGATTAAGGTCAATCAACATTACGTCCGGGCAAGGGGCGTCTGGCGATTTGCCAACCCTTTCCAGGAACGTGAAAGCTTTGTCGGCATCTTCGATGACGTGCAGCTCATATTGGAAGCCGTGCTGTTGCAGTGCTTCGTTGACAAGCAGCGTATCCCCAGGATTGTCTTCCGCCAGCAAAACTTGCAGTGGCCGGTTCTCTTTAGCGGGCTTCATAGGGCGTCCACGTACGCCGGAAGCGTAAAGCGGAATGTAGAGCCGGCTCCGGTCTCAGATTCGACCCAGATACGTCCTCCATAACGTTCCACAATGCGCTGGCAGATCGCCAGCCCGATGCCGGTGCCTTCGTATTTCTGCCCGTGCAGCCTTTTGAAGATGCCAAAAACAAGGTCCTTATGTTTGGAGCTGATTCCAATCCCATTGTCTCGAATTGAGAACAGCCAGTATGCACCCTGCCGTTCGGCGTAGACGTGGATCTCGGGCGTTTTCTCGCTCCGATATTTGAGCGCATTGCCCAGCAAATTCTGGAGCAGTTGCATGAGATGTACCCGCTGAATCCGCAGAGCGGGCAATTTGCCCGTTATGATCACCGCGCCGCTTTCCCGAATCGCGGCTTCAAGACTCGTTTGGACATCCGCCATCACGGCCTCGCTGCTGACGACTTCGACCTGTTTCGTGTCGTCGACGGAGGCCGCGTGAGTGTAGGCCAGAAGATCTGTCAGCAGAACTTCCATTTGTTTTGCGCCGCGCGTTACGTAACCGATATATTCATCGGCTTTGTCGTCCAATTTGTTTTCATACCGCTTGTGAAGCATCTGGCTGTATATGGTCACCATGCGAAGCGGTTCCTGCAGATCGTGGCTGGCCGAGTAAGCAAACTGCTCGAGGTCCTGATTGGCGCGCCGAAGCTCTTTCTCGACACGAATCTGATCATCGATGTCAGTACAGGTTCCGAACCAGCGAAGGATTTCGCCGGCTGCATTGCGCACAGGGGTGCCGCGAGTTTTGAACCAGCGGTAGGAGCCGTCGAAGCGGCGCAGCCGGTATTCGAGGTCATAGGGAGCCTCCGAGCGCACCGCGCTCATCCAGGCTTCGTATGTGGGGGCGCGGTCCTCCGGATGCATGACAAGGTCAAGCCAGCGAAGGCCGAGCTGCTCTTTCTCCGGAATGCCGGTATAGGCCACCCATTGGGCGCTTAAGTAATCGCAGTCGCCATTGGGCTGGCATGTCCAGACAAGCTGTGGAAGCGCTTCCGCCATGGTGCGGAAACGTTCTTCGCTCTCGCGCAGAGCCTCCTCGGCGTTCTTTCGGCCGGAAATGTCTTCGACGAGCCCGATCATTCTTGCAGCGCTGCCGTCACCCAGCACGCGACCGGTGACGCGCACCCAGCGTAGTTTCCTGTCGGCATGGATGACACGGAACTCTGCGTCATAGGCGTTTTTTGCGGAAAGGGCGGCGTCGAATTGATTTTCGACGGTGGCACGGTCTTCGGGATGCAGGCGCGCGAACCAGTCATCGAGCGGCGCGCTTGCTTCGCTTGCGCCAAAGATTTCACGCACGCGTGCCGATACTGTAATGAATCCGTCCGCGGGATTGAATTCCCAGGTGCCAAGAGCCGCGGAGTCAATCGCGAGTTGCAGCCGGGTCTCGCTCTCGCGTAGCAGGCCGGCGGCTTTTTTTTCCTCGGTTATGTCGCGGAAGTAGATGGCAAGGCCGCCCTCGCTGGTCGGGTATGCGGTACCGGCAAACCAGCGCCCCCAAGGCAAATGGAGATATTCGTATTCGACCGGTTCTCGCGCGGATATTGCATAGCGAAGCTTAGTTTCGAGATTTGTACCCAGAACAGCGGGAAAGATCTCCCAGATCGTCCTGCCTATGTGCTCATCGCGAGTGAGGCCATTCATGCGTTCCGCCGCGGCGTTCACATACGTGTAACGCCATTGGCTATCCACCGCGACGAAGCCGTCTCTGATGCTTTCGAGAATGACCGATGCTCTGCCCTCGGCCTCCTTGCGCGCGTGGCTCAGTTTCAAGTGTGCGCCAACACGAGCGAGCAATTCGCGCGCGCTGAACGGCTTGACCAGGTAGTCGTCGGCTCCGGCGCTCATCCCTTCCGTGCGGGCTTCTTCTCCGGCGCGCGCCGAAAGCAGAATGACGGGCACCGTCAATGTAGCGGGATTCGCTCGCAGTTTGTGCAGAAGCTGAAGTCCGTCGACCGATGGCATCATGATGTCGCTCAAAACCAGGTCAGGCGGAGCGGCTAACGCAGCTTCCAGGGCCTCTTCGCCGTTGGCCGCGGTAACGACCCGATACGCTGGGCTGAGAAGCCGCCGGACATAGTCGCGCATATCGGCATTGTCGTCGGCGACCAGGATAGTCGGAGCAGCGGCCGTGCCGTTCGCTACTCCCTGCGTTTCATCGGCGGCAAAAGGCAACCAGCGGATGGCTTCTTCGACGAAGGCCTCCCGCTGCGAACTCTGCGGGTCCGTCCGCGCACTGTTTCGAATCTGCGTCTGAGGCAAATGCCGGGTCCCTAGCGGGATGCTGATAATGAAGGTAGTTCCCTTGCCGACTGTGCTCTCGACACGAAGAGAGCCTGCGTGCAATTTCACGAGTTCCTGAACGAGCGCGAGGCCGATGCCTGTACCCTCATGTGTCCGCCCGCGCGCGCCCTCGACGCGGTGAAAGCGCTCAAAGATATGCGGGAGTTCTTCCGCGGGAATACCGATGCCGGTGTCGCTGATCTTCACTTCGGCAGCGTCGCCAACGGAGCGTAGAGTCACCGCGATCTCTCCTTCAAACGTGAACTTGAATGCGTTCGAAAGTAGATTGAGGATGATCTTTTCCCACATGTCGCGGTCCACATAGGCGGGTGCTGACAAAGGCTGGCAATCGATCACGAGACGCATGCCGGCCTTTTCGATCGCCGAACGGAAAACCGCGGCGAGTTCGGCAGTAAAGGCGGCAAGGTCCGTCTCCATATACGCGGCATTGATCCTACCCGCCTCAATTCGGGAGAAATCGAGCAGCGAGTTGACGAGCTTTAAGAGCCTAAGCGCATTTCGATGCGCAGCTTGTAACCGCTCTTGCTGTGAGGAGTTCAGATCTCCGGCGATCGCCTCTTCCAAAGGGCCGAGCAACAAGGTGAGCGGCGTCCGAAACTCGTGGCTCACATTCGAAAAGAATGCTGTTTTCGCGCGGTCGATTTCGGCTAGCGCCTCGGCTCTTCTTCGTTCTGCCTCGTGGGCTTGAGCATTTGAAAGGGCGGCGGAAAACTGTCCCGCGAGGAGTTCGAAGAACCCGAGATATGACTTGCTCAAGCGGCGGTGAGGATTTACCGCGGCGACTATGAAGCCTGCCGCGCGTTCTTCGCCGCGCTGCTTGAGCGGCATCACGACGGCCTGCTGCGGTGGGATGTCCCACGCGCCTGTGGGAAGGCCTCCCTCCCCGAACCTGGAGGCGAGATCGTCAATGACGGCCGGCCCCGACTGGCTCATCATTGCGTCAATGGGCCAGTTTGAATGCGCGGCAGTAATGTCGATGGTGGGAGGCGCCGCCCGATGGCCGGCCGGCACGCCGGTTACCGAGGAGAGCCGCATCAAAGCCGGATGCTCAAGATCGAACAGGTACGTGAGAGTGAACGGCAGGTCTTTATCGTATGCGGCGACACAGGGCTCGAAAGCTGCGATGACCTCCGGCTGCGTGTTTGTGACGGCAAGCTTCGAACCAAGCTCGCGAAGGAGCGCCATGCGACGTTCGGTGATGACCCGCTCGGTTTCTTCAGTGACGACACACAACAGCCCGCAGATCTGGCCAACATCGTCGGTAATCGGACTGTAGGAAAAGGTGTGATAGGTCTCCTCAGGGAATCCACTGCGCTCGAGGATTAACAGCAGCGCCTCATCGTAGGTTGCGCGACCGGTATGAAGAACCGTTCGAATGCGCGGCCCGATGTCGTTCCAGATCTCCGACCAAACCTCACGGGCCGGCTGCCCGAGCGCCCACGGATGTTTCAATCCAAGAGTAGGGCTGTATGCATCGTTATAAAAGAAAGCGAGATCGTCGCCCCATCCCATCCACATCGAGTAGCGCGATGCCAGCATGAGGCGGATCACCGTTTGCATGCTGGTTGGCCAGGCGGATCGCGGACCCAGCTTTGTGCTGCTCCAATCTTTCGAGAGAATCAGCGATTCGAGTTCTGGATATTCGCTGAGCTGGCCATCGCGGGAAAGCTCGCGATCTACGGTCCGGATCGCGGCAGGAATGACAGTGGGCCGGTCGGGGTTCAGGCGGTACGACTCCCTGCACGCAGTGCCTGGGCTTTCGCCCGCCGCAGCTCTTCGACGCCGTCGCTTACGGGCAGGAACTCCATGGCGACGATCCGGTCATACCGCAATTCGGCCAGCGTTTTATAGATGTTGTCGTAATTGATCTCGCCGGTACCTGGAATATGGCGGCCCGGAACGTCGGCGATATGGACGAGACCGGTGAGCCGGACGTTTTTTTTGAGCTTCTCGATCAGATTTCCTTCGGCGATCTGTTCATGGAAGAAATCGTAAAGCAACTGGACCTGCGGGTGATCGACGGCACCTATGATTTCGAAGCCCTCGGCAACAGAGGTGAGGTAATAGTGTGGATTTTCTTCGGGATCTATATTTTCGAGCAGCAGCCGCACAGGTTGGCCGTTAATCTGCTTGCCCTCGACGCGGGAGGCAGCGCGTTTGAGGCCCTCAATGCAGCTTTGATGCTGGGTTTCGCGCGGCATGCCAGGAACCACATTGCCCGACATGATGATAACCGCCGGACAATTGAGACGCTCCATAACCGGCAATTCGTTTGTGACATCCGCGAGCAGCGCATCGCGGTCAGCGGGATTTCCAACCGCGTGCTTCAGCCCGGCGGTGGTATCGAAGTTGATGCCGAGGTCCCGTTTTTTGGCGAGTACGTTCTGAAATTCGGTGTCAGACCACTTCCGGTACTCGCCGACGAGCTCCGCGTTTCGATACCCAGCTTCGGCGATTCTATCGAGCTTATCCTCAAAGGACAGGTCTTTGAAGATGGCCCACATCATCACGGAGATATCGTAGGGTGGGCTGGACCGGGTGTTCGGCGGCGGTGCCGGAGCGTACCCGGCCGAGCCGCTGACCGCTGCCGCGCCCACAGCCGCACCGGCCAGACCCTTTGAAAAACGCCTTCTATTCATACCGTCCCGCACGCTTTCTTACCTCGCAGCATAGCGCGCGCCGGGCAGCGCGAAAGCAACGTAAATTGCTCCCGTGGGAGCTTTTGATTTTCCACCTCCGCATCCGATGACGAGATATTCCTTACCATTTACAGAGTACAGCGCGGGCGTGGCATTGCCGGCAAACGGCAGGGTTGTCTCCCAGAGCAGGTCTCCCGTGGCCTTATCGAAGATGTGCAGCTTTTTGTCGAAGCTGGTTGCGGCGATGATGAACAGCCCGTTTGCCGTGACAATCCCGCCGCCATAGTTCTCGCTTCCCGTGTTTGTCATTCCTTGTGCCGCGAGTTCAGGGTACTCGCCGAAGGTTTTTTTCCAAACGAAGTCTCCGGTGTTCAGGTTGATGGCGTTGAGGGTGCCCCAGGGCGGCTGAATTGCGGGATAGCCGTCAGGATCGAGAAAGCGGTTGTAGCCGCCGAACCGGTACTTGAGATCGATGGGCGTGACAGTTTGGGCGCCTCCATTTACCGTCAGATTCTCGCCATATTCGAGATAGCGTACGATCGCATTCAACTCCTGGCCGGGGAGCCTTGCGAAGGAGGGCATGCGCCCGTTCCCTTGACTGACCACTTCTCTGACCTCTTCTTCATTGAGGCGCTCTGAGATGTGAACGAGCGAGGGGAATTCGGGCGGAGCGCCTTTCATATCGGCGCGATGACAGGTGGCGCAGTTTTTGATATAGAGATCCTGGCCCGTCGCGGGCTGGCCATTGGAGGGCTCATTTTCGATGAGCTGCAGAATCCACGCCATCTCATTCGAATTGATGTAGAGAATTCCCGTCGTTGGATCAAATGCCGGGCCGCCCCATTCTCCACCGCCGTCCATTCCGGAGAACAGAATCGTGCCGATCAGACTCGGGGGTGCGAACTGACCCTGGCTGCGAATCTTCTGAAATTGCTTCAACACGGCATCGTGCGCCTGGGGCGTTCGCGTGGTCAGCATATCGGCTGTGAGCATCTGCCGGGCAAATGGCGCCGGAGCGGCAGGCAGCGGCTGCATATACGCGGCGCGTTCGCCATCCACATCGCTTCCCGGGTAGCGGTGATATTCGATCGGGAACAAGGGCTCGCCGGTCGCGCGATCAAAGACATAAACGAAGCCTGACTTTGTGATCTGCGCGACGGCATCTAGCGCGCGGCCATCGCGATGGATGGTGACCAGCGCAGGGGGCGCGGGCAGATCGCGGTCCCAGAGGTCGTGCCGCACGGTCTGAAAATGCCAGACGCGCTCGCCGGTTTCCGCATTCAGGGCAAGCAGACAGTTTGCAAACAGGTCATCGCCGAGCCGGTTGGCGCCATAAAAGTCAAACGAGGCCGAGCCGAGCGGGGCATAGACAATGCCGCGTTTAGAATCGAGGCTCAAGCCAGACCAGGCGTTCACGCCGCCGATGTACTGCCATGCATCTTTCGGCCAAGTCTCATACCCGAACTCGCCCGGGTGCGGAATCGTGTGGAAAGACCAGCGCAGCTTGCCCGTTCGGGCGTCGTAAGCGCGTATGTCACCCGGTGAAGCGGGAAGAGTTTCAGCAACGATGCTGCCCGTAATCAATAGGTCTTTATAGGCGACCGGCGGACTATTATTCGATATGAACTGCTGGGCCGGATCGCGGCCGAGGTCGCATCGCAAGTCGAGGCGGCCGTTTTGGCCGAATTCTTTGACGGGTTCGCCGGTTGCGGCCTCGAGCGCGTAGAGGTATTGGCGAGCAACAACAAAAATCCGCTTATGTTGTCCCTGGCTGTCGGCCCAGTAGGTCACGCCGCGGTTGCGCATTTTTGTGAAGACCCGGTGGCCCTTATTTGGATCGAAATCCCATTTCAGCTTGCCGGTTGCGGCATCGAGAGCGATGACGCGCAGTTTCGGGGTAGTCGCATAGAGCACGCCATCCACGACGATCGGATTACACTCCATTTCGGAGCCTTGGAATGCGTCCCCGGCATCGTACGTCCACGCGACCTGGAGCTCGCGCACGTTCTCTTTATTGATTTGGCTGAGAGTGGAGTAGTGGGTATTTTCGGGACCGCCGCCATATGCCGGCCAGCCAGTGCTCTCGCTCTGCGACGAGGATATGCGGAGCACCGCGAATCCCAGCAAAGCTCCCGGAATCAGCGCCGCCATAATCAGTTTCCTCATACTGTGGGGGCATTATACTGATCGCCGCGGCAGCAAAAATGGTAGAAAGAAGACACAAAGCAAAGAGGTGCAGCATTCTCTCTGACGTTCTGCCTCAAAGGCTGACGGGCAGCCCGCGGCAAATCGCACAGGCTGTTTCATGGAATCGCCGTGAATTCTTGCGTGCCGTCACGGGCGCGACCGCCGGGACGGCCGCTCTTTTCAGCATGGCGCCGTTTCGGGCGCTGGCGCTTCCTCGAACGAAGAAAGCCGTGGTGGTAACGTTTGGAGGCGGTGCGCGCGACGAGGAAACGTTTATGCCAGATGGGCAGGAGAATATTCCTCATCTGTTAAACGAACTCATTCCGCAATCCACTTTCTACACGCAGGTTATTAATCGCGGGATCCTGGGCCACTACGTCGCAACGGCGAGCCTCGCTACGGGCGTGTATGAGACATTCAATAACTTTGCTGCCGTCGCGCCTGACAATCCCACGGTCTTTGAGTACTTCCGTAAGGATTTGAAACGGCCGGCAACGGATGCGTGGGTAGTGGCACCGAGCAACGGCTTCAACCGCATCGGGGAAAGCGGACACAAGGGTTACGGGCATGGGCTGGGCGCCGGGGTCATTCTGCCGAAACGGCTGCTCTCGGCGGCGTTGACCGCCTCGGGCGAAGGCCAATACGAGCATCTGCTGCGCGACAATTACGAAACGCCGCTGTACACGCCACAGATAGCCGGTAGCGAAGTAGAGCTACACGAAATGGCAGAAATTTTAAAGCTCTCCGTAAGTGACTTCACCGCACATGCACGGAATCTTGCGAGCCCGGACGAACTCTCGGTATACATTGCCCGGCAATTGATGCGCGAACTTGCGCCCAGCCTTCTCTGGATCACGCTACATGATATTGATATCGCGCATTCGGGGACATATTCGCTGTATCTCGAGGGGATTCAAAGATCCGACCGGCTTTGTGGAGAGATCTGGAGGACGATTCAAAGCGAGCCAGAATACGCGAATAAGACAACGCTGTTCATTCTTCCTGACTTTGGCCGGGATTCGGACACAGACCCGGGAGGCAATGGGTTCCAGCATCATCGCACGGGAGATGCGCTGTCGCGGACAACGTGGATGATGGTGCTTGGACCGGGGATAAAGCAGAACGTGGTTATCGATCGAGCAATCGAATCAACAGACCTGGTTCCCACGTTGGGGCGGGTTCTCGGCTTTAGCCCGGAGTTGGCGCAGGGTAAGGCGGCGGCCGAGGTGAGTTGAGCAGCCGCGGCGACCAGAGGCACCACACCGCTCACCGGTAGATAGACTTTGCGATTGATACGCCGACGGACCGTTTTGCTAAGCTGGGCCGCGGTCCCGTTAGTGACGGGAATGCGCGCCGAATCGAACGCGGATGATCCTTGGTCGAAAACGCAGCTCATTGACCCAGCCGAGCTTCTAAAAGCTCTGAGCACGTCGAATGATCAGCTGCATATCATCTGCGTAAGCTTTCCTGTGCTGTACCGACAAAAACACATCCCTCACGCTCAGTTTGCCGGGCCCACGAATAAAACGGAGGGCGTCGCATCACTTCGACACGCGGCCGGGAGGCTACCCCAAACCGTGGACATCGTGATTTACTGCGGCTGCTGTCCAATGAAGGATTGTCCGAATATCCGGCCTGCGTTTCAAACGCTTCAAGAGATGGGGTTCCAGAACTTGAGAGTGCTTAACTTACTTACAAATTTCCATACCGATTGGATCGCTAAGGGCTATCCAACTGAGAGTTCATGATGCCTTTATGGCGGAACTGGTTCCCTTGCTCAGCCCACCAATATTCGTAGCCGAGTGCATTTACACCAGAAGCACTTGTTAGCGCCGAGCGCGGTATCGGGTCTGAAAGATTCCGCCCGCTTGCGTGCCCGACTTCGATTCTGATGTTACTGATTATCTGATCGAGAATAAAGTTGTCCATAGGTGCACTTACTGGGCCTGCTTTCATACAAGCATGTATGCGATCCGGGTGGATCGATCGTATTGCGGAATCGTTCCGCGGGCGATCGGTGGTACTCGTGGCTGAGCAGTTGCTCATTTCAGGCGCGCTGACGTGATTATCGGGCTATATCGCTGCCTACTAGGGGACACCGTCGCATCGGCAAAGTCATTGACGAGCGTGGAGGACTTGGTGATGCGCCCTGCGTCTGATCAGACGCATTCATGACATGACATTCATTCGATTCAGTCGGAGGACTCTCGATGACCAATTAGGCCGCTTAGAGACGACCTATTACCTACTTATTGGGCGCGGTGATGGTTGCGGTACCTTGCTGCTAACCGAAGCGCGAAAGCATTGCCGAACCGATTGCCAAAGCGTATGGGCTTGACTTCTTTGGGCAACTAGGTGGCTTGTCGTGGAGTAATCGTTACCATGGATGATGCGTCTTATAGTGGTGCGTATCGCTCCAGTTACTCCAGTCACAGACGAACAGAAGCGTGAGTTGACCAGCATCGCGCAGTCACGCTCGCTTCCAGCTGGGTATGTATTTCGAGCCAAGCTGATCCTAATGCTAAGCGAGGGCGCCACATTCGCGATCATCCGCGAACGCATGGACGGCTTGGATACGAACCATCCCGGGCAGAAGCCGTATCGTTTAGCAACCGCATTGCGGGCCAAGATCCTGAACGCCACGCGCAGTAAACCGGCCGATGGCTCAACACATTGGAGTTGCCGGAAACTGGCGAAAGCGCTTGGAGTCAGCAAAGATGTGGTTCACCGGGTGCCACGGGTTTGAATATTACCGGCATGGCACACTGTCTTTGTACGCCGCCCTCGATACGCGGACCGGGAAAGTACACGGCAAAACGGCCGCCCGGCATACCAGCGTGGAATTTGTTGCATTCCTGCGAGAAATTGTTTCTATACGGCCCGCCAAGCAAGACATCCACATCATTCTGGATAATCTCTCAGCTCACAAAACCAAACTGGTCGAGAGCTTCCTCGATGACCATCCGAACGTGCATCTGCACTTCACTCCCACATACTCGTCCTGGCTGAATCAAGTAGAGATCTGGTTCTCACGCGTCGAGCGTGACGTCATCTCGCCTGGCGTCTCCTCCGTTTCTGATCTCGCACGTAAGCTGAAGCGCTACATCAGCGCTTATTCCGCTCACGCCAAACCCTTCCAATGGAAGTATTCAGATCCTTCCCGACACATCGGTAACGTTCTCTTTGCGACAGGCCACTAGAAGCGATCCGCTATCCTTCAACGCACAGTTCCCGGGAGTGAAACTCTCCCGTGCATGGGTTGGGAGCCAGGACCGGCCAAGTGTCGTGAGAGGGAAAAGATCAGTCTGGCAATCCGGTGAAGGTCACTTATCTTCGGTTTCAGCTGAACAGCCAACCGGCCAACGTGAAGGACGAGATTGAACCTGCCTTCGTCCACGATAATTCTTGGCTGATCTTCCCTTTTCATGCATACTCGGACTCCAGCGCCCCACTTCAAGACTTAGGCACGCACAAATTGGCGTTGTCGAACGGTTCGGCGAGGCGAGTGGCCGTGAAATACCCTGTGAGGTTGGCGGTCACACGCCGGGAGACACGTGGGAACTTTTTGTTGGTCCTGACGATCGAATCGAGGCGTAACGGGACGGCGCGGCTCATTGTAGTGCTCGAGGATGCCGAGCGGCCATTTTTGAGAGATAGGTCAGTCTGCATCTGGCAACTTGTACTGGATAGCTTTGTCCGTCAACACTCGCGCAGGTAGCTCGAATCGGCTAAGACTCAATTGAGGGCACAACTGGTACAATATCGTTGCGATCGGTGCTTAACGCGAAACGCCGGTGCTAGAAGTCATTGGAAATTAGAGCCAAGCGGGAGTAATTCAGCGGTAGAATGCCAGCTTCCCAAGCTGGACGTCGCGGGTTCGATCCCCGTCTCCCGCTCCATGTTTTCAACAACTTGAGAAGAACCGAAAAACACGCGTTACTCCGTTTACTCCGTTTTCTTTCCAACCCTCGCCTGAATCGCGGGTTTCATTACTGAATCACCTCAGATTCGAGGCGATTCACTGCTTCGCTTTTTTGCTCAAGATCGCTGTGGGAGTAGACCTCCATGCTCACTCCCAGCCCGTGGCCCCGCTGATCAGCGGAGACCTTGTCGTCGACCTTGGCTTTCCGGCCTAAACTGGCGTTCGTCCGGCGCGTGTACAAGGGAACTTTCGACACGCCGAAGGGCCGCAAAGGTAAGCGAACGTCCAGGAAAGCGGCTCTGTCCACCGGCACTGCCATGGAACTCGCCCTCTGGAGGACCTGCCTTCTGAAAACCGGCCCGGAGGACTTTCTGTTCCCTTCGGAGCGGAACACGGTTCTGTCTCGCGATAACGTTTGGAACCGGGGTCTCCAGCCGAAGTTGGAAACGGTCGGCTTGGAATGGGCGAC
>JAFAMM010000426.1 GCA_019233375.1 Acidobacteriaceae bacterium
TGATACCGTAGCGCGCTAACTGCTCGCGGTCCCAATCGAGATCGACATAGTACCCCTCATTCGTGCGCTCCGCAAGCACGCTGCGCGTTCCCGGCAGCCCTGCGAGCAGCGACTCGACGCGCGTTCCGATCTTCTGAATTTCGCTCAGGTCCGCGCCTGTGATCTTCAGCCCGAGCGGTGTGCGAATCCCGCTCGAAAGCATATCGATGCGCCCGCGGATGGGCATGGTCCAGGAGTTGTTCACACCGGGGATGCGCAGCGCCTGATCCAGCTCAGTAATTAGCGCCTGGCTCGAGATCGTATCGGGAGTAACTCGACGAAATACGGCCTGAGCCCACTCCGGCGCCCAGGAGGAATACCACGTATGTATTCGCGGCCAAGCGGAGCGAGGTTTGAGAAGGATCACCGTCTCGAGCATGGAGAGCGGCGCGGGATCGGTCGCGCTTTCCGCACGCCCCGCTTTCCCGAGCACCCGATCGACTTCCGGGAACTGCCCGATAATACGATCACTCACCTGCAGGACGTGCCGCGCTTCCGCAATGGAGATGCCGGGCGCTGTTGCGGGCATGTATAAGATTGCCCCTTCATCGAGGGGTGGCATCGCTTCCGAACCTAGCCGGTTGAAAACGGGGATGCTCACGAGAATCAACACCAGCGCGGTCCCAATGACAACCCATTTCGAGCGCAGGGTCCAACGAACGACCGGCTCATACGCGCGTATCAGCCGGCGGCTTATAGGATGTTCGTCTTCAGAGCGGATGCGGCCAGCAAGCAGGCGAGTCATGAGCCGGGACAGCCACTCCGGACGGAAAACGAAAGGTTCGTCGCGGGTAAGCAGCAGACGCAGGGCAGGCGTGAGCGTGATCGCGAGAAGTGCCGCCACGGCCATGGTGAGCGTCTTGGTATACGCGAGTGGCCGGAACATCCGTCCTTCCTGTCCGGGAAGCATCACGACGGGCAGAAAGGAAACGGCGATGACCAGCAGCGCGAAAAATGTCGGCCCGGAGACTTCCTTGATGGCCTCGAGTACAACCGCGGGACAACTGCGTACTCGTCCGGTCATTTCCCACTGCTCGAGCTTTTTGTGCGTCTGTTCGACCACCACGATCGACGCGTCGACCAGTTCGCTGAACGCGATGGCCACGCCCGCCAGCGACATCACGTTCGCATCGATGCCCAGCAGCCGGCACGGAATGAAGGCGAGCAAGACGGCCACCGGCATCGTGACAATCGGAATCGCGGCGCTCGGGAAATGCCACAGGAAGATGAGAATGATGAGGACGACCGTGATTCCGACCTCGATGATCGTCTCCTTCACAGTGCCGATGGTGTTATGAATGAGTTCGGAGCGGTCGTAAGTGGGGATTATTTTTACCCCGCCCGGGAGCCCAGGCTCAATCTGCCGCAGTTTTTCTTTCACTCGATCGATAACATCCAGCGCGTTCTGGCCGTCGCGCATGACCACGATGCCCGAGACCACCTCACCCCTGCCGTCGAGGTCGGCCACACCGCGGCGCAGATCGGGCCCCATCGCCACTTGCCCGACATCCTTGATACGAATCTGCGATCCGGTGCCGGTAACGGCGAGGGGAATGTTTGCAAAATCTTCCAGAGAGCGCGCGTACCCGCGCCCGCGGACCATGTATTCCGTCCCGCCGAATTCGAGCAGGCGGCCACTCGATTCGCGATTGCCGCCCCGCACGGCCTCAACCACCTGCCGGAGAGTGATGCCGTAGGCACGCAGCAGGTTCGGATCTACGTTGACTTGATATTGCCGTGCATACCCGCCTATCGACGCTACCTCCGCGACGCCGGGCACAGAACGCAGATAGTACCGCAGATACCAATCCTGATAAGAACGCAGGGCGGCAAGGCTATGCTTGCCTGATTGGTCGACCAAGGCATATTGAAAGATCCACCCCAGCGAAGTTGCATCGGGACCAAGCTGCGTTTTCACGCCATCGGGTAAGCCTGATAGCACGCCCGATAAGTACTCCATGGTACGCGAACGCGCCCAATACAGATCCGTACCGTCCTGGAAAATGACATACACGTACGAGTAACCGAAGTCCGAGAAACCCCGCACCGTTTTGACTCGCGGCGCGCCGAGCATGGCGGTGACGATCGGGTAAGTAACCTGGTCCTCGACAATGTCCGGACTGCGGTCCCAATGCGAGAAGATAATCACCTGTGTCTCGCTGAGATCGGGCGTCGCATCCAAGGGGAGCGCCACCATGGCCCACCATCCGAAGATGCAGGCGACCGCAATAACACTTAGAACCGCCAGTTTGTGGCGTGCGGAGAAATCGATAATCCGGCCAATCATGACAGCCGCCCGTGCGATTCGAGGACCGTCCACGCCTCAAACATCATGGCCGCGCCGCCATCGTTTGTTCGGACGCCTCCGAGGAACTCGCCGCATCCGCGCCCGCGACCGGCTGCAGAGATTTCAGCCGGCTTTCCGAGTCCACCAGGAAAGTAGAGGCAACGACTACCCGTTCACCGGGCGCGAGCCCTTTCAAGATCTCGACGCTATCTTCGGTGCGCCAGCCCGTTTCGACTTCCCGAGGTTCGAAGATGCCGTTCCCGTGCTCCACATATACGCGTGCGTGCGTTCCGGCATTGATCACCGCATCGTTCGGCACCGCTAGGGTGCGCGGAACGTGAACGGGCAGATTGACATCGACGACCATATCCGGCCGGAGCAGCAGCTTCGGATTATCGACTTCCAGGCGGAGCTTCACCGTTCCGGCAACTGCTTCCGACTGCGGCAAGCTGTCAGCAATATGCGCCTGCAAGCGGCGTCCGTCGGCTCGAACGGTGATCTCGGCGAGGGCACCCGGCCGCAAGTACGGCTCATCCTGCTGAAACACCTCAGCGACAACCCAGACTCGCTTGAGGTCCGCTATCTCATAGAACTGCGTGTCATGGCTGAAGTGTTGGCCGGG
>JAFAMM010000018.1 GCA_019233375.1 Acidobacteriaceae bacterium
TGCTGATCCGTGCTCTGATGTCGTATTACCTGTATTACGGGGACAGCTTCAAGATTGAGTGTCCAACCGGCTCCGGCAAGTACATGAATCTCTTCGAAGTGTCTCGGGAAATCGCGAATCGGCTGACCCGTATCTTCCTGCGGGATAACTCTGGCCGGCGGCCGGTGTACGGAGGCACTCAGAAGTTCCAGACTGATCCTCATTGGAAGGACTACATCCTGTTCTACGAATATTTCCACGGGGATAACGGCGCGGGCCTAGGTGCCAGCCATCAGACAGGATGGACCGGCGTCGTCGCGAAACTTATCGAGCTGTTCGGCCGAATTGATGCGCCGCAGTTTCTCGAGGCAGGCAAAGCTGGAGCATTTGAGAAACAAGACGGCGAGAAAAAGATGGTGCCCACGCCAGCTTAGCACCGCCTTTTTCAAGACAAAGCAAGGGGCCACTCGCCCATATTGGGAGAACCAGTGGTTGTATCTAGTCACGCGCTGAAACAGAGGGCCTATCACGAGATGAAGGAATTTCTCGTGATAGCCCTCTATCTGTGGGTAGTTTTTGCTCTGTTGGCAGTGCACAAAACGGTGATTCTCGGCGAGCATCATATCGATTTTGCGGCTCATGGGTTCGCCCTCATTAATGCGCTGGCGCTTGGGAAAGTTGTCCTCGTCGGCAGAAAGCTCCACCTGGCTGATGACCTTCTTCCAAATGCTCCGCTGATCTATCCGGCGATGCTGAAGTCTGCCGTATTTACCGTTTTACTTGCTGGGTTCAAAATTCTGGAGGATGCCGGTCTCGGTCTCTATCATGGGCAGTCTTTCAGCCAAAGCATTGCCGATATCGGCGGAGGCACGTGGAAAGGAATTCTTTCGATCTCAGCGATTATGTTCGTCGTGCTCATCCCGTTCTTTGCTTTCACCGAACTGCAGAAAATCGTTGGCGAGGGGAAATTGGAACGGATGTTTTTCTATACGCGTCAACCTTTGAATCTGCCGGGCCGTCTTACTGAAACACTTAGTCCCCCCTTTCAACGACAGAGCGCCAGCAAGGAGGCTGCGGCCTGAGCCGAAGCTGCCCGCTCACGGGTGCAGCGACGGATCATCAGTGCATTACCAATAAGTAGTCAGATGATTGCCACTGTTCGCGAGGCTACATGACAGTCGGATTCACCGTACTCAGAATCTTACTTCGATGCTTCCTGGTATCAATTTCTTGCTCAGGCGTTCTCGCTCAGTCATTAGCGGATTCGACAGAAGACCAAATCTGGCCAGAAGCGGACGTTCATTTGGAATTCCCGTCGCATCTGCGTTTGCTCGCGTTCAGTGGAGTTGAGCAAGGTATCGATTACCCTTACCAGCAATGGTATTCAGCAGTTGGACTCGGCCGTCAATTCAAGCGCATCACGCTGCCGCACCGAGTGAACATCGATCCCGATAAAGAGTTTCGTTTTCTCCTGGCTGGTGGCTATGAGTTCCTCCGAACTATTCAATCGGGCAAGGTGAAAAACGAAGACCGGTTAGCTATCGAGATGACATTCAGCTCTCGCCTGCCCGCAGAATTTCTGGTGCAGGATAGGAACCGGGTCGAATTCCGCTGGATAAACGGCACCTATTCCACCCGATATCGGAACCGGCTACTGCTGCAACGTGACTTTCTCGTTCATGGCTTCCGTTTCAGTCCCTACGGGTATGTAGAGGCCTTCTACGACATATCGAAAGCCTCCTGGAATGAAGAGTGGTACACCGGCGGCATCCAGTGGCCGTACAGACACATTTTTATGTTGGACACGTATTACCAGCGGCAGAATTGCCCTACCTGCAACCCTGCGTATTGGAACATGGCTGGATTGACGCTGAACTTCTACTTTGGCAATGTGAAGTGAAATGTATGTCGATATCGATTTATTGGCAGCAACGGTTAAGTGTCACTCCACTGTCACATTTAACAGCCAAGCGATTGATAAATTCCCGTTTTCGTGTGGATTGTTCAAAGTGCGGCAAATTTTCTGCGCCGCCGTGAGTGAAAACCAATCAAGCTGTAGGAGCTCATGTTGCTCCTGCTCAACAAAGCTTGAGAGCCGACATGATTGAAGGGGAGAGAGATGACAAATAACATCGTTCTATCGTTTTGGCGGCGTTCTCGTCAGCGATTCTGTATGTCTTTCGTCGCGCTTGCTGTGGCAACGGCTTCCGTCATCACGCCGGCGCTAGCGCAAACGACCGGTAAGAAGCCAAACGTGATCGTTATATTCGGTGATGATGTGGGCTGGGGTGATCTTGGCGCTTACGGTGGAGGCCTTACACGGGGCGCGCCCACCCCGAATCTCGATCGCATCGCTGCAGAGGGAGTGCGGTTTACGAATTGGTATGGCCAGGCGAGTTGCACGGCCGGACGTGCCTCGTTGATCACCGGTCGAATCCCTGTTCGCTCCGCACTATCCGTTGTAGTAGCGCCGGGCGATCCGAACTACCTGCATCCTGAAACGCCGACTATAGCCGAGTTCTACAAGAAGAATGGCTACACGACGTACATGTCCGGCAAATGGCACCTTGGCGATACGCCTGCAGCATTCCCCGCCCAACACGGCTTCGATTACGTAAGGAACTTCCTCGCATACTATGCCGGTGTCTATTGTTACGACGACAAAGAACTGCATCCGTTCTTCCCGTTCGATCACCCCAAGTTCGTAGAGATGTACAACAAGGTGGTGAACGACGGAGAATGGGAAGCCAACCCTGGGCAGCCCCCGAATCGCTTCAAAGAGCATTTCAAATGTGCCGATCTCCCCGGAGTTGACGATGAGCAGGCCGCGAATGCCGCTCAGTTCATAAAGCAACACGCTAACGACGACAAGCCGCTCTTCATGTACATCGCGTACATGAAAGTCCACAACCCCAACTTCCCAGCACCTGAATGGAAGGGTAAATCGGGCCAGGGAAACTTCTCTGACTCCATTATGGAACTCGACGCCAATGTAGGAAAGGTAATGAATGCCATACGCGGCGCTGGTATCGACAAGAACACAATCGTCGTGTTCAGCAGCGACAACGGGCCGTGGATCGACGCGTGGCCTGATGCTGGGTATGGCCCGTTCCGCGGAATGAAAGGAACCGGCTTTGAAAACGGCTGGCGCGTACCCGGGCTGATGTGGGCTCCGGGCCGTATCCCGCCAGGCACTGTACTGCATGGAATGATGTCACACATGGATGTTTGGCCTACGACCTCCGCGATGGCTGGGCTCCAGCCCCCGCCGCACGGAGAGTGGACCGGCAACGACGGCAAGCCGATTTTCTTCGACGGCTACGACAACAGCGCCTACGTCACCGGGAAAGCTACAGCGCACGGACGTTTTGGGGAACCGCTATCGGCACGCCGGGACTGGATATATATCGATGGATTGTCGTTCCTCGGCTGCCGATTCGATCAGTGGAAATTTCTCTTCACGGCCAAGGATTCGTGGTTGGGACCAGAGCTGAAGTTGGGAGGCATAACGGCACTCTATAACCTCCAGATGGATCCGGGTGAGCAGTACGACATGATCTTCAACGGAGCGGCGCCTCGCGACGCGGGTGTTTTGGCGACTTCGCCTGGACGCTATGCAGGCGCCGATAATGGCTGGTCTGTGGCGCTGGCGGGTTATGTGATTAATCAGGTTAGTGATTCTTTCAAGAAGTACCCGAACATCCCAACAGTTCTGGCCGGTGCTTCGCTGGGTGCCGACCTGCCGGAGTTCTCGTTGCCGAACCTCGTGGCGCAGCCTGCGCCAGGACCAACATCGTCCGCCGGCGGTCAGGTAGCTTCGCGTAACCAGCAGTAAAGAGCGGACATTCAGTTAACCTTCTAGCCACATCTGTCGAACCGCGTGTGGCTAGAAATGTGACTGGGTAAATGGCTGGTTGATATGTAGGTTCTGCTTCCAATCTAGAGAGATCTTCGAGATTGTTGCTTGGCTCGACCTATCGTATCGGCCCACAAGCATGTCAGGTAAATGCGCTGTCCTTGGCTTCTAAATACTACCGGTCTGCCTAATTAAAGTTTTTCCAGATCTGTCAACCTCCTTAATCATCAACCGAGCGGGAGCAGTGTATGGCTCGCGACCGGCAGTGCATTTAACAAAGGAGCAAGAAGAATGAGTCGACGAATAAGCAGTCGATCCCTTACTGGGCCAGCACTGCTGATCGCGCTGGCTGTAGCGGTATCACCGGGCTTTCTTACAGATGCAAAATCGGCCACGGCCTTCGGTGGTGCACTGGCCGCCCCAACTGCTGCTTACTTGTACGACTTGGAACATGCTGCCTCTCGGCCAGTTGCTGTGGATGAAGGAACTCGAATCCTTCAAGGAGTTTCCGCCGCTGCAGGCGCCGGAGACCTACACTTGAGTGGCATTATGGCGCAAATGGAAAGAATAAAGGTGATGACTAAGTGGTTACGTGAACAGCCGCGCCGGACACCTTTAGGAGATCTGAATGCACATTGTTCGACGAATTAGCAAGAGCAAGTGTATATGGGCCCTGACGGGGATGGTGCTGGTTTGCAGTCTGATTGGGGCGGTGATCTGTCACCAGCACCTTGTGCAAAGGACGGGCGCCTCGGCGCCCGTCGGCGTTTATTGCGATAACGGCATCGGAGCGGCCAAGGCGCATGCGCGAATGGTGCTCGCGCCGGCCCACACTGCTCCTGCCATTTCAAGTGCGACCGACACGGCGTGGACTCCGAAAATTAACACTCGTACGCCTCCTGGGCCCGCCCCCGGCCGGAATGGCGTGGGTTCCGGGCGGCGAATTCTGGATGGTGCCGACGACTCCCATATGCAAGACACCAAGCCATGGCATCGCGTGTATGTCGACGGCTTCTGGATGGACAAGACCGAAGTGACCAACGAACAATTCGCCCGGTTCGTGAAGGCGACGGGATACATCACGGTCGCGGAGACCAAGCCGCGTTTGGAAGATTATCCACAAGCGATTCCAGAGAACCTTGTTGCCGGCTCGGTCGTCTTCTCACCGCCGGATCATCCGGTCGAACTCGACAACCATTTTCAATGGTGGAGCTACGTGCCGGCTGCAAACTGGCGTCATCCGGAAGGCCCTGGTTCAGACATCAAGAAGCGTATGAATCATCCGGTGGTGCATGTTGCGTACATAGATGCAATTGCGTACTGCAAGTGGGCTGGCAGGCGCCTGCCCACGGAGGCTGAATTTGAATTCGCCTCGCGCGGCGGACTCGACCGAAAACGATATGACTGGGGCGACGATTTCATGCCAGATGGCAAGCACATGGCCAATACCTTTCAAGGGCATTTTCCAGACACGAATACAGGCGAGGACGGATACACTGCTACCGCGCCGGTAAAATCTTTTCCGGCCAATGGCTATGCACTGTTTGACATGGCCGGCAACGTCTGGGAGTGGACCTCAGACTGGTATCGTGCTGACTATTATCAGACCCTCGCCGCAACCGGCAACGTTGCCATTAATCCCACAGGACCTTCCGACAGTTTCGATCCTAGTGAACCGGGAGTAGCCAAGCGGGTGATCCGTGGCGGATCGTTTCTTTGCACAGATCAATATTGTTCTCGTTATATAGCTGGCGGACGCGGCAAGGGTGAGCCGGACACCGGAACCAATCACCTCGTGTTTCGCTGTGTGCTCACCGAGAACCGATGACGAATAGATGATGAACATAACTCGCGGCGGCGGTTTGCCGGACATGTATGTAGGCACCTTCTCCCAAGCCCTGATGGATGAAGCCAACAAAGAGGGCTGGTTCGTAGTCAGCATGAAGCACGATTGGAACCGCATTTTCGGTTTCGAAACACAAAAGGATCGACAAATGTGCTTCGGCTGACCGGCTTCTCTTCAATACTTGGATAGGGTGGCTTTATGCTCGACCAAATCATTGCCTCACACTACCGGGTACTGGAGAAACTCGGTGGCGGCGGTATGGGCGTGGTGTACCGCGCACAAGATCTGAAGCTTGGCCGCGATGTTGCGTTGAAGTTTCTGCCTGAAAAGATGGCGCGCGATCGTGCAGCGGTGGATCGATTCGAGCGCGAAGCACGCGCCGCGGCAGCGATTAATCATCCGAATATCTGCACAGTTTACGAGGTTGGCGAGCATGAAGGGCATCCATTCCTCGCGATGGAACTGCACGAAGGTGCCACACTGAAGCATTTGATCGGCAACCGACCGGTGGCACTCGATTCTCTACTGAATTGGACCATTCAGATTGCCGACGGTCTTGATGCAGCGCACACCCGCGGAATCGTACACTGCGACATCAAGCCGGCCAATATCTTTATCACGGCACGCCAGCAAGCTAAGATTCTCGATTTCGGCCTAGCCAAGTTGGGGAGCGCATCGCCTGTTGTATCCCAAGCAGCCCTTGAGCACAGCGCCACGATTACGGGCGATTTCCCGAGCACACCCGGTGGCATTTCCGGAACGCCAGGTTATATGTCGCCGGAACAAGTGCAGGGCAAATCACTCGATGCCCGAACGGACTTGTTCTCGCTCGGCATCGTCCTGTACGAAATGGCGACCGGGAAGATGCCGTTCGAGGGTAAGACCACGGCGGCGATTATGACCGCGATCCTCCGCGATACGTCCGCGCCGCCATCGAAACTGAATCCGCGCATTCCGCTTGAATTGGAGCGCATCGTCAACAAGGCGCTCGAGAAGGATCTCGAAGTTCGCTATCAGCACGCTGCAGATCTCCGCGCCGATCTCAAACGCCTGAAGCGCGATATCGATTCCGGGCAAACCGCCTCATCGAATCCCAGCGTGCGCGCGGTCGCGCCACAACGCCCGGCTCGATTGCTGCCAACTCTGACGGCGCTTTTGGGCGTTGCGGTCTTGGGGTCGATGACGATGTTTTGGTTCAACATCCGACCCGCTCCCCCGCGAGTTGTTCGCACGACTCAAATCACCAACATAGGCCGGGATATATCGAGCTATGTCACGGATGGCGCGCGGATTTATTTCACAACGGGATCTCCGTTGCTGCTTGACACTCAGAATTTCCAGATTTCAGTTAACGGCGGCGAACCCGCTCCTCTTCCACCCTACACGGAAGGGATGTCCCTGATCGACATCTCGCCTGACCGGTCACAACTGCTGTTTACCAAGCACGAGTACATGCACACCAGCGGTTCTTTGTGGGCCGCACCCAGCACCGGAGGCGCGCCCCGGGAGTTAGGCGATCTGCTTGCGTCCGCAGCGGCCTGGTCGCCGGATGGCAGTCGGCTAGCGTACGCGCGAGAGAACAAATTGCACATTGCCCGGACAGATGGCACTGACATCAGAACCTTGGCCGCGATTCCCGGTTCGAGCGGGAGTTACACGCCGGATGAGGTGTCAGATATAAGCTGGTCACCCGACGGACGAACGGTTCGCTTTACCGACGGACACGGCGATACCTATGCATTGTGGGAAGTTCCGATTGACAGCGGGCAGCCACACCCTTTGTTGCCGGCTTGGCATCACCCGCAGTGTTGCGGAAAATGGACGCCGGATGCTAGATACTTCGTATTCAACTCCGAAGGAAATCTTTGGGTAATTCCAGAAAAACCGGGTCTTCTCAAAGGAGCCGGCGGCCCGCTGCAATTGACTGCGGGACCTCTGCAATTCGGCGCGCCCATAACGAGCGTCGACGGCAAGCGGCTATACGCCGTCGGCTGGCAACGGCGCAGCGAATTACTCCGTTACGATTCGCGAACCGGAAAGTTCTCGTCGTTCCTGGAAGGGATCCCGGCTGAGTGGCTGGATTTTTCGCGCACTGGGAAGCTGTTGGTGTACGATACCTATCCTGAGGGGACCCTTTGGAGAGCAGCCGCTGACGGCAGCCAAAGACAGCAACTGACGTTTCCTCCGCTGCAAGCTTTCTTGCCCAGATGGTCACCGGACGAGAAATACATTGCGTTCATGGGCACTCAGCCGGGAAAATCGCCTCGCATCTACGTCGTACCCGCAACCGGCGGCTCTCCCCAGCAGGTCAGCAATGGCGAGAGTGGACCGCGCGGAGATGGTGATCCCAGTTGGTCAGCGGATGGAACGTCCCTCGTTTTTGGTGCGAGCGTGTGGGAAGCCAGGCAGGTCTTTCTTCATGTGCTAAATCCGGCAACACGCGCCATTTCGACGCTGCAGGGCTCGGAAGGGCTCTACTGGCCGCGCTGGTCACCCGACGGCCGTTTCATTGCGGCGGTTTCAGGGCCTGAAAAATTGATGCTTTATGACACCGAGAGTCACAAGCAAACCCAACTCGCAACAGGAAATATCGGCAACCCGAGTTGGTCGGCCGATAGCGAGTTTGTGTATTTCGACACCACGGGTCGTGATGCTGCTCTTTTTCGTGTTCGAATTCGCGATCAGAAAGTCGAACGCGTCATCAGCCTGACGGACATTCACCGAACAGTCGGCAACTTCGGCCCGTGGACCAGCGTCGCTCCGGACGGTTCGCTTCTGATACAACGCAATGCGGGTAGCGGGGAATTGTATGCGTTTGAATGGGAAGCGCCGTAAACAAAGGCTGGATCTGGAGGGACGATACCGATGAACGTGGGCGTCGGGAAAGACCGCGGACCGTCGTTCATCAAAGTTGGATGGCTTGTCCGATACCAACCGGAGGGATCTGGAACTTTGGCTGAGGGCTCAGCCAACTGGAGGGACGGCACAGCCTGTTGAGGTGCGAGAGCCGCCGCGAACGCGCGTAGCCCTCGACCGGACTTGACTGGGTATGATCAAACGTCCATACTTGAAAGTATGAGAATCGGCGAACGCGGCCAAGTGACTATTCCGAAAGACATCCGCGATCAGTTCGGCCTCGGGCCGGAAACCGAAGTGGAATTTCGTGTGGTGGGTGGCAACATCGTTCTGAAGAAGGCGCCCAAGAAACTGAATCTGGCGAAATGGAAAGGCCGTTGCGGCGACACGTTCGCCAAGCTTGGCTATTCCTCCGTGGACAAGTTCATCGATGACGTGCGCGGTCGATGATCACCGCTGTCGATACCAATATTCTGCTCGATATTCTGGTCCCCAACGAGCAGTTCTATGAGCCTTCGGGTGACGCGCTGGAAGGGGCCGCAGGCGAAGGCTCCATTTTGATTAGCGATATCGTCTATGCGGAGCTTTGCATTCACTTCGAGAACCAGCGGGACTGCGACGCATTCCTCGAAGGCAATGAAATTCGTGTGCAGGCTTTAACACGCGAGGCGCATTTTCTCGCGAGCAGGGCATGGCGGATATATCGGCAACAAGGAGGGAAGCGGACCAGAATTCTTGCGGATTTCTTGATCGGCGCTCACGCTCAGAAGCAGGCCACGCGCCTACTCTCCAGAGATCGCGGTTTTTACCGAAAGCTCTTTCCGTCGCTGGATCTGGTTGACCCAAGCGGCGCGACAAAAGGAGGTTGATTTTCATGTCGCTTTTCCGGCGCGGCAACGTGTAGTGGTACGAGTTCTGGTTTGCGAACCCAGCACGTCTCCAGCGGTGTGGACGAGCCGGAGGAGAAAGCCAACTTCTTCGTTGATCGAGGGTTTTCGAAATGGCCTTCGCCGATTCCCGCACGCGCCGTCAAGAACGCCATTGCCGGCGTGAACCCCGAAATCGACATTCAGTTTATCGTGCTGCGCACGCAGATTCGCGAAACGCTCACGCAGGACGAGTTGATGGCCACCCTGTGCGGATTTTTCGGCGGCCTGGCCGTGCTGCTCTCTGCAATCGGGCT
>JAFAMM010000003.1 GCA_019233375.1 Acidobacteriaceae bacterium
TTCGTCTGGCGTTCGTTCTATCGCATGCGGATCGGGGGCAAAGAGGCAGAAATCGAAGCGCGGCACGAAGAGACTCCGGCTTACTCCAATCTGTCCTGAGCCGCTGAGCCGGCGAGCGCATGTTCCTTCACGCTAGCGGAGTTACCAGGAGTACAATTGACGCTAGTTCAATCGGGGTGGCATGCGTTTCTCGCCGTTGCTTCTGCTGTCAATCGCATTGTGCGCGCTCGGCGCGCAAATGCCGGATACTTCTGCGACTGCCCCCGAGATGGCGTCCAGTGACGTGACGTTTCAGTCCAAAGTAAATCTGGTCATGGTTCCGGTCGTGGTTCGCGACCGTGACGGACGCGCCATAGGAAACCTGACGAAAGAGGATTTCCAACTAAGTGACAAAGGCAAATCGCAGGTAATCTCGAAATTTTCAATTGAGAAGACCGCGGCCGCATCTGAGAAGCCCGCCAAGCCGGATATTTCAATCGGCGGTCCCGATAATTCGCCGAACCGTTTCGTGGTCTACCTGTTTGATGACCTGCACGCCGAGTTCGCGGATCTGGCACGAGTGCAAAAGGCGGCCGTCCACCATCTGTCAACCGCATTGCAGCCATCTGACCGGGTCGCAATTATCACAACTTCCGGCCGGCAAAACCTCGATTTCACCAATGACGAGGCGAAGCTCAAGGATGCCGTCATGCGTCTGCAGCCCGTGCAGCTATACCGGCACACTCCCGGAGAGTGTCCCGACATGGACTACTACATCGCGGACGCCATAAACAAGAAGAACGATCAGACGGCGCTGCAGATGGAGATTCAGGAAACGATCGCGTGTGACAGCCTTCCTCCGCCGAATCCACAGCAGGCTGCGATGCCGATCGTGCAGGGGGCGGCATCTCGCGAGGTTTCCCTCGGCGAGCAGGACACGCGTGTTTCGCTCAGCGTACTGAAAGATGTGATCCGTCGTTTGTCCGCCATGCCGGGCCACCGAATGATTGTGCTGGCCTCGCCGGGCTTTCTGACCATTTCGACTGAAGCGCTCGAAGACGAATCGACCATCCTCGATCGAGCGGTACGTCAAAACGTCGTTATCAACACGCTGGATGTCCGCGGGCTGTGGACGCAGTCGGAGTTTGACGCCAGCAAGCAATACGTATCGCAGCAGAAATCTCAGTACCAGCGGTTCAGCGAGCTCGCGCAGGAAGATGTGTTAGCATCGCTCGCCGAGGGTACCGGCGGAACGTTCGTCCACAATACCAATGACCTCGCGGAAGGCCTTCGAAAAATCGCGAACGCGCCGGAGTATGTGTACCTGCTCGGCTTCTCCCCTAGCAATCTGAAGAACGACGGCACTTTTCACAAGCTGAAGGTGACGCTCGTGGAAAAAAGCGGCCTCACAGCACAGGCACGGCGCGGCTACTATGCTCCGAGCAAAAACGCCAAAGCGGAGGATACGGCCAAGGATGAGATCGACTCCGCGGTCTTCTCCCGCGATGAATTGCATGACCTTCCGGTTGATCTGCACACACAGTTTTTTAAGCCTGATCCGGCGGATGCGAAGTTGACCGTGCTCGCTCGAGTGGATCTGAAGCAGCTTCACTTCAAGAAGGTCGACGACCGGAACAAGAATCAGCTCACGATTGTTTCCGCCGTCTTCGACAATAACGGGAACTTCGTGACGGGTACCCAAAAGACCGTCACGATGCGGCTGAAGGATACGACCCTCGCGCGCTTGAGCTCCGGCATTACCCTGCGTACGACGTTTGATGTGAAACCCGGAACGTATTTAGTCCGGCTGGTGGTCCGTGATACCGAGAGGCAGATGATGACGGCTGAGAATCGAGCCGTGGATATTCCCTGAATGGAGGACAGTAGTGAGATCGGGTAGTTTGATTCTGTTCAGCGCGATCGTGTTTAGCGCAGGCCTTGTTGGCGGACAAGACGCCGGGCTGCCGGCCGCACCGGCGCCGCCGCAGCCGATCATCCGGGCGGAGAAGAAGCTCGTGCTCGTGGATGCGGTGGTAACAGACAAGCACGGCGGATACGTGCATGACCTCACCGCGCAGGACTTTCGTGTCTGGGAGGACAAGAAAGAGCAGAAGATTGAGAGCTTCTCGTTTGAAGCTGATCCCAAATCGCCAGCCGTCAATCAAAAACACTACCTGGTGCTGTTCTTCGATAATTCAGACAGCTCGCTGACTGATCAGATGATCGCCCGCAAAGCGGCCCTGAAGTTTCTTGACGCCGCAGGCAAGCCGAACTGGATGATTGCTGTCGCCGACTTCGGCGGCAGTCTGCAAATCGTACAGAACTTCACAAACGACACGGACCGCTTGAAGCAGGTCGTCAACGGCACACGGTTCGGCGACAATCCCGGTGAACTCGCGTCGCTCGCCGGCGGCGGGCCGCTGGGGCGAGCCGCTTACGATTTCGGCGCACGAGATGTGCTGCTGGCGCTCAGGAGTCTTGCAAAGAGCCTGGGGACGGTACCTGGGCGAAAAACTCTGATCTTTCTGAGCCCTGGCTTCCCGCTCAACGATGATCTTGTGCGGTCCGAGCTGACCGCGCTACTCGACACATGCAATAAAGCAAACGTCGCGATTTATCCGATCGATGTGAAGGGGCTATCGACGTCGCTGATGCTGCCGCAAGACCGTCGGCAGCCGTCCTGGACTCTGGTACCGGCTGTTTTTGAAGGCCAGCATGCCGGAGGGGGCGGAGGTGGAGCAACCGCGGGTGGAGGGCATGGCGGGGGCGCTCCGAGCGGCGGCGGGGGTGGAACGCATGGCGGGGCTCCGGCCTCGGGAGGAAACACCGCAGGCGGAGCAAGAACAGGGAATGCCGGCAACTACAGCGGCTACAACTACGGAAACTACAACAGGAACACGCAGCCACGAACAATCTGGCCGCACATGAATTCCATCGTTTCACGTCAGGAACTTCTTTACGCGCTGGCAAGCGGCACGGGAGGCTTTGTCATCGTCAATACGAACGACCTCACGGGAGGGCTGGAAAAGATTGCCAATGAGCAGAACGAATACTACGTTCTCGGGTACTCGCCTTCAGAAGATCCAGAAGAGGGCAGCTGCCATCAGCTCAAAGTAAAAGTGGACCGCGGCGGCACGGAGGTTCGGGCCCGAACGGGGTACTGCACGGAGAAGCCGCTAGATCTGCTGGCCGGAACGCCCACCGAGAAGACGCTCGAAGCACGGGTATTCAGCCCCGCGGCCGGAAATGTGAAAGCGTCCATGGAAACGCCGTTCTTCTATACAGGGCCCAATACCGCGCGAGTAAACGTCTCAATGGAGATTTCCCCGGACGGTCTCAAGTTCGAGAAGGAAAAAGGCAAGTTCCGTTCAGAGATGCATGTGCTCGGGGTAGCGTACGGTCCCGATGGTTCGGTCGCCGCGAAGTTCAGCGACACGATCAAACTGGAGGTGGACGGCAAGAAGGAACTCGAAGATTTCAAAGAGAAGCCGGTGTTCTATGCAAAACAGTTTGACATCGCGTCGGGCAATTATCTCTTCAAAGTTGCGTTCACATCCGCGGGCGATACCTTCGGTAAACTGCAAGCGCCGTTGATCGTGGAACCCTATGACAACAAGAAATTCGGTTTGAGCGCGATCGCGCTCAGTGACCGCATGAGCCGGCTGAGCAATCTGGATGCGGGGCTCGACGCACAACTGCTCGAAGACGTGGTGCCGCTGGTCGCCGAAGGTGTTCAGATTCAACCTTCGGGATCGAACGTCTTCAAGAAAGGATCGCCGGCGGCAGTATATGTCGAGATCTATGACCCACTGCTTGCGTCAGCAAATGCGCCGCCAAAGGTTGGCTTGCAATTGCGCGTCATTGATCCGAAAACCGGCCAGTCGAAAGTCGATACGGGGTTTATGAATATGGCGAACTTCGCAAAGGCGGGGAGCCCGATTATGCCGGTCGGGCTGAAGCTGCCGGATGACACGCTCGGCCCGGGCACTTACAAGCTGGAAGCCAAAGCCATGGATACAGCGGGAAACACGTCCGTGGTCCGAACGGCGGATTTCGTTCTGCAGTGATGCGCTTTAAAGCCCAAGAGCCCTGAAAAGGCCGTCCAATGCCTGGTCGTTGAATGCGTTCACCGAGACGTCTTTGTGAAGAGACCAGGTTTCAACATGCGAGACTGACTGTCCGGGTGCGAGATCAACCAGCGGACCCAGTGTTTCCAGCTCGAGAAAATCGCCGTTAGAGAATATCTCGAACGAACAGTGGAAATCGGGATAGGTCGCGGCCGGATTTGCGCGCGAGCGTTTCACGAATAACTGTGTTCCGAGCAGGTACGCGCTCAGGATGTTCTCGCTAAAAATCCCGGCCTTCTGCGGAGCGTGCACGCGTGGATCCTGCCTCAGAACCAGATAGCACTGATTGACTTGCCACCGGTTATCGGAGAAATCAGTGTATGCCCACATTACGAGCGGATGCGTCGGTTGCAGGCAAGCGTCGTGGCAGCCACGCGGGGGAAAACGCACGAAGCCCACGCCTCCGGGGGCGAGCTGGGTGAGGGCCCAAGGAGCGATGCGGCGCGGCGCACGGCCTCGATTAGTGAGATGGTGCGTGATCTCGACAGAGCCGTCTATGGTCAACGAAATCGTGAGAGCTTTCTCCATAGACGTCTCTGGTTCAACAGGTTGGGCAAGGTGAATGCCGTCGTCTACGATCTTTGCGGCCACCGGCGAGTTATCGAGCGCATACGTTTCGGGCCGAGTCTCGGGCGCGATCCACAGCCGGTGACCGCCGCGCGGCATCCACCACGGCTCGCCTGATTTGCCGAGCTGATCCGGCATCTCCGCAAACAGATTCTGCTCTCCAATGAAGCCGAAGCGGATAACTCGCGGGCCAACGTCGGTAGTGACGACCAGTTCCGTGTCGCCGTCAGACAGCCGATAGCAGTTCGGCCATCCGGCGTAACAAATTTTTTCGATCTTAACGGCAGTCATCATGATTTCGTAGCCAGGACGGCATCCACCAGCGAACCCGTGCGGTGCCATTTCACGCCGGTGAACCCCGCCGCATGCAGCAATGCTCGATATTCTTCAGCGGTTCGTTCTCTGCCTTCCGTGCAGACCAGCATATTTATATCCTGCATATGGGCGTAAACGGGGCCAGAGCGGTTATCGTCCAGCACCGCTTCGGCAATGAGAAGACCTCCGCCGGCCGGGAGCGCAGTGTAGATCTTCTCAAGCAGGGGTTTCGTCTTATCGTCATCCCAGTCGTGCAGAATTCGCCCAAGGGAATACAGATCGGCGGCCGGCAGAGGATCTGCAAAAAAATCAGCGGTCATGAAGGTAACGCGATCAGCGACCGAAGACTGCGCGATGTACTCACGGGCGATCGGCTCTACGCGCGGCAGGTCCAGAACAGTCGCGTGCATGTCCGGGTAGGCTTCGCACGCCGCAATCGCCAGATGGCCCGTGGCGCCGCCAAGGTCGGCAAGGCGCCGGAAGCGGCCCAGGTCAAAGGCGCGAACCAAAAGCGGCGAAGCCAAACGCCCGAAGCCGTTCATCGCGCCAACGAAATTGGCCGTGGCGGCAGGATCGCGGTAATAGTATTCGAACAGCGCGTCCTTACGGCCGAAGGTTTGCTCCCATCGATTCGTTCCCTCGCGGACAGCGTCATCGAGGTGCGTCCATAAACGGAACAATGATTCATCGGAGTAGCGGATATACCCGGAGAAGGTGTCGGGACTGCAGCTTAGCAAATAACGGGATGCCGCAGCGGTATTGCAGTATTGGTTGCCCTCTCGCGAAAGCAGCTTGAGCGCGACACAGGCGTCGAGCAGGCGTGATGCCGCGCCAAGGTGCAGTTTGAGACGCGAGGCGAGTTGGTCCGCACTCTGCGGCCCGGCTTCGAGTTCATCGAAAATGCCGAGCTTTACGGCCGTAAACATCACCTTTGAGCGGCGAAAGGCTTCGATGTAATCAAGAACCAGAGCCGGATCGGGTCGTTCGCTCATGCGAAGTGGTCAAAGCCCCCTGAGTGCAATCGTCTCCCCTGAAACAGTACCGTACCAGGACGGTCCGCGTGGCGAATGACGCCGATTTGTGTGACAGGCAGATCTCCGATCTTACTAGGCACGCGCTTCCTTGGTGATGCAGTGAACAGAAGCTCGTAATCTTCTCCGCCGTGCAGCGCTTGTTCGAGCGTTGCGCCGTGCGATATCGGGATTGCCGAATCGATGGTTGCGCTGACATTTGATTCCAGGCAGAGGCGGTGAAGGTCTAACGATAATCCATCGCTCAGGTCCATCGCTGCCGAGACGCCGAGAGTTCGCAGTGCGAGACCGGCGGCCACGCGCGGCTCGGGCCGGAGGTGGCGGCGCCATGCTGGCCCGCGTTTTGCCGCCAGACCGTGAGCAGAACCGCCCAACTCGCCCGTCACAAAGATTCCATCCTTTGGTTTTGCGCCGTTGCGCAATAAAGCTTTTCCGCGCGGGACGCGGCCACAGCAGATCACATCGGCGACAACCTTTTCGAAGCGGCTCAAATCGCCGCCTGCCAGAGTCATATTGAATCGTGTAGCTAGCGCGACGAGAGCTTTATAAAAATTGTTGACCCAGGCGCCGGCAAGCTGTCCCGGGAAGGCCAGTGATACCAGGCAGAAGACAGGTTCCGCTCCCATGGCGGCAAGGTCGGAAAGGCTGCGCGCCAGCGCCTTGTGCCCGATGTCGCCAGGCGAATGCGTGTCGAGCGTGAAATGCCGGCCTTCGAGTACGAAATCAGTCGTAAAGACAAGATCTTCGGCGGCACGCGGACGCATGACGGCGCAATCGTCGCCGATGCCCTTTATGATGGACGGCTGCGGCGAGCTTGTTTGGGCCAGCTTCCGAATTCGCGCGACAAGCTGAATCTCGCGCATGTCACTCGGCGGCCACGGTTGCGAGAACCAAGCCAGCGGGCAGTTCCTCGCCAAAAACGCGGCTCGATGATGCCAAATCCTGCTCTTCCCCAGCCAACTGATGAAGCAGATCGGCAGCGCGTGGACTCGCCTGGCATGCACGGCGCACGAGTTCGAGCGTGCCGGGCGGCAGGTCCCGGGCTGTATCGCCCGTGAGCTGCGAGATATGAACCACGGCTTCGAGCAGTGACGGGCTGTGAGTGAGCTTCAACAGCGCTTCAACCCAGCGGCTGACGATCGCGGGCGACAGCACGAGATTGATGGGTCCGCTGAAGAGCTTGCGTGCGCCCAGGCGCGAAAGACTCCAGAGACCCGCTTCGAGCATTTCTCCCTGCTTCACCATGCCGAGCAGCGCATCGCCGAGTTGAGCTTTCGTTTGTTGCGGAAGCAGCTCCAGGCTGGCGGCGGTGCGCCACATCTCGCGAAAGAGCGCCTGGTTCAAGCGCTGTTTTCTTTTCTGCTTGGGCAGCAGCGTGGGAGCGAGCCGTTGAAAGATGTCACCCTGCTGATTGCGATTCATGCCGCCGGCGATGCGTCCACAGAAGATCCACCAATCGATTTCGCACTGCACCTGATTGCCGAATGTGAGGCCACCCGCGTAGATACGGCGGGCCTGCTCGATGCGGTAGTCATCGCCGGGGAATCCGAAGCCCGGGCGCAGGCAGAAGCCGGTGAGATTCAACCAGCGCACTTCATGAGGAGGATTCTTGCGGCGGCCGTCGGCGAGGGCGAGCAGCTTATCGGCGAGCGCCCGGATGGTTGAGAGCGGCCAGGACAAACGGCCCAGACCGAGCGCCTGTTCGAGCCTTGATGGAAGCTGCTCGGGAGGCAAGCCGGAACCGCTGTTGCCGAATACCTGGTCAATGAGCTGCTCGGCGTGAGCCTGTGCCTCGGGGCTGACGACAGCCGTTGAGCGAACAGCGGCGGCTGCGGCGGGTGCTGTATCCACCGTATCCGGGCTCTTGCGTAATTGAAACTGAAGACGCCAGCGGTGTTCGCTGATTTTCGATTCGGCCCAGGCTTCGAGCGTACCGATTTCGCTTAAGCGAGCGCCCAGCGTCACGGGGACGAGCCTCTCGCCGCCCTTGCCGAAACGAATGACGGCACGCAGCGGCGCATGCAGGCGCGGATCGCTCGCCGGATCGAGCATGTCTTCCGCGGACTGCAAAGTGACGACGTCGCCGGCGTTGTCTTCGGTGCGGCTGAGCGAACTGTAGAGCCGAAACGCGACGGGCGTGTTGGCCAGAAGTTGAAGTTCGGGCTGTTCGAGCTTGATCTCATCGCCCTCTTCCGTGCCGCGCGGCATCAGGCAGACTGCGTTGATCGCGCTAGAAGCCGGCGGATCGGAGGTGCTCAGTCCGAGGAAGTAGGCCCGAGGCAGGCCGCCGCGCACGAGCACACCGCTTCCGGAAGCGCGGACGTAGGAATAATAAGCCGCGCCGATCGCGACGGCGAGATCCAGCTCCTGATTGTCGAAAACGGCGGGCTTGCGGCCGAACCAATGTTCGACGACGTCCTGTACTCTCTGGCGGAAAACCGGGGGGATGAAAAAGCCGCCGTTAAAGAGAATGGCATCAACACCGCGCTCCGCGGCGGGGGAACTTGCAAGGAATTCGGCCAGATGCCGTGTGATCGCGGGGTCTGAAACGTACGGTAACCCGAGCTCGCGGAAGACGCTCTGCTTTTCTTGTTGCGGCTTGTCGGAAAGATTGCACGGCGGCAGAAATCCTCCCATGGCCAGCTCCAGAACTTCATCGCGCGTGACGGCGGTCTTCAGCGTGCCTCCGATCAGCGAGGCGCCTGCACCGGTGACGGTGACATCCACCGACGCCGGACCATTGGGCGCGAGCAGGGTCTCTTTGGCGGCAGAGCATTGCCGCCGCAAGGCGCTTCGCTGCCGCAGCGAGAGTGATTTGCCGAGCTTCGATTCAGCAAGCCAGGAAATCGTCAGATCGAGATTATCGCCGCCCAGCAGCAAGTGACGTCCGACTGTTGTGCGCGTAAACTGAACGCGATCGCCTTCGCGATCTACGCGCACGAGTGTGAAATCGCTTGTACCGCCGCCGACATCACACACGAGCACGATCTGGCCGTCGAACAATTCCTTATTCGAACGCGCGAGATGGCC
>JAFAMM010000144.1 GCA_019233375.1 Acidobacteriaceae bacterium
GGCTTTGCGAGATAATCGTCCATCCCGGCGGCAAGACATTTATCCCGTTCACCCGCAAGTGCGTTGGCGGTGACGGCGATGATCGGCGTGTGCGAAGAGCTCCGCTCCATCTCGCGAATACGGGCTGTTGCCGCGAATCCGTCCATAACCGGCATCTGGCAGTCCATCAGGATGGCATCATAATGGGCCGTTTCCAGACGGTCGACTGCCTCTTTGCCATTAACCGCGATTTCGACTTCGTAGCCGAGATGAGCCAGCAAATGGCGAGCTACTTTCTGGTTGATCGGATTGTCTTCCGCAACCAGAATGCGCGGTTTTTCCGATATGGCCGGCTTTGGTTCGGATTCCGGGACGTGCGCCGGGGTTGCCATAGGGGGCGGGTCGGCTGGGATGAGCGGAACGGTAAACCAGAAGGTGCTGCCGCGCCCGAGGTGGCTTTCCAGGCCGATCGAGCCGCCCATTAACTCGGCCAGCTTCTTAGAAATCGCAAGCCCCAGGCCGGTTCCGCCGAAGCGGCGGGAAATTGATTCCTCCGCCTGAGTAAAGCTCTGGAAGAGCTTTGCCTGAGCTTCAGGAGCGATGCCGATTCCCGTGTCGGAAATCGCAAAGCGCAGGAAGCCCCCTGAACCAAGACCAGGCTCGCGTCCCACTCGCAGCGAGATTTCACCCGCTTCCGTGAACTTGACGGCATTCGATAGCAGGTTCAGCAGAATCTGCTTAACGCGCACGGGATCGCCGGTTACCCACTGAGGCAGATTGTGGTCGAGGGAAACGGTCAGTTTGAGAGCTTTGCGCTGCGCAGGCTCGACGACCATTGCCACGGCCGTCCGCACTGTTGCCTCAAGCTCGTGCGCAGTGTATTCAAGACTGATTTTGCCGGCCTCGATCTTTGAGAAGTCGAGCACCTCATTGATGATGGACACGAGCGAGGATCCGCAATCCCGGATCGCAGAGACGTATTCGGATTGCTCACGGGTAAGTTGTGTGTCGAGCAATAGCCGAATCATGCCGATGACGCCGTTCATTGGCGTGCGAATCTCATGGCTGATGGCCGCGAGGAACTCGCTTTTGGCGCGATTGGCGCGCTCGGCCTCGCCTTTGAGCTGAGCCTGTTCAGAGAGGCGCTGATCCAACTCTTCAGTGCGTTCGGCGACAAGGCGCTCGAGCTCACGCTGGCGGCTCACCAGGAGCGCGACATGCGCGCGCCATACCAACATCGCGAGAAATAAGCCTGCAAGCATGCAAAAGCCAAGAAAGAGCCGTGTGCGCCACCAGGGAGCAGAGATACGCAGCGGGAAAGAACGGATCCGCGAATGGAGGCCGGTCGCTGCGTCGACGGCAACCGCCTCAAATGTGTAAACACCGGGGCCGAGGCCGGGGTAACGAACCTCATGCTGCTGAGTTTCAACCCAATCCTCCTCAAGCCCGCGGAGGCGGTAACGGTAGCGGATGGCCTGCTCATTCTTGAAGCTGAGGCACGCGAGCTCGATTGCGGCAGACTGGCCCGTCCATGCGAGGGATCGCGGTTCGGAGTCCGTCGCTGAAGGAAGAATGTCTTTGGCGCCGTACCATCCACCTACGAACAGCGGAGGCGGAGGAGCAGCGGCGAACCGAGCGGGCAGAAGTAAATGCGACACACCTGAACTGGTGCCTACCCAGACGGAGCCATCGCGATCGGCGAAAAACGCCTTTGCGTCCAGGTCGTTCCAAAGAAGACCGTCGCCGGTCGTGTAGCTGCGCCATACCTTTCCGTCGAACGCTTCCAGCCCGTGGTCCTCGCCTGCCCACACCCAGCCGCGATGGTCGATGGCCAGGAACACGATTTCATTGGAGGAGAGACGAGGATGAGCGACGCTCTTCAAACGGTCATTCCGAAAGTCGAGGCGTGCGGCGCCAAAGCCGATACCCTCGATCCAGACAGCGCCCGACCGGTCAACGGCAACATCCGCCAGATGCGGCCCGAGGCCGGCCGCTGAAACATCAAACTGCTTCCACTCGCGTCCGTTGAAGCGGAAGAGTTCGGGGCCCGCGACGGCCCAAATGTCTCCATTGGGTGCGCCGGTTATGTCGGCGGCATCAGAGGAGGCCAGCGCCGGGTTGTGCACCGGGTGGAAGCGGCGCAAGGCTGTATCGCAACTGACGAAAAGGCCCTTCGATGTAGCGACCCAAATCCGGTCCTGCGGATCGACAAGAACGCGTGCAATCGGCGAGAACTGAAAATGAGTAACGGCCGTGTGCCGCTGGTCAACCTCGATCAAATCGCCATTGGCGGTTCCAATCCATACGTGCCCGCTACGATCCTGCGCGAGCGAGCGGCAGCGGCTGGTATTTAGACCGGGCGCGCTCCATGCATGAAAGGCGGTCTCGCCAGCACGCTGCACAAATGCCCCGTGTTCCTCGCCTATCCAGACGGTTCCGGCGGTGTCGCGCAGGATGGCCCAGGGCTCGTTGCTGCGCAACCCCTGTGCGGTTGTCCAGTGCTCCCAATCGCCATAGCCGATCCACTTTCGCAGGCCGTGCCCCATGAGTCCGAACCAGGGCAGGCCGTCCCGGTCCACAACGATGGAGGAGATCATTACCGGATCAAAACCGTTTGCGCTCGAAATCAGTGTCCAGCGTCCGTCATCTAAGCGCGCGACGCCGGATTCGACGCCTGCCAGTATCGCGCCGGCATGATCCTCGGCAAGCGATAGATATGTTTCATCAGAGGGCACCCAGGGGAGATCGCGGGTAACGAATTTCCGCTCACCCTTCGCAAGCACCGCTACGTGTTTCTTGCCGCGCGCCCAGAGGTCGCCATTTCGTGTGTAAAGAAGCTTCGCCCAAGTGTCAATAGGCAAGCCGTCGGCCAGGCCCCATTTCACTACGGAGTCACCTTCGACGCGGCAGATACTTTGATCGCAGCCGAAGGTAGCGCGAGTGCCATCGCTTGCCACGCTGCGCACAGCGCCGAAGCTCGATGCGGCTGCGCCTTGCGGGGTAAGAACCTGTTCTGCCGTCCACGTCTTGCCAGCATCGCCGGAGCGGATGACGAGCAAGCCAAACTGAGTCACGGCAAGAATGCCGCCATCGGGAGCCGTAGCCAACGTGGAGTTATAGTCGATTTGCAGATTCCGGCTGTGGAAGCGCACGGCTTCGAAGCGGCCCAGAGAAGTCTCGTACGCTAGCCCGTCCGGCGTTCCCACCCAGAGCCGGCCGGCACGATCCTCAGCTAAGGCGCGAACCCACCGCCCGGGAAGACCTTCCGCACGTCCGAACTCCTGGAAACGCGAGCCGTCGTACCGGAACAGGCCGCTTTCAGTGCCCAACCAAAGAAATCCGTTGTGATCCTGAAGCAGACAATCCACATCCAGATTTCCAAGCCCATCCAGGTAATCCCGGAACGTATAGCGCTGTGCCGCAAGGATCGACGGGCACAATAAGCATACGATCCAGAGTAGCCAGCGGTGACGCGACAAATGCATCTAGCGTCTTATCGGTCACGGAAAGAGTTCTCTATACCCTCGTAAATTGGCATACTGGGATCTTCGACTATATCTATGCAGATCAGCAGCGCGGCAAGCGCTCTTCCGAAGCATTACTATTCGCAGTCGACCCTGATCGACGCTTTCCGTCGCCACTGGGGAGGCCGACTGGACCGGTTCTCCGTCCTCGAAAAGCTCCACGCGGCAGCTCAGGTCGACGGCCGTTATCTGGCCTTACCGCTGGATGCATATCCGCTTAAGAACTGGGGCGAGGCGAACGACGCCTGGATTGCCGCCGCGCTCGAATTGGGCGAACAGGCCGTATGCCGGGCCATGCAGCAGGCCGGCGTCTCACCAAAGGACATCGGAGCGGCTTTTTTCGTGTCGATCACGGGCGTTTGCAGTCCCTCGATCGAGGCCCGGCTTATCAACCGCATGGGGTTGAACCCTCGCATGAAGAGGATCCCGATCTTCGGGCTCGGCTGCGTGGCCGGTGCGGCGGGAGTGGCTCGTGCGGCTGACTACGTCAAGGCGTATCCGAAAGAAGCGAGCTTGCTGCTTTCGGTCGAGTTGTGCTCCCTTACGGTACAGCAGGACGATCTCTCGCCGGCCAACCTGATCAGCACCGGCCTGTTCGGGGATGGAGCAGCCGCGGTGATCGTTGCCGGTTCCGAACTGGAGAGCAGTCCTGGCCCGATCGTGGTGGCCACGCGCTCAACCTTCTACCCGGAGACAGAATATGTAATGGGGTGGGACATCTCCGACAAGGGTTTTAAGATTGTGCTTTCGCGCGACGTGCCGGCCGTGGTGGTCAATAATCTAGGACGGGATGCGGATGAGTTTCTCGCCGACCATGGCCTGCGGCGGGAGGATATCGGGAGCTGGGTGATTCACACGGGCGGACCCAAGGTGCTGGAGGCAACTTCAGCGGCGCTCGGATTGACCAACGGCTGTTTGGATGCTTCATGGGACTGTTTACGAAGGACGGGGAACCTCTCCTCGGCTTCGGTTTTATTTGTTTTGGAAGAGGTGATGAGGAACCGGCGGCCGGAACCGGGAACCTGGGGGATCATGGCTGCCATGGGACCGGGGTTCTGTTCAGAACTCCTGCTCCTTAAATGGTGACGGCGGAAACCGGCGGCTGAGACGGCCGCGTCTTAGTTTCAAAAATGAGCAAGGCAGTTCTCGTTCTGATCCTGATTTCGGCGGTTCCCTGTGCAGCTCAGTATCCAGGGCAATATCCGCCGGGCGGGTATCCTCCCGGGCAGTATCCGCCGGGGCAAGGCCCGACGGGAGGATCGGGGATACCCATGCCGTCGCGCCATAAAAAGGACAGGAATAAGACATCCGACGCATCGCAGCCCACGATTTCTGCGGAAGGAAAGACTGTTTCAAACGACGGCAGGAAGCTGGTCGTCGATACTCAGGATGGCCGCGAGCTAACCATGGCGGTGACGCCGCAGACGAAGTTCACTCGATCGGGATCGGATATTCCGGGTGAGAAGATCATCCCGAGAACCACGGTGCATGTGGAGGCAGCGCAGGACAATGAGGCCAATCTCACGGTTGTCAGCGTAGAGTTGCTCAAAGATGCGCCGCCGGAAATGCCCGAAGCGAGAACCTCCACGGGAGGACAGCGTGGCGCGGACGGAGCGGGAGGCAATGCCGCCGATGACGATGTCCTCACGAGGCCGACCATTCTGAAAGACCCGAATGAACCAGCCGACAGGCCGATTCTGAAGCACGGGCAATCTACCTATTCGCCGCGCGATGATGATAGCGGGCCGAGCGGGCCCACATTAACTCCGCCGCGTCCGGCCTCCACGCAGACAGCGCAGACCAAGCCGCAGACTGACGCGCAGCACGATTCTGGTGATTTTACAATCGATGGCGAAAAGGCGACGGTGCAAAGAATACCGGGACAGGAACTGGTTGATCGGACGAAAGACTGGGCTGTCGGCTTCACTCAGGGTCTGCCGAATTTTGTCTGTCAGCAGATGACGACGCGCTATATGGAGCAGTCGCGGTCCGACGGCTGGCAACCGCTCGATGTGGTCACAGCGAAGGTCGTATACGAAGACGGAAAAGAAGAATACAGAGACATCACGGTAGGCGGCAGGCGAACGAATAAGAGCATGCTGGAGCTGGGCGGCTCCACTTCAACAGGTGAATTCGCCAGCACGCTGCGCAGTTTGTTTTCACAAGGGAGCCGGGCGGAGTTCAAGCTGGTCCAGTCCACTACTGTCAATGGGAGTGCGGCGGCTATTTACGATTTCAAGGTCGCGCTCCGAAATTCCGATTGGTACATCAGTGTGGGTGGCCAGGCCCTGCGGCCCGCCTATAGCGGAAGCGTTTGGATCGACAAGGCAAGTGCGGAAGTCCGGCGAATCGAGATGCAGGCCGACAATATTCCAAAGGATTTTCCGCTCGACTCCATTCAGTGGGCCGTCGATTATGACGAAGTCTCGCTAGGCACATCGAAGTTCCTCTTGCCGGTGCACGCGGACAACCTGGGCTGCCAGCGCGGGTCCCCGATCTGTACGAAGAACTCGACGGATTTTAGGGACTACCACAAGTACACCGGCGAAAGCACGATTACGTTCAAGTAAGCCCGAGCTGGTTCCACTAATTTTCCCGCTTGCGCGATGCACTCAGTTCGGAGATGTGAATAAGTTAGGCATGTCCGTTATCGGTATTTAGGGGTGGATCTCTGAGCCGTCCATCGATTCGATTCAGGGCATGCCATAATTATGTCATGGCCGTTCGGACTACGATCGACATTCCGGAACCTTTGCATGAAGAATTGCGGCACCGCGCAGAGCGCGACCGTACGTCGATTCGGGCTTTGATCATCCGCGCGATTGAGCACACATATAACGTGTCCCCGAAAGGGAAGTATGTGACCGGCCCGCTCGTTACAGGTTCAGGTAAACTCGGCCCCAGATTTCCGCAAGACGAGAATCCTCATGATCTCGTTTTTTCCTGATCTGAATGTTTGGATTGCACTGTCGGTCGCAGGCCATTGCCACAGCAAAGACGCCTGGCGCTGGATGGCTCTGCTGCCCCGCGATTTCAGATTCATTTTTTCGCGGTACACCCAAATTGGCATGTTACGCCTGTTGACAAATGAAGCCGTAATGGGCAAAGAAACTCTAACCATGCGAGGAGCATGGCGCGTCTATGACCAGTGGCTCGAGGATCCCCGCGTTGAGTTCTATCCAGAACCGAGAGGCATCGAAGCCGCGCTGCGTACCATCACGGAGCCATTTGCGGGAAAACACGCCTACAAATGGGTCGGCGACTGCTATCTGCTTGCTTATGCAAAGCACAGCCAAGCTACTCTCGTAACCTTCGATCGGACACTAGTTGCGTTCGCTGAAAAACAGGGGCACTCCGCGATTACTCCCAGTTAAGCTGCCGCAGTTCGAGCAGCAGCGGTATCGGCAAGGCGCGAGCCAGGTGTGGAAACCACTCGCGCTATCTCACGGCCTGCCGAGCCGTTCATCTTGCGTGTTTTTGGCCTACATTGCTACAATCAGGCGAATCTTTCCAGCGAGACAAGAAAGCTTCTTGCCAAATCGGAAAAATTCTCAAAAAGAGAGTTCTATAATCGCTGATTGACACCGGGTGCGAAATGCCGCACCTTTTTGCAGGTTGTAAAGCTCCCCTATGGCACAACTTTTTCGACCTAGCTCGAACACCATAGCTAAGGTTTCCATCGCCTTTGTCGTCCTCCTGGCGGCGTCTACGCTGGCGGTGGCGTACATTATGGATCGCGGACCGTGGATCACGGATGTCCGGGTCGCGCCGGAACAGCCGGTCTACTTCAGCCACAAGCACCACGTAAAGGACGACGGCATCGACTGCCGTTACTGCCATACCGGTGTCGAAACGTCGCACTTCGCCGGTCTTCCCCCGACCGAGACATGTATGACCTGTCACTCGCAGATCTGGAGCAACGCCTCGGTGACGCAGCCCATCCGAGACAGTTGGACGAGCGGCAAATCGATCGCCTGGACGCGCGTGCATGACCTGCCGGACTTCGTCTACTTCAATCACAGTATTCACATCAATAAGGGAATCGGCTGCTCGACGTGCCATGGGCAGGTGCAAGACATGCCCTGGGTCTACAAGGTCAACACGCTCTACATGAACTGGTGCGTCAACTGTCACCGGAATCCTGCGCAGTTCATTCGCCCGAAGTCGGAGGTCTTCAACATGGATTACAAGTATCCGTCCGATCAGGCGCAACTCGGCGCACAGCTTGTCAAGGAGTACCACGTTCAGTCGCTCACAGACTGTACAACGTGCCACAGATGATGGACACAGCGAATCCCCAGCAACACATGGATGAAGCGCACGGACAAAGATCGAAATCAGCAATGGGATTGATTCCGTTAGAAGCCCTCGTGGAAAAGCCGAAAAAGGCTCTGAACATCGAGGCGCTTCGAGAAAAGCTGGCGGCCGGACGCGGGCCAGCGTTCTGGCGAACGCTCGACGAGGCAGCCGAAAGCGAGGATCTGACCGAATACATCGAGCAGGAATTCCCGGGGCTTTCGGGGCAGGTGCCGCAAGGGGTGGACCGCCGGAGCCTGCTGAAGGTGATGGCTGCGTCGCTGGCTATGGCGGGCGCCGCGGCCTGCACAAAGCAGCCGAAAGAGCTGATTGTTCCGTATGTGCGGCAGCCTGAGAACGTAATCCCCGGCGAGCCGCTGTTCTACGCGACCGCCATGCCGGCGCACGGTTATGCACGTGGCTTGTTGGTGGAAAGCCATCTCAATCGACCCACAAAGGTGGAGGGCAATCCGGATCATCCAGCGAGCCTCGGCGCTACAACCTACTTCGAGCAGGCGTCCGTACTGAGCTTGTACGATCCGGACCGCTCCGAAACGGTTTTGCATGAAGGCAGGATCAGTACCTGGCCGGCGTTTACAGGTGCCTTCAGCACGGAGGCGCAAAGCCTGGCGGAGCGTAAAGGCGAAGGTCTCGCGATTCTGACCGGCGTTACGACCTCACCGTCGTTCCTGAGCCAGATGGCGGCATTGAAAGCGCAATGGCCGGCGACGAAGTGGTACATCCACGAGCCCGCGGTAAATCCCGCGGTAGCGTCTGCCGCGAAAAAGATTGCCGGACGGAACGCCTTTATTGCCTATGACCTTTCGAACGCCGATGTAATTGTCAGCCTGGAAAGCGACTTTCTCAATACCGGTCCGGCAGCACTGGCCTATGCGCGGCAGTTCTCAGCGCGCAAGGCCGTCGACAACGGGCAAACTCCTGTCCGGCTGTATGCAATTGAATCCGCGCGTACCGTCAGCGGATCGCTTGCCGATCACCATCTGCCGGTGAAGAGCAGTGCGGTTCCAGCCATTGCGTATCAACTGGCAAAGGCCTGCGGCGTGGATGCTCCAGATCCGGGCACGCCGGCGCCCGAGTGGCTGGCGGCGGTAACGCAGGATCTGCAAAGGTCGAAGGGACGCTGCGTCGTAATTCCGGGCGAGTACCAGCCCGAGAGCGTGCATCTCGCCGCTTATGCAATGAACGCCGCTCTTGGAAACACGGGCAGTACGGTTCGAATCTTTGAAGGCGTGGAGCCCGATGATACGCACTCGCTCGAAGAGCTTACGCAGGACCTGAATAACGGAAAAGTCGAAACGCTGGTAATTCTGCATCAGAACCCGGTTTACGACGCACCTGCTTCCTTGAACTTTGAGCAGGCGATTCGGAAGGCGCGAGTGGTGGTGCGGCTCGGGCAGATGTTCGACGAAACATCGCGCTGGAGTCATTGGCACGTTCCGGCCGCTCATTATTTGGAGACGTGGTCCGATTCGCGCGCATTCGATGGAACCGTGACGATTCAGCAACCGCTGGTAGAGCCGTTATACGGCGGCAAGTCGGCCCAGGAGATCCTCACGATTCTGCTGAGCAAGCCCGATCAAAGTTCGCATGAAGTGGTGAAGAGCTACTGGCAAAGTCAGGTGAAAAGCGACTTTGACCGAGTGTGGAAGACATCGCTGCACGACGGTTGGCTGGCGGGCAGCGCCGTGGGCACGGTGAACGGCCGTGCGGTTCCCTTGCCTGCTTTGGAACTAAAGCCGATTAACGGGACAGAGATTGTGTTCCGCCCGGATCCGACCATCGGCGACGGAAGCTGGGCGAATAATGGCTGGCTGCAGGAGTGCCCCAAGCCGCAGAGCAAGATCACCTGGGACAACGTCATCTATGTCAGCCCGAAGAACGCAGCCCAGTTGAAGGTTGATAAGGGACACATCCTGCGCGTGACGGTGAATAACAGAACGGTGGAAGGCCCCGCGTGGGTCCTCCCCGGTCAGGCGGAAGATTCGTTCACGGTTCACCTTGGATACGGGCGGAAAAACTCGGGCCGGGTGGGAACGGATATCGGCTACAACGCTTATCTGATTCAGGATGCGGCAACACCGTGGGTGGCGAGCGGCTCCATTCAGGCAACGGGTCAGCAGATGCGCATCGCCGACGTCCAGGAAACACAGACAATGGCGGGGCGGAATCCGGTGCGCATGGCCGATATCGCGGAGTACCGCAAGGAACCGCGGTTTCCAACGGCAGAAGCCGAAGACAAGCCACTGCCGAAAGATGAAACTCTCTATTACCCCGATGACTTCCCCTATAACGGCTACAAGTGGGGGATGACGATCGACCTGAACGTCTGCACCGGTTGCAGCGCGTGCATTGTGGCGTGTCAGTCGGAAAATAATATCGCCGTCGTCGGCAAGGATCAGGTGGCGCGCGGACGTCACATGCATTGGATCCGCGTGGACCGTTACTACCACGGCAATCTGGATAATCCGGCGTCATACAACCAGCCCGTACCGTGCATGCATTGCGAGGACGCGCCTTGCGAACTTGTCTGCCCTGTGGCAGCAACGGTTCATAGCAAGGAGGGGCTCAACCAGATGGTGTATAACCGCTGCGTCGGTACCCGCTACTGCTCGAACAACTGTCCTTATAAAGTGCGCCGGTTCAATTTCTATCTCTATTCGGACTGGAACTCGCAAAGCCTCTACGGTATGCGAAATCCCGATGTCACAGTTCGCAGCCGCGGCGTAATGGAGAAATGTTCCTATTGCGTGCAGCGTATACAGGAAGCGAAGATCGAGTCGGAGAAAGAGAACCGGCGGCTTCGCAGGGACGAGATCAAAACAGCCTGCCAGCAGGTTTGCCCGACACAGGCGATCACATTCGGCGATCTGAACGACAAGGGCAGCAAGGTGGCAAAGCTGCAGGCCCTGCCGCGGGTTTACAGTCTGCTCGACGACTTGAATACGCGGCCGCGCACACAGTATCTAGGCTACGTTCGGAATCCGAATGAGGCGCTCGAAACACATGAGACGGTGAGAGGATAAGCGTGCCGACAAACGAATTTATCCCAACAGAAGAAATCGTCGATCCGGGTCCGGATCGAATTCTTGGTTCCAATCACGATTACGCAACCGTCACGGATCGCATCAACGGCCTTGTCTACCAGCCCTGGAAGAAATCGCCGAAGAAGTGGCTGGTGGGCGCGTTCATTTCGTTCGTGTTCGTGAACCTCTTGATGCTCGCGATGTGGGTGCTGTTTACCAAGGGTATCGGCATCTGGGGCGTAAACATCCCCATCGGCTGGGGATTTGCGATCATCAACTTCGTCTGGTGGATCGGTATCGGCCATGCGGGCACTCTGATCTCGGCCATTCTGTTTCTGCTGAAACAGGATTGGCGAACGTCGATCAACCGTTTCTCGGAGGCAATGACGCTTTTCGCGGTCGCCTGCGCGGGCATGTTTCCCATCCTGCACCTCGGGAGGCCGTGGCTGGCATATTGGTTGTTTCCGTATCCAAATTCGATGTGGCTGTGGCCGCAGCCGCGCAGTCCGCTTGAATGGGACGTGTTCGCGGTTTCCACCTACGGAACCATCTCGCTGGTGTTCTGGTATACCGGCCTGATTCCCGATCTGGCAAGCATGCGCGATACGGCACCGAAAATGTGGCAACGGAAACTATACGGCGTGCTGTCGCTCGGTTGGCGAAATTCGGCCATCCACTGGCACCGGTATCAGAAGGCTTACCTGCTGCTGGCGGGCCTCGCGACACCACTGGTGCTTTCGGTTCACACCGTGGTCAGCTTCGACTTTGCGGTTTCGGTGTTGCCGGGCTGGCACACGACAATCTTTCCGCCTTACTTCGTCGCCGGCGCCATCTACTCGGGTTTTGCGATGGTGCTGACCCTGATCATCCCGCTGCGCGCCTGGTATAACATGCGTGACCTGATCACGATGCGGCACATCGAATCAGCGGCGAAGCTGATGCTTGGCACGGGCCTGATCGTTGCCTACGGATATTGCATGGAAGCGTTCTTTGCCTGGTATAGCGGCGATAAGTACGAGAGCTTCATGTACTGGAACCGCGTGACGGGGCCGTATGCCTTCACTTATGCTCTGCTGATTCTCTGCAATATCGCGATTCCGCAGTTGCTCTGGATTCGCAGTGTGCGGCGCAACATCATCCTCGTCTGGATCATCGCCATCATCATCAACATCGGGATGTGGCTTGAGCGCTTCGAGATCGTGGTCACTAGCTTGACCCGCGATTTCCTGCCTTCGTCCTGGGGCACGTACATCCCGACTAAATGGGACTGGGCTACATATGCGGGTACGCTCGGCTTCTTCATGTTCCTCATTTTCCTGTTCGTGCGAACCTTGCCGTCTATCTCGATCTTCGAAGTGCGCGAAGTGGTGCACCACGACCGATACATGGAACGCGCGTATGAGGAGAAGTTATGAGCCACGACGTTGTTCTAAACGAGCTCCCGACAATTCACGGCGCCATGGCCGAGTTCGATACCCCGGAAGAGCTGATAGAAGCCTGCGAGCGTTCTTATGCAGCGGGATTCCGGCGCATGGACGCTTACGCTCCCATGCCGGTGACGGGTCTCGCGGAGGCGCTCGGGTATAAGCGAAACAAGGTTGCGCTTTGCGTTCTGATTGCGGGTATCTGCGGGGCTGTCGGCGGTTTCGGCCTGCTTGAGTGGATCACGGTAATCGCCTATCCGCACAACGTAGGCGGCCGGCCTTTGAACAGCTGGCCCGCGTACATCCCGATCACGTTCGAGTGCATGGTCCTCCTGGCGGGCCTGACCGCCATGATCAGCATGCTCGCGATGAACGGTTTGCCGAAGCCGTACCACCCGGTTTTCAACGTCGAAGCATTTGAGAGGGCATCGGTGGACAAGTTCTTTTTGTGCATTGAGTCATCGGATCCGCAGTTCCGGGTCGACGATACGCTGCATTTCCTACGTGAAATCGGCGGGAAAGAGGTGAGTATTGTTCCGGCGTAAGTCGGCATGGGTGGTTGTGCTGGCGGGTGTGCTGGGCGCCAGCGCATGCCGAAACGACATGCACAATCAGCCGCGATACAAGACGTTCGCCGCGACCGACTTTTTTGGCGACGGGCGCTCAGAGCGGCCGACCATTGAGGACACGGTGGCGCGCGGGCAGTTGCACCTCGACGAAGCGCGCTATACGGGCAAAGTGAATGGGAAAGATGTTGATTACTTTCCGATTCAGATCACAAAAGCTGATCTCGAGCGCGGCCAGGAGCGTTTCAACATTTACTGTTCACCGTGTCACGGCAGGCTGGGAAACGGACACGGCATGATTGTGGGCCGCGGGCTGCGCCAGCCGCCTAACTATACCGATCCGCGGCTGATGGACGCGCCGGTGGGACATTTCTTTGACGTTATGACAAACGGGTATGGCGCGATGTACAGCTACGCATCGCGCGTGGCGAATGACGATCGCTGGAGGATAGCGGCCTACATACGCGCTCTGCAGTTGAGCCAGAACGCACCTCCGGATCTTGCGAGGCAACAGCAGACGCGCAATCTCAGGACGGGCCAGGGCGGTCCTGCTGGAGGAATGAAGTGAGCAGTCACGCACACGAGGATCATCTACCGATACCGGAGATCCGGCTGGGGCCCAAGGCGGCGAGTGTGGAGCGGATCGCCGGCGTGATCGGCGGCCTGGGTGCTCTGCTCTGCGTCGCAGGCTTCTTCTACAATCGCGCCCAGTTCTTTCAGTCGTATCTGTTCGCTTTCCTTTACTGGGGCGGTTTTACGATCGGCGGCTTGGGAATTCTGGTTTTAAATAACACGGTCGGCGGGCGCTGGGGCGTGACGGCGAGGCGGTATCTGGAAGCTGCCATGCGTACGCTGCCGTTTCTGGCCGTGATGTTCATCATCCTGCTGATCGGTTTAAAGGACATCTACCCGTGGACCCACATCGACACGGTTCCAAATCCGATTTCGCAGGCGATTCTACGGCACAAAGCGCCGTATCTGAACGTACCCTTCTTCATTATTCGTTCGATCATTTATTTCGCAGTTTGGGCTTTTTGGGGCTACCGCGTATTCAGAATGTCCGACAAGCAAGACCAGACGGGTGACCCGAGCTTGCGTGATCGCATGCGAGCCTTCTGCGCGCCAGGCTGCCTGGTGGTTACATTGACAGCTACGTTCGCCTACATCGACTGGCTGCTGTCGGCCGACGCTCAATTCTTCTCGACGATCTATGGCGCAATGCTGCTGTTCGGCGATGTTCTGCAGACATTCGCGCTGGTCATCACGGTACTGATCCTTACATCGAAAGGCGACCGGTTCGGCGGCAGAATCAATTCGGTGATCCTGCACGACCTTGGCAACATGATGTTCGCCTTTACGATTTTCTGGACTTACCTGTCAGTCTCGCAGCTGATCATCGTATGGCCGGCGAACCTTCCACAGGAGCTGAACTGGTATCTGGTGCGGGTGCGCGGCGGCTGGACTGTGCTGGCGGCGATCGTTTCGCTGGTAATGTTCCTGATTCCGTTTCTGGGCCTGCTCTCGCAGGCACGCAAGCGCGATCCGAAGCGCCTGATTCGCGTGGCCGTGTGGATCCTGTGTGCGCGCGCGATCGATCTGTTCTGGATCATCGAACCGACATTTCGAACGAATGGCTTCGCGATTTACTGGACAGATTTCGTGGCTTTCTTCGGAGTTGGCGGGATCTGGGTTTACCTGTACCTGCGCCAGCTACGTCAGCGGCCGCTCCTTCCGCTGCGTGACGCGCGAGTAATGAATCCGCTTCCGGAGGCGGTGGTATGAAGCTAAACGCACCCGACACTAGAGACAACGAACTTGTCCATTTTCACGGGCCAAAGGCGTCGCAAGCGATACACGGGCACGAGCACACCAGCTTTGAAGGAATCGACGCCCGCGCCGGGATCGTGATCTGGTCGCTGGCACTGATCGGCGGCACTCTGGTGATCGTGTTCGCGATGACGATCAT
>JAFAMM010000177.1 GCA_019233375.1 Acidobacteriaceae bacterium
CACCGGAACGAGCTTCGCCGGCCCCCGGCCATGCTGAGCGCCGCTGCCGCCACCAATGTGCAAATCACTCGTGAAGGATTCATTGCTCCCCTACTTGCTTTGTCCGCCAGTCTGTGCCGGACGGTATCCGGCCTGTACGGCGTCTGCTTCGCTCATGTACTTACCGTTCTTTGTTTTTCCGTACCAACGGTCGCCTTGCTTGTGATACACCTTCGTGTCGGTATTGACCCAAACCATCCCGTTGCCCGGGGGAGGCGTCCGCATCCCGGAGCTTGTACCGGAGCTTCCGGGTTTCGTGGCTTTAGATGCCGTTGTGGAAGGAGTTGCGGCATAAGTTGAAGCCGGAGCCGCTGCCGCCGCTGCTCCTGCACCGGACTTGTCAGATGCCTGGGTTGAAGTCGTATCCGCCGTCGCCTTCTTTTTCTTCTTCTTAGCTTTTGTCGCAGAATCCGACGTTGTACTTTGGGTGTCTTGCGTCCGAAAACTCGCGCGGCCGAACGCCGGCAACGTAATCATCGCGCAAAAGAGCCAGACGACAGGTTTGTATATGCACTTACGCTTCAATGCCACTCTTCGCATCGCCTTCATATCTCCTTCACAAAAACGCACGTATCTTTGCAATTTGCACCATGCCGTTGGCTATTGCGCGAATTTTCAGGCTTTTCTAAGTTGATTCCGCGTTATCTTTTTAAGTTCGCCTGAAAATAGCGTGATAGACGATCAGGAAAAGGATAGCCCCTATGACGGCGACGATCAGGCTATAAATGTTGAGTCCCGTAACACCGCTTGCTCCGAAGAACCGGAACACAAAACCGCCCACAATTGCGCCCACAATCCCCAGGATGATGTCGAGAAATAAACCTTCACCCTGTTTGTTAACAATCTTACTGCCGATGAAGCCCGCGATCAGGCCTAGGATAATCCACGCGAGGAATGACATAGCGGCTCAAACCTCCTAGTTTGGCTCAAAAGAGTATATATCAAGTTGGAGTCGGATAAGTTACTTCAAGGTACCGGCCGGTGACCTCTCGCGTGCCCGCCACCCTCGCTCTGCGCCCTTGGCGGTCTTTTACCGCCATTGTCATACTTCTTGCTTTTCTATTCGGCCTGGTTGCGCGCCGTTACATTCATAGGTATTCGCTGACTCTGCCTACGGTCCTAGGCGTGTATTCCTGCTTCATTGTGCAGCTCTCACTTGCATTGGCGCCCGCCTTCCTTCGGCCGCGTAATGAAGAGGTCCGCTGCTTTGCTCGCGCGCCATACTCCTTTAGGCAAATCGCCCTCTGGTGTTTGCCGTACATGCTGTACGCTGCCGGAACAGGAGACTGGCGGTCTGCGTCTCTTGCGCGATTACTCGCAGTCGCGGTCCCGGTGCTTGGTATCTATACCTTTTTCCCGCTGAAGGCGCTGTCCCGGTTTACGCTTCAGGATGCCGCTGTCGCCCTGCTGTTGATCATCGCCGTTCTTTCCCACGTCTTGGCCCGCATCTGGAATATTCCCGTCAATCTCGATTTCATCGCCAGGCTGTACCTGCTCACCGTCGCTTGCTGGTGCTGGACCACGGTTCGTCCCGTGCCAACGCTCGGATACAGCTTTACACTCACGGCACGAGTTTTCCGCGCAGCCACGTGGAATTTTCTCTGCTTCGCGGTCATCGCTCTCCCAACGGGGTTCGTGCTCGGATTCACGGCTTGGCACCCCAGATGGCGCGGGGCCGGCACTTTCTTCACCGATTTCCTTGAGATCTTTCTCTTCATCGCGTTGCTCGAGGAAACCTTCTTCAGAGGATTCCTCCAAAGCCTGCTCTCAGCTTCCCTGAACTCCTGGTGGAAGGCACAGGCGATTGTTTCTTGCCTGTTCGGTTTGTTTCACATATTGCACGCGCCGTTCCCGAACTGGCGCTATGTGTTGCTGGCGACGGCCGCCGGCTGGTTTTACGGGTCGGCTTTTCGAAACGGCGGCAGCCTGCTGGCGTCCTCACTTACCCACGCGCTCGTCGATACCGTTTGGCGAACCTTCCTCACCCGCTGATCGCCGGGGCGTCTAACCCATCGTTCTCCCGGCAGATTTGTAGATTTGCTCCATGTGTTGCATATCCCGCAACCCTTCTTGCCCGTTTGTTTTAGGCTCCTGATTACTGAATACACAGACCGCAAAGTAGTCCGCCTCACGCACGAACTGTGCGGGATCCTTTTCCTCCTCGCTCTGATCAACGGGCGCCTGGCCGTGAATCTCGGCTTTCAGACGAATGCCTTCGTACGCGAACGCCGGCTCCATATGGATCATCCCCTTCGAACCGTGGACCCTGAAAAACCCCGGCATGTTCGCGCCGTATGTGGTGTTGCAACTTGCGACCACGCCGGACGGAAATCGCATGGTCCATCCGTCGTTCTCTTCTACCGTGTTGAAACGCCCATCCTGATCGATAACCGTCGCATAGGCCGAGAACTTGACCGGCTCTTCGCCAATCAAATACCGGCAGGCATTTAGCGAATAGATGCCGACATCCATCAATGGACCGCCTCCGGCCATTTTCTTGTCGAGCCGCCACTCGCCCGCTTTTTCATTGAAGCCGTTGGCGCTCTCTATGGCTTGGATCGTGCCCAGCGTACCGTCACGTATCATCTTGATCGCCAGCAGATTCGTCGGCTCGTACTGGCATCGGTAAGCGATCATCAGTCTTTTGTTTGCCGCCTTGCATGCAGCAATCATGTTCTGGCTATCTTTAACGGTGGTCGCCATCGGCTTTTCGCACAAGACATGCTTTCCGGCATTCGCCGCTCGGATGGTGTACTCGGCGTGCATGTTGTTGGGCAGCGCGATATAGACCGCGTCGATATCGGGATTACCGGCAATCTTGTCGAAATCATCATAGTTGTAGAGATTCTTAGTGGGCACGTCGTATTCCTGGGCCATCTTGGCTGCCTTGTCCGGATGACCGCTAACCAGCGCCGTGACACGCGATCGTTGCGACATCTTGCAGGCCGGCATAAAGTGCCCCATCGAGATTCGGCCCAATCCGACAATGCAATATCCCAGACGTTTTTCCTGAGCCGCCGCAGGGAGTGACGAAAGCAAGGTGCCGGCTGCCAGGCCATAAGTGAAATGCCGCCGATTGATTTCCATACGGTAACGATCTTATGCCAGCGGCTTTGCATGGAGCCGCGATTGCGCATCAAATGGTAGTAGAATGTCTACAGCAATGGGCAAAGAACCATATCGCAATCGGATCGAGCTTCTGCAAGGCACGCTCGACCTGCTCATCCTCCAGACTCTGCAGTGGGGCGGGCAGCACGGACACGGCATCGCCCAAGCCATTCGCAACACTTCCGGAGATTTGCTCCAGGTGGAAACAGGCTCGCTATATCCTGCGCTGCATCGGCTCGAACGCCAGGGCTGGCTGGCATCCGAATGGAAAACATCGGATAACAATCAACGAGCCAAATACTATCGTTTGACCTCTGCCGGCAAGAAGCAGCTCGGTGCCGAGCGGTCCCGGTGGGATCTGCTCGTGAAAGCCATTTCCGGCGTTCTGAATCCGGCTCGCTGAGTTCAACCCAATGAAGTCTCAACGAATCCGTTTCTTCCTCCGCAGGTTTTTCCGGCGCCGCGAGCTCGAAGACGATCTTCAAGAGGAACTGAATTCTCACCTCGCAATGGATGTGCGCGAGCGAATGGAGCGAGGCGAACAGCCCCTTCAGGCGCAGGCGGCCGCTCGCCGGCAGTTCGGAAATCTAGGGTTGGTCAAGGACGTTGCGCGCGACAACTGGGGGTTTGGGTGGCTCGAACAGGCCATGCAGGACGTTCGTTATGCACTTCGCACGCTCAGGCAGGCGCCGCTGTTCACAGTCACGCTCGTTCTGACCTTAGCTCTTGGTCTTGGCAGCACGACTGCGATCTTCAGTGTGGTGGATGCCATCCTGCTTCGGCCTCTTCCCTTCTCACAGCCGGAGCGGCTCGCGATGATCTGGGAAATTCCGCCCGGCTCAAAAAAGCCGAACGTAGTGGCGCTGAATAACTTCGTTGCCTGGAAACAGCGATCACGCTCCTTCGAGTCGATGGCTGCCTTCTTCCAGCTCCCGATGAATCTTTTGGGCGACGGTGAAACAGAGCAGGTTCCGGGGCTGGCCGTCACATCGGAATTCTTTCAGGTTTTGGGCACGCCCCCGCTGCTCGGGCGCGTGTTCCGCCCGGCCGAATATTTTCGAGATGAGCCCAAGGAAGTGATCCTGACTTACGGCACATGGCAGCGGCTATTCGGGGGCCGTATGGATGTGATCGGCAAACGCATATCCATCAACGTGAGCCATCACGAAATCATTGGCGTCATGCCGCCTGGATTTGGCCTCGAGAACTACCGGGCCGATCTCTACGTCCCGCTCGCAATCAATTTCGAAGAGGGCCGAAACTATTCCGTTGTCGGCCGGCTCCGTGAAAACGTGACGGCAACCGCAGCCCGCGCGGACATCGCCGCAATCGCAATCCAAACTGCTAGAGAAAACCAGAATCTGAATGCCGGCTGGAGTGCAATGGTAATATCACTGCTCGAACAGACCGTCGGCAATTTCAGGCTGATTCTGCTCGTCTTTTTTGCCAGCGTTTTATTGTTACTCCTGATCGCGTGCGCAAACGTCGCTAATCTCCTACTCATGCGCGGCGTACGGCGCAGCCGCGAAATCAGCGTGCGATTCGCGCTCGGGGCCGGTACCGCGCGGATCGTCAGGCAGTTGCTCGTGGAGAGCGTAGTACTTTCGGGTATTGGCGGCATTCTTGGGATCGGGTTCGCATGGCTTGCGTTGCGCCTCGTCATTGCAAATGTGCCGCCGAGCGCCTCCATTCCTCGTCTCCATGAAGCAGCCCTGAATCCGACCATTGTGTGCTTTGGGATCGTACTGAGTCTTGCAACAGGCATACTTTTCGGTTTGGCACCGGCTGTTCAAGCAAGCAAGCCGGATCTGGTGCACGCCTTGCACGAATCAAGCAGATCCGTAACGTCTGGCCGGAAGATGCGTCGCGCTTTGGTGGTCGTCGAAGTTGCCCTTTCCTTCATTCTGGCGGCCGCCGCCGGACTCATGATTCGCAGTTTCGTACGGCTCGCAGATGTGAATCCAGGCTTTCATGCCGAGCACGTTCTCACCGCCCGCATGCTCCTTCTCCCGGTTCAAAAGCAGGAATGGCGCGCCGATGCGGTAGATCAAATGCTCCAGGGCATTCGCGCGCTGCCTGGCGTAATTGCCGCAGGGTCGATTGGCATTCTCCCGATGGAAGGCACCAATGCCGGCACGTGGTACTACCCGGCGGACCGGCCGGAACCCGCTCCCAATCGCCGCCCGGGCGGAGACGTGTCGGTGATTACTCCCGGCTACTTTCGCACGCTCGGTATACCGATTCTCGAAGGGCGTGATTTCGACGAGCATGACCGGCCGGGAGCAGCGCAAGTGGCAATTCTCAATCAGTCAGCCGCGCGCATGCTTTTCCCGGGCCAAGACCCACTGGGCAGACGCATAAAGATGGATTGGGATGATACCCCACCCGTTGAGATAATCGGTATCGCCCGCGACATTAGGCACAGCCAGCTCAATACCATTCCCGATCCCTGCCTGTTTCTTCCAAACGACCAGCACCCATTTCCCTTCTCATCGCTTGTTATTCGCACCGCTTCTGACCCCGGCAGGCTTACTGCCGCGGTGCGCCGGGAGATTCATGCGGTCGATGCCGATCAGGGCGTCGCGGAAATAGAGTCAATGCAGCAAATGGTAGCGGATTCCATTGCCCGCCCGCGGTTAGAGACCTGCTTGCTCGGCGCTTTTGGTTTAGTCGCACTTACGCTCGCATGCATAGGGATCTATGGCGTGATTGCTTATTCGGCCACCCAGCGTTCTCGGGAAATTGGAATCCGTATGGCGATCGGCGCGGACCGCAATGCCGTGTTGGTGCTGATCCTCTCTGAAGCAGTGCGGCTTACAGCGATGGGCCTCTTACTCGGTATCGCGGGCGCACTGCTGTTGAGCCGTTTTCTGCGAACTCTGCTGTTCGAAACGCAACCAAATGATCCGGGCACTTTCGGCCTCGTTATCGCAGTCCTGACGACCGCGGCACTCGTCGCCTCTTACATCCCGGCAGAGAAGGCCATGCGCGTGGACCCGGCCGTCGTGTTGCGCGAACAATAAGCACGCCCAGCGAAGTAGTCGAGCTTCTTTAGCTCTCCTTCGCCCGAGCCGCCGGATCGCAACTTGCGGCTGCGGCGAAATCTACCATGTCACATCCATGGAGCAATTCAACAGCGCAGGTCTAAACCGGCCCGGCTACCGTCTCCGTGCCGTTCGTTCCTCGCGCCGGACTAACCAGCAGTGGCGGGCATTCGCTTAACAGCGGAACCAGCTGCTTCTGCAACTCCTCTGCGCTTGGCCGTTGAGCAGGCGCGTCGGCGAGACAGCGAGTAAGAACGCCCGTGATCGCGATGCCGGCAAGATTCGACGCAGGCCAGAGGAGTACGCTGCGCACCCACTTCCTTGAAGCGCCGCTCGCCGGCGGACGACGGTTCGTCAGAAGCTCGGCCGCGATCACGCCCATGGCATACACATCAGTCTTCTCGTCAACAAGACCGCCGCTTCGTTGCTCGGGCGACATATAGCCAAGCGTCCCCACAACGCCGTCTTCGGTGGTAAACGCGGTATCTGCCGGTTGCGCGAGGCTCCGAAACTTGGCCAGCCCGAAATCGAGAACGGTGATTTTTTCGACCTCGTCTTGCCCCGCCGAGACGAGTACGTTCTCGGGCTTTAGATCGCGATGAATCACGCCGTTGCGGTGGGCGCAGGCAATCGCATCACAAAACTGTTCGTACCACGCTGCGATCCGGTCCGGCCGAAGGTTGCGGTCAACAGCCATCTCGGCTCTCAAGGACCGCCCGGCAACAAGCTGCATCACAAGGTACGCGCCTTGGCCGCGCAGCGATCCGAAATCGTAAATGGCCACAATGCCCGGGTGCTGGAGTCGCGCAGCGGTCCGGGCCTCCCGTTCAAAGCGGCGCAGCGCAGCCGTGTTGCCAAAGAGCCGTCCCGTCATGATCTTCACCGCTACCTCGCGCTGCAACCGCAGATCACAGGCCTGGTAAACCGCGCCCATACCGCCAATGCCAATACGCCTATCGAGCCGGTACTTCCCCTCGATGGTTCGCTCAATCGGAAGTGTAAAGCCGAGGGCGGACTGATCCGCCTCGCACTGAGTGGCCGGACTGCTATAGCACCGCCCGCACGCCGGGCATTCAAGCACGAGCTGAATTTGATCCTGCTCGAGCCGGGCAAGCACCTCTACGCGCACGCGGCCTTCCTCTCGCACCTGATCGCGCAGTGCGACCATCTCGAGAACCAGCGCAATCTGTGTCGCAACAGCGTGCAGCAGCCTGCGGTCGCGGTTTGAGTACCGTTCTTCCGATCTCTTTTCTCCCAGCAGCAGCACTGCCAGCAGTTCGCCGCTAGGCGTCACAATGGGCGTTATCAGCGCATGCCGCATGTCTTCCGAGTCAATGGATGTCTGGCTTTGCAGAGCGACTTCCGAAAAAGTCCTCGAGGAGCGCTCCGCCTCGATTGCATCGTGAAAACGCTCATTCAGCACTCTGCGAAAGTGAAGCGCAAGGGGCGAGTCGTAGGGATCGGCCAGCGTGAACTGGCCCGTGCTCCGGTTCCTGAACAGAACGCATACGCTCGAAGGCTGCAGAGTTTGAGCAATCTGCGCGCAGACGACCCGGACGACCTCGCTTGAGGTCTCGCAGCCCTGCAGCTGTTCAATCAGATCAGACAAGATCACCTGTTCCTCGTACGCCGCGCGGAAAAACCTCCGATCGACCCAGTGTTGAAGGCGCGAACGGAATCGCAAACTGATAGATGCGCTGGCAATCACAGCAAGGTAGAACCACCACGCCTTGTGCAGCAGGAAGTCCGCGAGACCTTGCCGCGGATGCAGCAGAATATCGATCCCGATCGCAATCAGCGGCAGATACAAAATGATCCGCAAAACGTTGCGCGCGAGAAGGTACTGCACGCTGCGCCGGATAACCAGTCGAATCCCGAGAATGCGATGTTTCACGATGGCATACGTGATGCTAATGGGCACCAGCACCAACACGAACGTGGCGACTTTGTCGAGGAAAGCATCGACCCTCACTGCTGCGCTCCGATGCCCGGTGATTTGCAGTACAAACCGCAGCGCGATGCCGCACGCCATGGGGATGATCGATACACCTATCCCGAGCGCCACCCACCGCAGTCTTCGCCGCGCGGTCGGATCGGGAAGGTGCAAGTAATTGCGAGCCAGAATGACCGGGGTTGAGAGTAGAACAACCGCGCCGAGAGCATCGCTCACCAGCGGCCGCCATGCGTCGAAGCGCGCAAGCGGAAACCATCGGGGTAGTAGGCTCGAACGTGATGGGAGGTTCAGCACCTCGGCCAAAATCGGCAGTATCCCGAACACAAACAGCACGCCGGCCAAACCGTAGAAAAGGACTCGCCCAATCCTCAAGAATCGAGGCTGTGCCAGAGGTTCCGGAAAAGAAAGTGAAAAATCATAAAAAACCGCCCACTCAAGCGGACGCCAGACACTGGCTCCGGCGATCAACTCCAGCCAGAGCCAGCCACCGTGCAGCGGCCCTTCAAAGCCCTGCTGAAGTGTGGCCGCCGCGAATGTGGCAGCCCCTCCCAGGAACAGGAAAAACGCAATGCGGGCGGGTGCATAATCCGGCCGGGCAATCGCAATCCAGACCGCAAGACCTAGGTTGACGAGAGCGAGAAGAAGATAGCCATACAACGCCCAGGCAAAATCAGGAATGGGCCAAAGAGGCAAAATGATGTGCTGTCGCGCGCCGTTTCTGAGAACATCGATCGAGTACGAAGAAGGCGGCTTTAGCGCGCGAAGCGGTCGACTGGGCGTGAATCGCGCCGCGTCTTCGGAGCCATTCACAGCGGTGATTTCATCGCCCGGCCGCAGTTTTCGTTGCGCCGGCCCGGCCGGATCGAGATTCCAAATTTGCCATTTGTCGCCCCGCGGCGCCGCCGACCAGCCCGAATCCACCGGCATGCCGTTACGCCAGGCAATGCTCCAGAAACACTCCGCACACAGGCCAGCTACCGCAAGTGCCCCTAAGAGCGCAAGGGGGAGAAAAGGCCGGCGAAGCTTGTCAGGAACTAACATGGGCGGCTACGCCGGTCCCAGCCACCTCCAGGCGTGGTGAAGAAAGATAGCGCGGACCGCGTGCTGGTGATCCGTATCTCGCACAAGGTTATCCCAATATGCTAGAATTTTTTGCCCCCATCCGGCGACTCGTAGCGCGATGTGCCCATGCAATCCATCGTTCCATCGCTGCCAGTAATTGGGAGCGCCCGAGGCGAGATCTTCGTTGAAATCTGCCGCATCGTCCACTACCCCGAAAAACCGGCCGACTGCATACAGCCATCGCATGTGGGCGCCCGCCGGACGGCTGCCATCGCGTGCGGCAGAGAAACAGGCGGGGAGAGCCATGGCAACAAACGGCAAAGCGGATTTGCGCAACCAGAAGCGATACGCGAGCGGCGCTTGGGGTTGTGCCGTTCGGCGCTCCGCGTCTGTCATGCGCGTGAATACCTGATCCATCAGCAGCCGGCCGTGTAGGGACAGCTTCAGACTCGAAAGCCTGACGCGATACTCTCGAAGAAGAGCTGTTACCGGTGAGGCGTCGTTTTCTTCGTCCACCGGCAAAACGCAGTCAAGCGGCACACCCGCATCAATCAGCCGGTCACAAAGCACCACCATCAGGTTCACTAAAGCGCCGCACGAGCAGATCGCCATGCGTTCACCAGAGCACAGCCCCGCTGGCGCTACAAGAAAATCGGTAACAGCGAAGCCGATGCCGAGCAGGCGCTTTGTACGTTTTTGGGATATGAATTGAAGCGGCCGATGCGAGAGGCGTGCCCACTCCAGCTCACCAAATTGGTCCTGGCGCGCTTCCACTCCGTCGTCAAGTCCCGGCTCCGGGATTAGACCCGAGTCTCTGAATGCCTTCAAGAGCATCTCAGCCTGTGGCGATAGCGAATGCCTCAAGGGCTCGGATTCGGCAGTCCAGATCAAGAGTTAGCGCGCTATCCGTGCCAAACGCCGTTTACTGCTTGTATGGGCCGTTTGGCGAAAACGAGCGAGAGAGTCCCGAGTTCGCTTTTCTTGTTCTTACGGACCAGTACAGAACCCCAAATCACCCCGATGTTCTTATCGTGCACCGAGTATCGCCCGTCAAACCAAGCTGCCCCGTATTCATCCTGATCCGTATCCTCTTCGAGATGAATGGTCCCGAACGGCGAATACCCCCCATCGCTAATCTCACCCTTTGAAGGACCTCGCCACGCCGGATCATCTGGAGCGGTGACGGCGAACTTTCCCTTCACCGTTCCATCATCCGAGAATTTCATGTCGTATAAAGTTACCGGGACGGATAGACCCGCTGCTGTCACGAATACCCCAACCCACGTCCCATCCTGCGGTTTCATCTGCGCCTCCAGTGAGTCTAAGACTGTAACTGAGCGTTGAACAACAGTCAAGGACCTACGGTACCGCTACGCCGGACTCATGCATCGAAGAAATGTTATGACGAGAGTATTAGCCTGCACAGTTCTGCTTTGCCTCGCTTCCGGGGCTTTCGTCTGGAGCCGGCCGCAGTCGGCTAATTGCCTGGGCGATCCTCGAGCGGCCGCTTCGCCTGATGGTACTCTGACAGCCTGCCTTGGCCCTGGACCGGAGCTTGTGGTCAGTCACTCGAATACGCAGCAGACCTCGCGATTCCTGGTGAGTGACTGTCCGGCGCCGGTTACTGTCGAGTGGATCGACGCGATCCGCATCGGGCTGATTTGTCAGATGGCGGACCTGTCTTTGAGGAATTACCTTGTCTTAGACGCCATCACCGGACAATTACAGGGGCGTTACGCCGGACTCTGGTTTATGTGGTCGCCCGACCGCAAGACACTGGCCCACATCGGAGTCGTCCAGCGCTACGGTACGCCGGAAGGCGATAACTATTGTCTTCTCATGAATGAGCGCACTGCCTACCCGGACGGCTGCACGTTCGAAGGAAATCTGGCCGCGTCAACTTCGCCGAAGCGCCGGTCACGGTTCGCTTACAGCGGCGTTCACACGTTCTATCCCGATTTGGCCTGGTCGCCGGACAGCTCCCGGCTGGCGTTTGTCGAAAAAACGTTCGACTTTGAATACAATGATCCGTTCAACCGGTATTGGGATGGAGCGGTTACAAGCTTGCGCGCTTACCTGGTGATTGTACCCCTGAACGGCGCAGCACAAGGTTACCGGCTACGCGAAGTTCCGTCCGAAACGAACATCCATTGGAACAGTGATACGGAAGTGCAGCTTGACGGCGAGGCATTCAGTCTTACTACGAACCCGCCGCGCCCGATTCATTGAGCGGCAACGGTGAAGCAGATCAGTTGGCCGATGATCCGGCCGACGCGGTGGCGCCACGCTGCTCGGCGGCGCCGATGTGTATCCGTTCGTCATACTTGCCGAAGATCATCTTGCCGGCCGTTGTTTGGAGAACGCTCGTGACAGTAATGTCAATCGTCTTTGAAATGAGGCGGCGGGCGTTATCCACAACGACCATCGTGCCGTCATCCAGATAGGCAACACCCTGGTTATACTCCTTGCCCTCCTTCAGAATGAAAACACGCATAGTTTCGCCAGGGAGCACAATCGGCTTCAGCGAGTTCGCCAGCTCGTTAATGTTCAGGACGGAGACGCCTTGCACCTGAGCCAGCTTATTCAGATTGAAGTCATTGGTGACGATTTTCGCGCCCAGCAGCTTACCAGCTTCGATCAACTTCAGGTCTACTTCGCGAAC